>DUPM01000163.1 GCA_012838315.1 Clostridiaceae bacterium
CCGAATTCTATCACAAGAAAGCCGACGGCCGCGACCGCCGCGAATATATAGACCAGTTTGATGCTTGAAATGGCTTCAAGCTTGAGAAAGCTGGCAAACAGTGTTCGAACGGCAAAATAACCGCTGATACATGAGACGCCGATCGTTAATCCAAAATACAGACGAACTTGTTGCTTCGCAGACAGAATCAACTCCGAGATCTGTGCACCCATGAGCATTAATGTGCGGTACCTCTGAAGATTTCCCCTCTGAATAATCAGAAATCGAAGCCCCATGACTGTGTTGGCGATTATTAAGAAGAGACTACCCAAATAAATAGTCAAGTAACTTCCTGCTATCATATAAAACATATTTCGACCTATTCCCTTGAGAAAAGACTCATGTTCAATGTTACTCGCATTCAGAATATTGCTCACGTCAGCAAGCGCATTCATCAATCCTTTCTCCTCGACAACGTCTTCCCTGAGATGGAGATTCACGCACAGAATCCCGTCCGGATCCCGAACAGCGAGATCGTATAGATCGTCCTTGACCACCAACGCTTTTGATAGCGTAATCGTTTGATCGGATACGATGTTGAGCGAATATACCTCTTCCCTTAACTGTATTTTCTGATGATCCAATTCAACGTATATGCCCTGCGGAAGCATTTTCGAAAGGGCGTTAATAAATGGCCTGCTGAAACTTTCGGATGAATAGAATACCGCCTCATTGTCGTTCAAATCGAGCAGCCTCTGTCCGTTTGCCTCAAGCAGAGCATTAAAACTACTCTCCGGAATAAGGTATGGCTCATATAAATATTTTAAATCATTCTCAAGATATTGTCTGGCTTCAGGATCGGATACTCTATTAACTGATTCAGAATAGTTTCCCCACGAAAAATCTATCTTTTCCAGATCAGTATTTTCCGCTTTCATCGGATAGGCGGATTTTATTTGAGATTCAAACTGAGGATCGTGCATCAATACAATCAATTGCTCTTCTGTCGCCTGTATCGAAAAATCGACCCTTCTGTTTTCACTTGAACCTCGTGCCCCGGCAACACTAATACCATACGCCAAGCACGCCAGCGCCATAAGGACTAACAGCGAGGATACCGCCATCGTGCGATTCTGATACAATACATTTTCCTGAAGTTGCCGCGATGTAAATACGTAAAGACCGGATCTACTGTGCTGCCGGATCGAAGTCCATTTACCAATAAACGTTGCCAAGCCCTTGAAAAAAAGCAACGTTCCGCATGCGCCCAATATAACGATCAAAACAGTGATACTCGATCTCAGGTAATGCATTTTATTAATACCCAGATAGTAAGCATATATCAATAATCCGACACCTAAAGCAAACGAAATCCACGCCCTCATAGTGGTTGTCTTCTTTTGCTTCTTCTCAGCCTCGGCATTCAGCAACGTCATCGGATCCATTGAAGAATATAAATAACTTAATCGAATCATTGAAAAAAACTGGACGCCCAAAAATCCCATAATCGTCATGCCCAGGGCAAAAGGAGAAAATGCAATTCGATGTTCTAATACATCAATTCCAATCCATTTCACAGTCGCCAATCCGGTGACTTCTGTCAGAAGTATCGCGAGCGGCAATCCGATTATTATTGAGACCACGCTGTTCCACAGCGTCTCGGTCATCAGAAGGCCAAATAAGCGAAGCCTTCGCATCCCCATCATTAAATAGAGTCCAAGCTCTCTTTTTCGTGATTCCAACTGAAACCGACACGCAAAGTACACTAAGTAATATACAAAAAACAGCGATATGCCATAAATGATTGGAATTAATTGCAGTAGTTTATTAATCGCATCACTCTCAAAATGCCTCAAATAGCGAATGACGTCTTGCTCTCCCAGAGAAAGCAGCGTGTAGAATGCGACGATGGCAACTATCAACGAGAAGTAGAACAATGCATTCGTTTTTCGATTTTTTGCGGCATTGCGTCGAACTTGCTTAAAGAACATGCGCGCTACCCCCTCCGACTTGTGCGACGACCTCGACGATTCGATCATAAAACGAGGCCGAATCCTCGTCCTGTTTTTTGCGCAACTCGTGAGAAATTTCGCCGTCTCGAATAAACAAAATCCTGGAGCAGTAGCTTGCCGCACCGACCGCATGCGTCACCATCATAATGGTCTTTTTCTCGGTGACGTTGATATTTAAAAGTTTGTCCATCAGAATTTTTGCATTTGCACTGTCCAATGCGCCGGTTGGTTCATCCGCAAGAACAATGCTCGGCTCGCTGATCAAAGCCCTCGCAGCCGCAACGCGTTGCTTCTGTCCGCCGGACAGTTGCCCCGGAAATTTATGGAGCGTATCCTTAATATCCAATCTTTCAGCCATTTTATCGAGCGACATTTCCGCATGCATTCGACTGATGCCGTGAAGCGACAACGGCAAAATAATATTCTCAGCAGCTGTCAAATTATCCAACAGCTCGAACTCTTGGAACAAGTATCCAATCTTGTTGCCTCGGTACTCGGCCAGTTGTTTTCCGGAAAATTGACAGACATCCTGATCGTCCAAAAATATTCGGCCTCCTGTTGGAGAAATCATCGTCGCCACACAATTCAGGAGTGTAGTCTTGCCCGAACCGCTCGGACCCATAATTCCGAGAAATTCACCTTCGAGAACATCAAAAGACATGCCTCGAAGCGCCTCGGTCCGATTTTCGCCCTCTCCATAAGTTTTCTTCAGACCATCGACTCTCAATATCCGCTTCATATCCATGCGTTATCTCCCTCGCATCGTGCTTTTTTTCCATTATGCCTTTCCGTAGCTTAAATAACACTTACAGCAATTGTCAGAAAAGAAAAACGGCCGCCTTATGGCGACCGATATGCTTATACTCTTTACAAAAGTATTTGAAGTTATAGCGTAATTATCGTATACCCTTGGTCGGTATAAGTCGAAAAAGCCACATGCCCGCTCATCTCACCCGCCATTCGAAGGCCGGATTTCTCATTGTATTCCAACACGCCGAGTGTCGCAGAACATGCACGACAAACCGCGTCGATTAAGCCCTTGCTCTCCATCTCAGCAAACAGACGTATTTCGCCTTCTCGCATCGTCTGTACCAATTCCACTGCTTCGCCTTCAAGAATAACCTTAACATCGTGTCCCTTGGCATCCAGATCAAGTGCGTTCAGCATCACATGCGTAAAACATACCGGATCCCCGCGAAACGCAAAAATTGCATATTTCTCCATACATTTTCCAACCGTCCAACATCTTCATCTGTCGGAAGCGATCGTTGCCTCCCTTCTTTCACACGAAAAGATCGATAATGTGGCTTGGGCAAGCAACTTGAGCTTTCTCACGAAAACCATCAAA
>DUPM01000002.1 GCA_012838315.1 Clostridiaceae bacterium
TCGTGGGAGCCCCGATCCGAAAACATGAATTATCGAAAAAATATGTGACAGCGTGCGTATCTCGTCTCGCGTATTTATCTTCTAAATGACGAGCGAAAAGATCCGAATGAACAGTGCTGGAACTTGATGCAGATCGAAGTGTATAATTATCGCTGAGTCTAAGCGCTGGTTTCGGTTGTCTCGGCACAGTCGATGGATCAAAGCGTATAATTATCGCTGAGTCAAACAGTCAATGCGATCGCGGCGGAAGACCGGCGAAAAAGTGGAGATATTTATATGGCATTTGGTACGGTCCTAATGGGATTGATTATCCTGAATATTATCGGAATTATTTTGATGGTCATCACTTACATTGGGACGGCGATGCTGTCGTTGGGAATTGTTTTTTTTCGAAAAAACAAAAGAGAGAATAAGCAGACGGTGATTCCGGCGGTTTTCATTATTCAAGGTTCAGTTTTCTTGTTGCCGGCGGCGTATGTGTTTGTGCGAGTGCTGGTGGTGTATTTGACGCATAGCTAAAATGAATCTGTTGAGTTCTAAAGTTTCGTACGTTGAACAATAGACTGATATATCATGAAATACTTTGGAAGTGCCGCTTTCGGTCAAGTGTCGGAGGCGGTTTTTTCGTGTGCATGGGCCCGGCGTCGAAGGCCCGAGTTTTTCGCGCAAAAAGCTGGCATCACATACTAATACGTATAAAAACGTGAATTTCCGACTAAACAGAGAGTTTTGCTGATTTAGTGAGTAATCCGTGCCAATTTGAGTCAGCGTTCCGGTGAGTGAGAGCCAAGGAGAAAGAATTCCTTAAGTATCAAATTCGAGTAGGTGAACCGGCGAACCGGCGAACCTACTCAAACGCGTTCACATCGATCTGGCTTGCTATGGAGGAGCGCGGGCTCGCTTTTCCAGACGATTGGCTAACATCCGCTGGAATCGTGGCTCCGCCAAGTCGGTGTATTTAATTTAGTCGGTATTTCCGCGAAAAGTGAAATTTTCGAGATACCTGACTACCGCCTAAACAGCGTGTTATGCTGATTTAGTCGGTAATTGAGATTCGCGTAACGTTTCTCAGTTGGCTAATCTCTCCAATTATATTATTCTCATATTGACAATAGTGTGTGACGCACAGTATATTGTAATTGCGAGGTGATCAGAAATGAGTATCGACAAAGATTTGCTGGATAATTTGCGATTAGAGCTTCGAAGAGGCACGCTCGTTCTCTCCGTTCTCAGCCGGATGAACACGCCGAAGTACGGCTACGCGTTGGTGCAGAGCCTGCAGGAGCTGGGCGTTTCGATAGAGCCCAACACGTTGTACCCGCTGCTGCGGCGCTTGGAAAGTCAAGGGCTTTTGGAGAGCCGGTGGGAGACGGACGGCGCAAAACCGAGGAAGTATTATCATCGGACGAGCAATGGCAATGAGATTTATGACGTTCTGCTTGAGGAATGGCAGCAGATGGTGAAGGCCATGACACATATCACCGAGGAGGTATCCCCATGAATGAGAATCATCAAGAACTCACCGAACGCTATATTTATCAGGTCACCCGTCGACTGCCGAAAGCGCAGCGGGAGGACGTGGCGATGGAACTTCGCGAGCTGATCAGCGATATGGCTGACGAAAAGGGCAGCGTCGAATCAGCGCTGATCGCCCTGGGCGACCCGGCAGAATTTGCTAAAAAGTATAGCGGAGAAAGCAATTTTCTGATTGGGCCGACGTATTACGCAACGTACTTGACCGTATTGAAAATCGCACTCATGTGCACGGCGATTTCGGTGTTTGTCATTGTGCTACTTCAGGCCTTGTTCGAAGGCTACTCTGCCAGCGACATTGCCGACCTTTCGGACGGCATCCGAGTCGGAGCGCGGGCCTTTTCGCAAGGGCTCGGCAGCATGATCAGCTCGGTCATCGGCGTATTTGGGAGCGTCACGCTGGTGTTTGCCATCATGGAGCGCCAGAAGGTCGACCTCGACGAAGCCAAAGAGAAGGCATGGACGACGGCGGATCTTGCCGACAAGCCGACCGGCGAAAAAAGCGTGTGGACACCGGCAAAGCTCACTGCTGTCCCATCGAAAAAAGCACTCGTTCCGAGAAGCGACAGCATCGTCGACATCGTGTTTTCGATCATCTTTGCGGCGCTAATCATCTTTGCACCACAGCTCATGGGCATCACATGGTTCAAAGACGATGTTATCGAGACCATCCCGATTTTCAATCTAGACAAATGGAACATTATTCTGCCGTTTCTTTTAATCAGCTTGGCGATTGGCCTGGCGGATGCCATCTTGAAGCTCATCATCGGACGTTACAATATCAAGGTCATGGTGAGCACAATCATCACGGGCGTTGCGCAAGCAGCAATTGCCATTTTCGTATTGAAAATTTTGCCGGTCTGGAACCCGGCCTTCAGCTTCGAGCTGCAGCTGTTTTTGGACGAAAAGCCAAGCGATTTCGTCTGCGCGACCTGTTTTGACGGGATCGGATTTTCGAATATTCTATTGACCTTCATCATCCTATTAGCCGCCATCGATATTGCCGTAACCGTTTACAAGACAATACGGTACGGCAGCGAAGCAGAGAAGGCGGAACAAGGATTGCAAAATCAATGAAAATCCTTCAGAATACTGAGGCAACAGAAATGAGCAAATACGAGTCGTTGTGGCACCATCTCGAAAAGACCGTCGCGAGCATTTTCGCATGAGTTTTGACGACAAAGCATCGGTTCTGGGATTTGATTTCCGATCGACCACTCGTTTTTGAACGCGAAAAAGGAAGCCAAAGCCATCGGCTACACCGTTGGCAAAATATCGCTCAAAGAACAGTTTGTGACATTCAAAAAACTGGAGGAGGCCCAACCATGAAGCCACAGAGTATTTTTGACAGGATTGTTGATGCACTGCAGCCCGACGGCACGTTGCCGAGAGATTTTGAATTGGCGCAATCGGAGACTGCCGAGATAGAGGGTGGGAGCGTGCGCGTGGGCGCGAATGTTAGCGAATCGGAACCTGCGGCAGAGTCAGCGGCCGATCCAAACAACCCCGGCACCGTCGGCACCGCTGGCGACCCGGGTGCCTCTCAAGATGCCGGCCTCCCGAAAGTTGTTCGTTTCGCAAACGGCGCAGAAGACGGTATACGCATCTACCACTTCGGCGTCACCGAAGCTCCCGATATTGCGGCAGAAGTATCGAAGATCATCCGTAAAGACGTCAAAAAACACGGCACCAAGCCGAACCCTCGACTAATCGAACTCGTCCGGACTCACACGGCACTCAGTCTGGTCGATCATCTCATACAGGACATCAGCGGCAACAGCCGCGGCATTATCCTAGCAAACTTTGCCGCATACGCGTGCCGCCTGGCGTTTGAATCTACGGACAAAGAGCTCGTCAAACTGGGCGTCGCCTTGCTGGGCATCATGGAAACCGAGGGTGAAGAAGAAATCACCCAAAGTCTATTGACACTTGCCGCATGCGACGAATTCACACTATACGTCGTGACCGCGCTCATGAATCGCTCAGATACAGACGAACTCCTCTGGCAAA
>DUPM01000024.1 GCA_012838315.1 Clostridiaceae bacterium
ATCGTCAGCGACGGGCAGAGGGAATGATGAATTAATACAGATAAATCTTCTGCTCAAATAATAAAAAGGGCTGTCTCAAAACGAAAGTTGAGAGACAGCCCCTTATCTTATTCGCAAGGCTATTGATTCAACCTAGAAGCATGATCTGCAGTATCACCTCAGTCTTCAAAGGTCATATAATCAGCCTCTGCTTTTTCTCTGAAGAATAGCCACTGTCATAGAAAATCTCCTCAATCTTTCAAATTGACGCCTCGAATGCTCTGGATGCGGACCAGCTTTTTTTCCTGTTTCTTGCCGGTAAGGACCAGTGCCCACTCCTCATCGACCTCGAGGATTTGGCAATCCGATAGAGAGGCGCCGAAACTCAATCCGATCGTTTCAATCTTCAGGTCTGCGGTCTTGCCGATGCTTTTTTCGAGGATCTCCCGCAGCGAGGCCGTTTCCGTGTGTCCGATGCCGGCGCCATGGATGTTGTACTTTAGTTCTCGAACCTGTGTGTTAAGGCTGGTGCACCTTGCGAGCGCGATTACAGCCAAAATAAAGGCAAAATAGCCCATGGATTCCATATTGATTCCCCCTTACGCCTCGATGCTGATCGATTGAATGGAAGAAACCGGGAGGATCTTCGTCATCGTCTTTTTGCTCTTTTGAAACTCAACGCTCATCCACGGACCGTCGAAATCGACGATCGTGCAGACCGCATTTCCGATCTCGTAATCCGCTTCGAAAAGCGCCAGCTTGACCCTCTTGCCCTTCAGTCCGTAAAGCAGGCGGGTGACGGCGCTCTTGCCGACCGCGCCCGGCTTGGCTTGATCATAGCTGTCATTTAAAAGGAAGTCACAGCTCACATCCAGCACCTCTGCGAGAAGGACAATCTTCTCCATCTCCGGGTACGACAGATCCGATTCCCAGCGGGAGATCGACTGCCGCGTGACCGACATCATGTCGGCGAGCTGTTCCTGCGTCAGGTTCTTTTCTTTTCGCGCATCCGCGATTTTATTTCCGATGCTCATCTCTTTTTCCTCCGTTCTTGATGAGTTCATGATACGGGCAAGCCCATTTCGATACCATCAAGTCCTGATTTCAGAATGTAACATTTGAATTGCGTTTCGTGTTACATGCGGCGTTTTGTCTATTATAGACAAGAAAAGCGCGATGAACAAAGAGACGAAGAACAATCGAAAGCAACGGTGAAAAGAAAAGAGATGAATCCGACCGGGCCGGGATTCATCCGGGTTGGCGGCGCTTCCGGTTTCTTCAGATTTTCTTTTGCTCCCTTAGAAGCGGGAAATACTTCGCGTCTTCCCGGACCAGGTGATCGTGGATGACCTTGTTGATCAGAAATGCGTAAAAGGCTCCGGTTCGAAAAGATTCTTTCCTCTGAAGCGAGTTCCAGAATGTCGCGCTCGACAAAAGAGAATTGTGGATCTCCCGATGCGCGTCCAGATCCAAATAGCCGGCGTCCGCTAAGATCCGTTCTTCGTGCGCAAAATGCTCGGCTAAAAGGCGGCATAATTCTTCAAGAAGGCGAGCCTCTTCCTCGGGATATTGATAATAGTATGCTTCCAAGAGTTTCTTGCCGGTTTGGAACAACGCTTTGCGCTCCGAATCGATTGCTGAGTTTCCGGATTCGAATTCGCTCTGCCAAGGGATAATCTCGATCCGCTCGTCCGAAAGGTACAGCATATCGGAGGTGACGGTTCGGTTTCGGCCGTTGTTTTTGGCTAAGTACAGGGCGGTGTCAGCGCGCGTATACCAGCGCTGAAGGTCGTCTTCCGCGATAAGTTCCGCGACCCCGAAGCTCGCGGTGACGTGCCCGACGCCTTCGAAATCAAAGGCTTCGACGGACTCACGCATTTTCTCCGCGACGGTGAATCCGCTGGCGGTTCCGGCGCCCGGAAGTAAGACGGCAAACTCTTCGCCGCCGACGCGCGCGACCGTGTCCGTGGTCCGGCAATTTGCGGTAAGGAGCTTTACCAGAGAGATCAGGACGCTGTCGCCGACCGGGTGGCCGTAGGTATCGTTCACACGTTTAAAGTGATCGAGATCGACCATCAGGAGCGTAGAGACGATGCCCTTTTTGGAGAATTGACCGATCAGGCGTTTCGCCTCGTGCTCGAAAAACTTGCGGTTGGCGGCGCCGGTCAGCCCATCCGTAGTAAATTCCTTCTCAAGACTCAGGGACAACGAAAACGCATCGGAAATATCCCGCGCCGATGCGATGATGTAGGGCGGGAAGGGGATCGACTTCCACTGAAGATACCGGTACTCGCCCGACTTGGTGCGGTACCGGTTGATAAAATGCGGCACCGGTTCGCCCGAATTGAGGCGCTGTACCGCATCCAGCGTCGGCTTCAGATCTTCCGGATGAACATATTCGAGGAGCGGAGTGCCTTCGACATCCTCAATCGCATAGCCCAAGCTATTTGAAAATTCTTCGTTTACGCGAACAAAGCGCCCTTCCGCATCTGCAATGCAGAGAATGTCCGTCGAGACGGTCAGGAAAATATTCAGTCGGAAAGCACGTTGTATATCTTTACTGCCGCGCAGTACCACGCCGACATAGTGATCTCCCATGGAAAACGCGTCGATCACGACAAAATGATCCTTCCCCTCAGCAAAGATCGAGGAGAAGATACTCCCGTCCCGGCGCGCATCCTCCAGTACTTTTCGATAATCCGAAAGGACGCCCCACGACTCGAACACGGATTCGACACAAGGCGATCCGCTCCCTTCAGAGTCATTGTCGCAAATCCCCAGTTTCCCGTCGCATGCATTTTCCCGGATCCAAAACTCCGCCGACGCATTCATCCGCTCACAGCGAAAGGTCGTGTTTCCGACGTCGTCGCCGGGATCGAAGGCGTAGACCAACTTCGGAGAGTGTGCCTGATCGAAAAACAGTTCGGTGATACCCATAATCAAACCCCGGTGCTTTCTTTTTAGATTATAGCACCCGATAGCTTCTTAGAAAATCAGATGCGCATTAAGATCGGAACAAAATACAAAGTCTACATTGATGTTCTGATGTCGGCGCTGTTTTTTTCCTTGGCACACATTTCATTTCAATTCGGAGTGAGCGGTATCAACTTCAGTTGGCCGCAACTTGTCAGTCCGTTTTTGATGGGGAGCTGCATCGGAATGGTGTATAAGAAAACGGATAGCGTTTGGATTTGTATGATCATACATGGCATTGTGAATATTGTTGCCGTAACGGTTTGAACGATTTCTGGATTTAATGTTGAGTAGTATCTTTAAGAATAAATCGGATGCAATCCTCTAAATTCTACATTATAATAAGGACGTCTTGACATCGGTGCTATTTCCATCGTTCCCCAAAATGAACTGGACGATCTGGAACTTTGGAATATTAATGAAAGCAAGATCGCCGAAATTGCCCGCGTTGCCGTAGCGCCCGATTTATTTTATTCCGTGTGCACGGATTGCTCGGGGAGGTGTCACTTCATGACAATAGGTGAAATTAGTTGTTGCGGGACCTGCAAGCACATGAACAAACGCCCCTCTGAAAGAAAGGTGGCCCTATATGAAATTATCCACTGAACAACTGAAGAAAATTTACTATGGAGCCTATCGTTTCTCCGAAACGGAGGACGGCTATCTGCAGGCTTTTCAATATACAGAGCGGCAGATGCGGCATTTTGAGGAAGTGTCCGATTTCTGGTTTGAAAGATGTACGGCCTCAAACTCAAAAACACTGGAGTTCCGGACCAAAGCGACTCGGTTTTCACTGGAGTACAAGATCATCTGGGCGGGTTCTCAAGATTCCGTCGAACTTTCGATCGACGGACTGATCACCCGGATTTTTTACGTGAAAGATTTGGAAGAAGAGGGGAAGCTGTCCTTCGATATGCCTTCCGGAGAAAAGAGCGTCACTTTATATTTGCCGGCCGATGCGACAACACTTATACGAAACTTCGAGATCGATGCAGAAATTAACCCTGTGGAAAAAGGAGAGAAGGTCTTATGGATGGGGGACTCCATAACGCAGGGGTTCGGTCCTTTTCGCTCGGCGCATACCTATGTCAGCGCGGCCAATCGCCTTTTGAACTACGATATCATCAATCAGGGCATTGGCGGATATGTTTACGATAGACAAGTGCTCGAAAAAATGGAAGGATATGAACCGGAAAAAATCATTATCTCCATGGGAACCAACCAATACGGAACCGAGAGCATGGAGGATATCGAGGAATACTATGAACGATTAGCAGAGATTTTCGGGGATCGACCGGTGCTTTGTATCACACCGATCTGGCGGGGGGATTCCCCGGACGGCGAACCGACTTTAATTCGCTTCTGTCAAAAGTTAAAAGAGATCTGTAGAAAGTATCCCAACATTACCATCGTTGACGGCTTCCGGCTCGTGCCTCATTTGCCCGAATATTTTCTCGATGATCTTCACCCCAATGCCCTCGGCGCGGAGATCTACGGGAGAAATCTGGTCCTGGCCATAAGGGAGGCCGGATTCTGAGATCACGGGAAGGGGAGCGTTCTAAATGAGCTGAACGGGCTTTATGAAGAAATGCAATATGCAACCGGAGAATCCGAGAAAATAACGGCATCTATATGCACCCAATTTGTGTAATGACTTGCTTCCCGAAACAATCTGCACACAGTTTTGGCATATAGTAAACGATAAATGAATGACTAATAATTGCTTATCAAGGAGGCCAGCATGAAATACTATGTCGATGCGAGTGTTGATAAAAACGGCAATGGATCCGCGGAACGACCCTTCCGGACAATCACCGAGGCTGCGGAAAAGGCTTTGCCCGGTGATGAGGTCGTGGTCGCGCCGGGTGTTTATCGGGAATATGTGGATCCGGTTCATGCCGGAACCGAAGAGGCTCGGATTACTTATACCAGTACGATGCCGTTGGGCGCCGTGATTACCGGTGCAGAAGTGGTAAAAGCCTGGAAGCATTATGAGGGTAATGTCTGGGTACGCCGTTTCACGAACATTTATTTTGGCAACTATAACCCTTATACCACATTGGTATACGGTGACTGGTATTTTTCGACACCGAATAAACACACCGGCTGTGTCTATTTGAACGACAAGGCGCTCTATGAAGCGGTCACCTTGGAAGAATGTATCAAGGGTGAGGTATATGAGTGCAGTTGGGTTCCTGAAGATTCTGTTTATAAATGGTATACCGAGCAAAATGAAGAAACCGATGAAACGATTATCTATGCCAATTTTCAGGGCAAGGATCCCAACCGAGAAAATGTGGAGATCAATGTTCGCCGCATGTGCTTTTTCCCATCCAAGACGGGCGTCGGCTATCACACGGTCCGTGGTTTTAAGATCGAAAAGGCTGCGACCACGTGGGCGCCTCCAGCGGCTTTTCAGGATGGCATGATCGGCCCACATTGGAGCAAGGGCTGGATTATAGAAGATTGTGAAATTTCCAACAGCAAATGCTCCGGTATTTCTCTGGGCAAGTATCTGGATCCGGACAACGATCATTACTTTACCTATAAGCAGGTAAAAAGTCCGACACAGATGGAGCGGGACGCCGTGTGTCGCGGCCAGTATCATGGATGGATGAAAGAAACGGTCGGCAGTCACGTAATCCGCCGCTGCGATATACATCATTGTGAGCAGGGTGGCATTATCGGTCGAATGGGCGGTGTATTCAGTATTATCGAGGACAACCATATTCACCACATCAACAATATGATGCAGCTGGGCGGTGCGGAAATTTCCGGAATCAAAATGCATGCGGCGATTGACGTGGTAATCCGCCGTAACCATATCCATCATTGCACAATGGGTGTTTGGTGTGACTGGGAAGCTCAGGGAACGCGTATCACGCAGAACTTGCTTCACGATAATCAGCGCCCGGATTTTGCCAAAAGTCTCCGGGGTGGCATGGGTTCTCAGGACATTTTTATAGAAGTCGGACATGGACCGACGCTGATCGATAACAATATTCTGCTTTCTGATGCCGGAGTTCGCTTTGCGACACAGGGGGTAGCGATGGTGCACAACCTCATCTGTGGCGCGTTTACCAGCGTGGGTGAGGGGACGGGTTGGAGATATACACCGTATCACATCCCGCACCGCACAGAAGTAATGGGATTTATGACCATTCTGCATGGCGACAATCGTTTCTGTAATAATATATTTATCCAGAAATGGCCATCGGAAGATTATGTGGTCAGGCATGATTCGGACGGTGGTGTTGAATCCGAAAACAGACGTGTCGGCACTCATGTGTTTGATGATTATCCGACCGAAGAAGAATGGCGCGCGCAATTTGATTTCGGCAATCGCCCGAATATGCAAGAACTGGAAAAGATCCATTTTGGCCATCTGCCGGTCTGGTGTGAAGGAAATGTATATATGAACGGTGCTCTGCCCGACAAGAATGAAGTTAACGGATTATATTCAGAAAAAACGGATCAGGAAATAAAAGTGGAACTGAAGGATAAAGACGGTCAATATTATATTGAGACCAACCTGTATGAGAAAATGAAGAGCTTCACGGGCCGGATGATTCACACGGACATTTTGGGCAAAGCCTTTGAGCCGGAAGCACAATTTGAAAATCCGGACGGTACACCGATACGCTTTGATAAGGACTTTTTCGGGAACCACCGCGGTGTGGACGTTATCCCGGGACCATTCGCAACAGCTTCCGACAAGATCGACCTTGGAC
>DUPM01000003.1 GCA_012838315.1 Clostridiaceae bacterium
GTCGGTCTTGATTTTCGATGAGACGTATGACGGAAGTGAAATGAAAGACATCGATATCGATATTACGAGTGCAAATGTGAAGATCTATAAATCCAATGATCAAAGTATACGGGTCGTATATTATGGACCAAAATCCGAAAAAGAAAGGCCTACGGTTACGGCTGATTACGTTGAAGGTATACTTAGAATAGAGCAGAAGAGTAGGATTCAATTATTTGGATTTTTTGATAGTGATCGTGTCGAGATTTATCTGCCGAGGGACTATATCGGACCATTTGACTTTGAGTTATCTTCGGGCAATCTGGATTTTGTTGAAGATTTTGAATTTTCTCAAATAGAAATGCAACTCACTTCCGGCAATGTAAAGGCAAAGACCCTTAATACCGCTACTTTGCATTTTGTAATGTCCTCGGGGAATCTTTCTTGCGAAGGAATTTATTCAGATACATATGAGATTAAGATGACATCCGGGACATTCAAAGCAGATGCCTTGACCGGCGTTGGAAATTTCAAATCTTCATCCGGAAATGTATCGATCCAACACTATTCCGGAAGCGGTGAGATAAAATTGACGTCAGGTGATTTGAATCTTGGCATTGAAGCACTCTCTGGTGACCTAGAGATTGGATTATCCTCCGGAAATGTGGATGTCAACTTGCTGGGTGACACTAATGATATTGCGTGCGAATTTCGTGTCACCAGCGGCAACATCAGAACCAATTTTGGCGATGTTGATGATGGGGATGTCGGATCGAAATTCTTGTACAAGTTTTCTGACGGTGCCGAAAACGCGCTTGTTATAAAGACGATCTCCGGATCAATTCGCATCGAAAAATAGAGAAATATATAAAGATATAGTGAATCACCGTGTGTCCGGAATAATTCCGGACACACGGTGATTTGTATTTAATCAATAGGTTGATCCGAGGCGTTTCGATGAATGAAGTTCGAAGGTGATACAAGCTTGATACTTTGAAAGACCTTCGAGGCCGGCACACGAAACATTTCTTGTTTGCGAATTGTACGCTTCAATCTCGTGCGATCAATGGTGTTGCGATAGGCATCCTCAACGCGCTCTGCGAAGGTCGATGCAGAATAAATCTCAACGGACTCTCGGGCCATTCTAGAATATTGATGCGTGACTTCAGGATCGGAAAGGATAGAATCCAGAATCTCGGGGATGTCATGGCCATCTCTAAAAAGACGACAATTTTGATTATCAATCAAAAGGCTGCTGATACTGTCGTCTATTCTTGCAACTACGGGTAGGCCTGATGCCATGGCTTCATAATAGGTTAATCCTTGTGTTTCAGTCACTGAGCAGGAGACGAAAATATCTCCCAGTCGATAAAATTTCGCAATCTCGGAGTAAGGCGCCGGGCCTGCGAAATATACAAATTGAGAAACGCCCAAACGAACAGAAAGCTCTTTTAGCTCACTTAGCGCAGGTCCATCTCCGACAATTAATAAGCGTATATCCGGGATGCGCCGAACAATCTGCGATAGATTCGAAATAATGATGTCGATGCTCTTTTCCCTGGCGACTCGACCAAGGCATAGAATCAGGCGATGTTTCGGATCAATGCCGAGTGAATGTTTGAGACGAAGAATCTCTTCGTCTGAGTGCCGATTGGGGTGAAAGGGTTCTAAGTCTATGCCGGTGGGAATCACATAAAGCGGACGCTTCACGTGATAAGATATCAGAGATTTTTCGACCTTTTGTGTCGGTACGATAACGGAATCCACCAGATTGCAAAAAGTACTACTGAATTTTCGCGCCATTCTGGGGGTTGCAAGTTTGCCATCTGCGATATAGTGGGTATATTCTTCAAGCATCGTGTGATAGGTATGTATAATAGGGATGTGCATTGATATCCCAACATATAATCCGACAAATCCCATGAAAAATTCGCTTTGTGTGTGGATGATATCGATTTTGAGTTTGCGCATCATTCGGATTAGCTTGACCGAAAATGGCAAAACAGCGCGATGCGGCTTCAAAAAAAACAGCGGTACGCTCGGAAATCGATAGACACAAGGATCCGCCTTAAGCTTTCTCAGTTCTTCCTTGGGTTCCGAGACAGTAAACACATAGACATTGTGACCCCCCGTTCGCAATGATTCTGCCAAAGTATAGATCGACGATGTGACACCGTTGATATCAGGAAAATATGTGTCAGTGACGATAGCGATGTTCATGATGCTCCTCTGAAGATTCAAGAATCTGCAAGGCTAGTATAATATGAATAACAAAAAAAATCTTTAAGCAAATCTTAATTATTACTAAAAGTATTTCAAGAAGTATATAGCAAGTTGTGTTCGGCTCTTGAGAGAGAGCTTGTCAAGAAGCGCGCTGACAATGTTTCGGACCGAACCTTCGCTCATGAACAAAGTCTCCGCAATTTCTTTATTATTTAGTCCTTGACCGACAAATGTAAGAACTTCCTTTTCTTTATCGCTCAAGGTCATGTATTGCTTGGGCAAGATGATTTTGCTTGAAGACGACAGTGAGGGAAGTTTCTGAACAATTTCTGCGCCGAAGACATGTTGACCCGATTCAATCGCTTCAAGTGATGGGACAATACTATGAAAGTCCTGTTTAAGCAAATAGCCTTTTACACCGAGACGCAAAGCCTCAATAATGTACTCATCATCTGAAAACGTTGTGAGAAGGATGATTTTGGCATCCGGATCATATGCGAGAAGCGCGGCTGAGGCACCAAGGCCACTCTGGTGTTTCATTTGAATGTCCATAAGTACGGCGTCTGGCTTATACTCAATGAAAAGCGGAAGGGCATCAGTGCCGTCGGTTCCAAGTGCAACGACGGAATAATGGCTTTGGGCTTCGATGATTGTTTTAAGCGCAGACGACACGATTGGATCATCGTCAATGATGATTAGTTTCATGAGAAGACTCCTTTGGTAAAGTCACAAATATTTCGAAACCGCTATGGCAAGAAAGGTTAATATTTCCATTTAGCGAATGAACGCGCTGGACGATGCCCGACAAGCCCATGCCGTTATTATACAGTGAATCAGGTGACTTGGTCCGACATGCTTTTCCGTTGTCTCTTAGTACGAATTGATAAAAATTGTTGTGCTCGTAGATAATCAGTGTCGCCTTGGTGGCGTCGGAGTGCTTGACCATATTGGACAAGCCTTCTCTAAGAATCGCTGAAAGAGCGATGCTAATGGCCTTTGATGGCTGTTCTGAAATTTGGCACTTAAAATCCACAGGAATGAATTGAAAAGAGGATAGTTGATTTTCAAGTGTTGCTCGTACGTCAACGGACTGATCATAAAGATTGTGAATACTATTTCTGACATCGCTCATTCCACCGGTCAGGCTTTGACTCAATACATCGAGGGATTCGAGAGTTTGAGTGTCGTCTGTCTTTGAAGAAATAGCTCCCACCTGAAGAATGGCGGACGTCAAAACATGTCCGATGCTGTCGTGAAGCTCTCTTGCGATTCGGTTGCGTTCGCTCATCATCGCTAAATGTAGCTCGTAATCCTGTTTATCCATTAGTTCGTGCATCTTTGAGTTATCACTCATTGCGATTTGGCGCAACTGGTCTGCTAAGTCGAAATTACTCGAATACAGTTGCTCAGACTTTTGGGTTCCCGCAGCCAAGAGATAAGCCAAGACGACTAATGAAGAAACGATAATAAATGCATTGAAGTTATCAGTGGTCAGTAGGTTCACAAGTGGTACCAGTGATAAGAGTAAAAACAAGTTTTTCTGGCTGAAGCGAAGATCATATACAGAAAAGGGCAAGAAAAATGCAGAGATTGGAAAAAAGACAGACAAGACGACAGACACGATGAAAACAATTATTGAAAGCGTCTTGCGATTCAAATAGGTGGTGAGACTGAATACCGAAATGGCGATGAGGATATAAATGACATCAAATTCGGAGCCGCCGCCGACGACGAAAAATATCACGCAAATACATATGATGATCAAACGTTCCAATAAATGGTTCGACATCGTACACGCTCATCCTTTCATCGGTATTTTACCATGATAAACCTTTTTCGGGCGCAGAGAAGTGACAAATGTCATGGGCATCTTTGGTCTTTTGTCACTTCACGCACAACGGGATGAGGAATATTCTTAATGTAGAGATACGAAAATGGTGATGGAGGACAAATATGATAGTTCGAGTAAAAGATTTAGTGAAGCGATATGGTGAATTGACGGCTTTAGATCATTTGAATCTGGAGATAAAAGAAGGTGAAGTTTTCGGGCTGCTCGGGCCGAACGGCTCCGGAAAAACGACAGCCATAAATTGTATTCTTGCGCTTCTGCAGTTTGAAAAAGGCGAAGTCCAGATTTTTGATCAGAAAATGACCCCCGGTTCATATCAAATCAAAAAAGATATTGGTGTCGTGATGCAAAATGTTGCGGTTATACCTGAATTGAGTGTTTATGAGAACATTGATTATTTCTGCGGATTATATACATCTGATCGAGCGACGAGAAAAGCTCAGGTCGAGGCGGCCATAGAGTTTGTCGGACTCAATGACTTTGTGAAATTTCGACCGAGAAAGCTCAGCGGCGGTTTACTTCGTCGATTGAATATCGCATGCGGAATTGCACACAAACCCAAGTTGATTATTCTTGACGAGCCCACGGTTGCGGTCGACCCACAGAGCCGGAACAATATTTTGGAGGGCATTAAAAAGCTTAACAAAGATGGGGCTACTGTCATATACACATCGCATTATATGGAAGAGGTCGAGTTGATTTGCTCAAGAATTGCGATTATGGATAAGGGTCGAGTAGTGGCGCAAGGTACGAAAGATGAACTCAAAAACATGATTCAGATAGGAGAGAAAATCGACATCGAACTTTTGGATAGAATGTGTGATAGTTTTGAAAAAGAACTGTTAGCCATGCCTTTTGTGGTCGATGTTCTCTGCGATAAGCAACACATCGTTATTAAAACACAACAGGACAGTAATGGATTGAATCAAGTTCTCAATTATTTTGCATCAAGAAATGTCGCACTTGGCCATGTTTTCTCCGAGAGACCGACACTCAATGACGTATTTTTAGAAATCACGGGCAGAGAACTTCGTGATGGCAACGGCAATGGAAAGGTGGAGTAAACTATGTGGCGAATATATCAATATCGCATGAAAGCCCATTTTCGTGATTGGGACAATCTATTTTGGGGCATGCTTTTCCCGATTATATTGTCAACATTTTTCACAATGGCATTCAGCAACATCTCCAGCGGGGATTATTTCAAGACTTTTCCTGTGGCCTTGGTGATTGAGTCCGAATCCATGTACTCTGATAACTTCGAAGATACTTTGTCTTCAGTGCAGATTGGCGATTCTGAGTTGTTCGACGTTCGCGTTTTCGATAGTGTTGAGAAAGCGGATGGCGCGATGCACGATGAAGCAGTGGACGTTGTTTTTATTTATGGCGACAGTCTGGAGATGAGAGTGAAAAACGATGGCATGAACCAGACGGTGGCCAAACACTTCGCGGATCAGTACGTCCAATCAGAAGCAATGTACACGCATTTGTTTGAGACCAATCCGGAAGCCATTCCGACACTTTCAAGTTTTGAGTTTGATGCATCAAACTACATCAGCGATATGAATCAACAACGAGGTGATGTGGACCCCATGCTTGGATATTATTACGCACTGATCGCGATGGCTTGCCTTTTTGGGAGTTTCGCGGGACTGAAAGAAACCAGCTTTATCGAAGCCAATCAGTCATCGACCGGTGCAAGGATACAAGTATCGCCTGTACAGAAAAGCAGAATGTATATCGGAGGTCTTTTATCGGCGACCACTCTTCAAGTTTTCTCGGTATCCCTGTTGCTCACTTATATGACTTTTGTGCTTAAGGTTGATCTGGGCGAGCGCTTTCCGGCACTCGCGTTAGCAACGGTCGTTGGTGCGTCGGCAGGAGTCGCACTCGGTGCATTTGTGGCATTGGTCAGCAAAAAGAACTTAAAAGTTAAGAACGCTATGCTGACAGCCATATCGATGGCGCTGTCATTTTTTGCCGGACTGATGGCGCATGAGATCAAATACCTTATTCACGAAAAAGCGCCGATATTTTCATATGTGAACCCCGCCAACCTGATAGCCGATGCGTATTATGCACTTTACTACTATCCTGACTACCACCGGTATTGGTTGAATATCGCGATTCTGGTCGGTCTAATTATTGTTATGTATTCGACTGTTATTATTATGGCAAGGAGACGCAGCTATGAGAGTATTTAAGGCCATGTTAAAAGTCACCGGCAAGCACATTGTCGAGTTGACGGTTTACTTCTTTGTCTTTATGGTCATGATGGTTTATATGACGTCAATACTTGGGTCCGTTGAAGACGATCAACTAAGTAGTTTCACACCCAATAAGCCTAACGTGTACATCGTGAACGATGATAAAGGTGATCCCGTATCCGACGGGCTGGAGGAGTATCTTTCGGAAAACGTCCAGATTGTAGACATTAAGCTCGAAAAAGACGCGATTGCAGATGCCCTGTTTTATCAGAAAATTGAGTATGTCTTGAGGATTCCTACAGGTTTCGGTGATGCTCTGTTGAATGATAGCCGCGAGGTTTTATTAGAAAAAACGGCGTCTCCGAATATGACTTCAGCAATTAATGCGGACATGCTGGTTGATCGCTATTTGAGGACTGTTCGTCTTTATGCTGATGTCGAGCTCAAAGAAACGTCAGATCAAAGTGTTCGAGAAGCTTTAGTCAATCAAACACGAATTAATCTCGAAAAGTCCACGCCGCTGTCTTTTTCTGAAAGAGAAAAGAAGACAGAGTCTTCCGACGACAGGATGTGTTTCGGATACGGCTATCTATCCTATGCCATTATGTCCATACTAATCTTGGCGGTTACGAGCGTTACATCTGTATTTATTCAATCTGAAGTGCGCTCCAGGATGCGCTGTTCCCCCATCAAGACCGGAAATCTTCAACTTCAGCTTTTCCTCGGGAACCTATGCTTGGCAGTTTTGTTCTGGTTATTGTTGAATGCGGTCATTGCGCTGGTATTCCAAGATTTCAATCTAGATTCCCTTCGTCTGCTCTTGCTGCTCAATTCGTTTGTATTTTCGCTGGTCAGCCTAAGCCTTGGATTTCTGATCGGGAATTTAACAGCATCGCGAAATGCACACAACGCCATTGCAAATGTCATGGGTCTCGGGCTCTCGTTCATCAGTGGTGTGTTTGTTCCTCAAGAATTACTGGGTGCGACGGTGCTTCGAATTGCCTCATTTACTCCGACCTATTGGTATATCGGTGCCATTGAAGAGAGTTTCAGGATAACGTCGGAGACAGGGTACGCTATTGGAAAACTGATCGCTTGTTTAGCCATCCAACTGTGTTTTGCGCTATCCTTTCTGGCACTGTCCTTAGTGGTATCCATGCAACGTCGAAGACGTACATTGGCCAGTGACAATTTTGAATTGAATGAGGCATGACTTCTTGATTTTATGCTATTATCATTAACGCAAGGCGAATTGCGAAGGTTTTCTACAAGAAGGCCTTCGCTTTCTGCATGGAAGCCTTGTAGGGATTCCGGTTTAAGAGGACAATATCGGAGACTTTCAAAGTTTTGATAAACAAGACCCCTTGAAATGGAGAATGAGAAATGAATCAACCTCAAATTTTCGAAAAAAGAAGAAGAGAACTGTTGTCTGTATTAAATAACAAGGAACACTTCGATACGGCGATAGTTATCGGTCGCGTAAATCTATATTACTATCTGGGCACGATACAGGATGGTTTGTTTGTTATCCGAAGCAACGGAGATTCGTATTTCTTCGTCAGGAAGAGTGTTGCGCGCGCAAAAATGGAATCTGATTTCAATTCTATCATTCAGATACGATCATACTCAGATATGAATCAGCACCTTCCCCAAAATCTCGGACATGTTTATTTGGAGACCGAAGTGGTTCCAATGGCGATGCTTAGTCGAATTCAGAAATATTTCGACATGCCTGCGATTCATGGTTTAGATGGCATTATATCGATGATGCGATCCAAGAAGGACCCTGAGGAAATTGCTCTTATTGAATCATCGGCACAAAGACACAATCAAGTGATGCTCGAAGTCGTGCCTGCTCTATTAAGAGAGGGGATGTCCGAGACGGACTTTGCTGCCGAATTATATGCGGAAATGATCAAACATGGGCATCACGGTGTGTCTCGATTTTCGATGTTTCAAATGGAAATGATTATCGGACAGTTCGGTTTCGGCGACACCAGCATCTATCCGACGAATTTTGACGGTCCGGGCGGTATGAAGGGGATGAGTCCAGCAGTGCCAATCGTAGGTGACCGTAACCGAAAGCTTAAAAAGGGCGATCTTGTGTTTGTCGATGTTGGTTTTGGCTACGAAGGGTATCATAGTGACAAGACGCAAGTTTATTCATTCGGCACACCGCCGGATGAGCACGTTGCATCCATTCACAATGCATGTATCGGCGTTATGAAAAAGGCCGAAGCACTTATTGTTCCGGGCGCCGACCCGGGTCGGATATATGATCTTGCGATGGCAGATTTGCCGTTGGAACTCTCTGAACATTTCATGGGTTTCGGAGAGTCTGTTCGCTTTTTGGGCCACGGGGTCGGGTTGTTTATCGATGAACTTCCGGTCATCACCTCTAAGTACCATGTACCGCTAGAAGAAGGCATGATCATCGCCCTAGAACCGAAATGCGGCATAGAAGGAGTTGGCACTGTCGGTGTCGAGGAGACTTTTCTGGTGACCTCTGACGGCGCAAAGTGTCTGACCGGGGGCCCCAAGGAAATTATCACTCTTCCGCTTAAATAATGGACATGTATTTATATATTATATCGAACAACAGACGAGTATCGAAAGTATGATGTGAGAGGTCTTTTGGTTGGTGGTATTCATCAGCCCGGGTTATAGAACTCCGGTTTGCTGTAAAAGTAACCCTGTTGAGCGTCGATTCCCAGTTTTTCACAGATATCGGCATATTCTTTGTTCTCGACGCCTTCTGCGATGGTCTTAATCCCAAAATCTCTACAGAAATCGACGATGCTCTTGACCAGCCCAAACCCCTTATCAGTGTTGGCCTTCAAGACGAGTGAGCGATCAATCTTAATGACGTCAATTGGGAGATCTGCGACGTAGCGATATGAAGAGTAACCGGTTCCGAAATCATCAATAACAATAGGGAAACCGTGTTTATGAAGAAAAGTAAGATGCGCCTGAATCTTATTGACAGACAAGAGTACGCGTTCTGTAATTTCGATGTGAATTCTTGACGAATCGACACCACTTTGCCGAACGTGTTTGACTAGTGTCAAAATACTCTTTTCGTTAAAGTCGGTTGCCGAGAAGTTCACACTGAAAAAGTATTTAGAAAAAGTGGGCTGTTTGAGCATGAAAATTGCGCGATCGACCATAAAGACGGTCAGGTCATGTATGAGCTCCGTCTTCTCTAGGACCGATACAAAAACATCCGGTGGAATCCGCGTGCCGTCTTCTTGAATCCATCGAGCCAAAAGTTCTGCGCCGATGGGCTTGGATGTCACAGAATCGTGTATCGTCTGATAGTCGGATTGAATTGCATTGTTGGCCAGTGATTCGCGGAACGTATTTGGAATCAATACGGTGCTGGCGTAAGATTGCTCTAGTTGGTCCGAAAAGCGCATGAGTTTCTGGTCGTTATGTGCCGCAAGTCTGAGTGCGATCATTGACTTTCTCATACCATCCATCGGCCGTTCTCCGGCGTTTAGGCGAGCGATGCCGACGCGGAAATGGAGATAAATGGGGACGTCTTCGACTTGGATAATTTTGTCGTTGATTTGACCGAGAGAAGACAAAATCTTCTCGGTGCTGGCCTCTTGGTCGTCATGCTCAATCATGATAGCGTAGCGCAAACCGTAGTATCGAAAAATGCTCGCATTGGGGAAGATGTGCATGGCATTGATGAGTTCCGAAGAAAATGCGTTTATGATCTTCTGGAAAAAATCATACCCAAAAAAGCCCAGATACTCTTCATAGTCTACGATATCCAATGAAATCATTGAGACCGGATCATCGGTATGAATGGTGCTTTGTCTGAGCGCTTCGTAGTTGCGCAAGCCGGTGAGGCTGTCGTGTGTCACCAAATATGAAAGACGTTCCTCTCGGCGATGTGCGATGTCAGCGAAAAAACCCACTGTCAGTGAAATGAGCATATAAATTAATACTCTGAACATCCAATTCAATGGTGATTGCATGATTTGATCAGGGACATTCAGCGGCATCAAAGGACCGACCATTATGCCGCTGAAAAAAGCGTGCGCTAAGCCCCAGCGCCACCCATAAATAGATGAGATAAATGCTAAAGGGATATACATGAAATTGGTATACACCGTATTGGTTCCACCGGAAAAGTAGACGAAAACCGAAATCGTCAGAGAAATAAAAAAACCCATAGCAAGAGGGAACGAACGATTCCTGAAATTGCGAAATACGAGCAAATCCATATACATCCCTCAAAGTCATTTGTCAAAAAATAATTGACGTTCTTACATTATATATATATCTTACATCATGGAATAGATATCTCGCAATGCAAAAAGCACTTGCAAAGGGCAATGTCTATAAATATACAGTGAACATCAAAGAATTATTCCGCGACAACATTCATTATGCTATTATGGTCGGAGAAGCTAGGGGGGACGTCACAATGGAGCAGACTTCGACAGCAAAGAATTTGAATGCGGCGAACATCATTTCTGCGTCTCGCTTCATTTTTCTACCTTTGTTATTTGTCTTTGTGCATTACGAAATGCAAACCGCATTTCTGATTGCTTACATTTTGATAGGGGCGACGGATTTTTTCGACGGCATAGTGGCTCGATGGTTCAATTTAAGGACAGAACTTGGCAAAAAACTCGATTCGTTCTCAGATTTGTTTTTTTACCTGGCATCCGCTTGGTTTTTAAATTTGCTGTATCGGCCCATTATTCAGAGTCAGCCGAATATATCTCTAATTATGACCTTTCTAGCGCTTTTGATATTGTCGTTTATCATTTCGGGTATTCGTCTAAAGAAACCGATGATGTTGCATACGCTCATATTAAAGTTTAATGCTGTTGTTCTATATATGTTAGTCATCTTCTCCGCGCTTTTTGATACGACATATATTGTTACGTTACTGGCCGTGCTTTACATCATCGGTATGCTCGAATCCATCGCGATATTCCTTTTGTTTGATGATGTGGATCCAGATGCGAAATCTTTGATACACATGATGAAGTCGTCAGCAGGCATTGATGATAGCCAGGGCGATGAGGTTTGCGCTGAGGACTAGTTCTGACATACATAAAAGCCCCCCAATAAATTGAACAATACGGTCCAACTTATAGGGGGAACTTCAGAAATACTGGCGGAGACGGAGAGATTCGAACTCTCGTGCCGGTTACCCCGACAAACGCATTTCGAGTGCGCCTCGTTATGACCACTTCGATACGTCTCCTTAAGCGCCGTTAGGCGCTACTAGATTATAGAGTGACAATTCTCTGTCGTCAAGCACTGAATAAACGGCAAAATTGCCTTCAGTTTGCCTTGATCAGGCGTTGGAAAAACTAGGGGGTGTCGCTTTAGAGTGCTCGAGATTCTCGGATTCTATCATTTAGGAATGCTTCCGATAATAGGATGGCTTGCAAACTGCTTTTGTGTTGCTCAATTGAGAGAAAAGCGATAAGATTAAATCTATAAAAGCGTAAGGTAAGGTCGATGAACGACGAATTGAAGGATATCATCTATAGTGACCTGTATCGATATACAGGCAACAACCGCAGACACAACAAGCTTTATCTGACGTATGTTCAGGAGCTGTTGTCCAGTCCGGAATTTCGATTTATCAGCACGCTTCGTCGTACCCAGTATTATTATTACAAGACTCAATCAGATAAGAAGGATATTCATTTCTATATTGCTTCTATTGCTTTTCGGTATTTCAACGCCAGTCTGGATCGCAAGTCCAGGAGATTTCATTTCCAGATACCCTACGATACTCGTATCGGTAAGGGATTTTATATCGCGCACTTCGGTCGATTGATCATTCATCCGAAGACGGTCATTGGGCACAATGTGAATGTTTCTACCGGTGTCGTTATTGGTACACAGTTTAGAGGACCGCGTAAAGGTGCGCCGTGCATCGGCAACTATGTATGGATTGGGGCAAATGCAGTGATCGTCGGCAACATACGCGTTGGAAATAATGTCTTGGTCGCGCCCGGGGCATTTGTTAATTTTGACGTGCCCGATAACTCTATAGTCATCGGCAATCCGGGGTTAATCAGGCGCTCTCCGGGTGCGACGTTAGGTTACATCAATAATACTATTTTGTTTGATGAGTACAATGTTCACTCAGGAGATCCTTCGAGATGAATTCGGATGCCAGGCATTTGACTTTACCTGCCGACTTTTTTCGCGGCAATCGAACGAAGCTCCTGGAGCAAATCCCGGAGCCTTGTTTTGTCATTGTTTATGCGGGTAATCCGGTCGCATTATCGGCAGATACGGATTATCGATATTCTGTTAATCGCAACTTCTATTATTTAACGGGCATACAGCAGAGCGGATCCGTCCTTGTTATGAGTAAATCAGCGGGGAAAGTGAATGAGACGCTTTTTATTCATCCGACTGACCCAATCCGTGAGCGATGGAATGGCAAGTTAATGGCGCCCGAAGAGGTGAAAACGCTCTCGTCGATTAATGAGATATGCTGGCTACCTGCTTTTGAAGACAGGTTATCCGATATACTCAATCAGAGTGGCATCAATTTTTGCTTGGATTTCTCGAATCATCGTTCGGAGGCACAAGCGCTTAGGGGAAGAATTTCTGAGCTTATTCAGAATGTGACGGTGACGGATATTTCTTCGCATCTCACAAGAATGAGAATGGTGAAAAAATCCTGTGAAATCAAAGCGATCGAAAGTGCAATCGAATTAACGGGGAATGCTTTGGCTGCGACAGCTAAGAAGATGTCCGAATCCGTTTCCGAGCTTCTGATTTATGCCGATTTGGATTATGAAATGGCCAAGCAAGGGTGTTTGATTCCTGCGTTTACGACAATCGCAGCAGGAGGGGAGAATACATTGTGCTTGCATTACATTGAGCCGGACAATCAACGGCTTGCACCGGGTACTTTAGTACAAGTAGATATCGGTGGAGTTGCCGGCGGTTACAGTGCGGACATTTCTCGAGTTTTTCCAATCGGCGGACGATTTTCTACTCGTCAAAAACAACTTTACCAGATTGTGAGGGCGTGCCAGGAAAAGGCCTTTTCGACAATTAAGCCGGGTGTGACATTGGCAGATATCAATCGAGTTGTGTCGGATGTCGCAGTTGAGTTGCTTCGTGATATGGGCGTATTGTCATCAGATCAAGACATTTCATCTTATGTTTGGCATAATAGTGCACACCACTTGGGTTTAGATGTTCACGATGTTTCTTTTCGGTATGAACCACTATGCGAGAGTAATGTATTAGCGGTTGAGCCTGGAATCTACATTCCGGAGTGGGGATTTGGATTTCGCATTGAAGATGACGTACTGGTTACTGCGGATGGCTGCCGACTTTTGTCGAGCCGGATACCTGTGAATGCTGACGAAATAGAGAGAATGATTTTATCTTAAGAGGAGGAATCGAATTGCCGTTCGATAACAACGTTTATATTTGGGTTGTAATCATCATCATTGCCGTTGTTATTGTGGCTTTGGCGGTCGTTTTTAGCCTTTATGTGTTTGCGGTCAAATCTTTTCACAAGATATTTGATCGGCCGTTTCCGCGGATGCCCTATGACAAATCGCCGCTTATAATCAAGCAAGACACTCTTTTTGGTTTGGGTAAAAACTGGTTTTATACGAATCGCGGGAATTTTATGGACATTCAAATGTCGTCCTTTGATGATTTAAAACTATACGCCTATTATCGCCCTGCAGATCAAAAGGATACGGATCAACTCATTATTCTTGTGCACGGATGGCGGGATCACCCCTCGGACATGGGTGCTTATGCACAAATGTATCTCAAAATACGGGATGCGCATATTTTGATACCGCACTTGCGGGCTCACGGCATGAGCCGTGGTCGGCATATCGGATTTGGACTATACGATAGTCAAGATTTAATGATGTGGATCGCGTTGATGGAAAAGCGATTGAATAGAAAATTGAAAATTATCGTTCACGGTCGATCAATGGGTGCTGCTGCCGCATTAATGGCAGCAGGAAGTTTGCGACTTTCTGATGGTGTCAAGGGTATTGTCGCGGATAGTCCATTTGATACTCTTGAAAATCAAATCGGATTTGTCATGCACAAGAAATATCGTGTTCGTCCACGTTTTATGATCAAGGCAATCGGCCGAATCGCGGCGTCAAGAATCGGATTTCCGGTCAAGCGGTCTTCTGTCATCGCAGTGGCATCGAAAATAAGGATTCCCGTCCTTATGCTTCATGGCACCGATGACGCTTTCGTGCCGCCGGAAATGAGCGAAGAGATATATAATCGCATTCGCTCGCCGAAACGGCTCGTAATGTTTGAGGGCTCGTCGCATGTCATGTCATATAATGATCGGCCCGCAAAATACGCATCTGAGGTCGAGAAATTTCTGAAAGTCTGTCATTTTTTATAGTGAGCATGTTGGATTATCTTGCTTTCACGCTAATTCTTGTCTAATATGTAGGCGAGTCATAACGATTTCCTATTCTGAATTTGAGATTGTGTGGCCACGGATTATATCGGGGAGCTGGCTTTGCCGGCTGAGAGGATACCTTTGTATCGACCCTAATAACCTGAACCGGATAATGCCGGCGGAGGGATCAAAGCGGAAGCGTAAGCTCTTCCTTGTTCTTTTGCCGGACTATGAGGAGGAGCTTTTATTATGTCAAATCAACACGGTTCGCTCGATAACAAAAGCGCAATAAGGGAAAGGATTCTGGCAATCGCTTCGGGTGGTATTTGCATCGCCGTTGCGCAAGCATTATCGATGATCAAGATTTTCAGGATGCCCCAGGGCGGCTCTGTGACGCCCGCATCGATGCTACCGATCATTTTTTTCGGACTATGTTTCGGAGCGGGCCCGGGATTTGCTGTAGCGTTCGTTTATAGTATGTTGCAACTGCTGATCGATGGCTTAGTCGTTCACCCGGTTCAGGTTGCATTGGATTATATATTGGCGTTTTCTTTGCTGGGTGCAGCCGGATTTTTTGCACCGAGCAAGGCATTAAGATTACAGGAGAGTAATATTCTTAACCGCCTTAAATTGATACCGATTTATAAAATATTCGCTGCCGTATTTTTAGGTGTATTGGGGCGACTGGTTTGCTCGGTCTCGTCCGGAGTTCTTTTTTATGCGTCCTATGCGCCGGAGGGGCAGAGTCCTTTTCTATATTCTTTGATTTACAACGGGAGTTTCTTGCTTGCCGAGTCCATCATCACCGCTGTACTTTTAGTCATTTTTCTCTACGTTTATGGCATCATCCGGAAAAAGAGTTAATTAGCATATGTGTCTTGAAAAATTTTGCCATCGTTCTATAATATAGAATCATATAAATAAGAAACGGGGATCTTTACGGATCCTTTTTTCTGTTTGATCGTCCTTCTCATTCAAATAATTTGATCTGAGGGCGCATCTTTGAAAAACAAAGGCCGTTTTCGTATCGTTTGAGAAGTATTTTTGGTATAATGCCTAACGTCTATGCAATTGCTTTGTTGCATGTGGATTTTTTGTGCTATCATACTAGGAAACTATTTTGATAACAAGGGACGTTTATAATTGACGGAGGTTGTTCATGGTCAAGATTTTTTCGGAAGTATCACGAACCTTTAGTGAGTATTTACTGATCCCAAACTTGACAACTCCGGAGAACACGCCGGATCAAGTGGATTTGTCGACTGCGGTCAGCAAATATCGAAAGGGACAGGAAGAGTCTAAACTCAAGATTAACATTCCAATGGTCTCGGCAATCATGCAAGCGGTTTCAGATTCCGGAATGGCGGTTGCTCTGGCTAGGTGCGGTGGATTGTCTTTCGTGTATCAATCGCAGTCTATCGCTTCGCAGTGTGATATGGTTCGCAAGGCGAAGAAGTACAAGGCCGGGTTAGTGACATCGGATTCCAATCTGACTCCTGATAATACACTTCAGGATGTGTTGGAGGCAGTGACTCGTAGCGGACACCGCACAATCGCCATTACACATGACGGTTCGCCGAATGGTGTATTGCTCGGGTTGGTCACATCTCGTGACTATCGCGTCAGCCGTATGGATCCCGGTACCAAGATTTCTGAGTTTATGACCTCGTTTGACCATCTGGTATATGCGCGGGAGGGGACAACGCTTAAAGAAGCCAATGATATTATTTGGGAACATAAGATCAATCAATTGCCGATTGTTGATGAAGACAATCGTTTGGTCGGTTTGGTTTTTCGTAAAGACTATGAATTTCACAAGGAGAACCCACTGGAGCTTTTGGATGACAAGAAGCGTTTGATTGTCGGAGCCGGCATCAATACCAGAGATTATCGGGAACGTGTGCCCGCACTGATAGCGGCAAATGCAGATGTTCTCTGCATAGATTCATCGGATGGTTTTTCGTCGTGGCAGAAAGAAACCCTTGAGTGGATTAAGGCCAATCATCCCGACATTCCGGTCGGCGCGGGTAACGTGGTCGATGCGGAAGGATTTCGGTTCTTGGTCGAAGCGGGTGCGGACTTTGTTAAGGTCGGCATCGGTGGCGGTTCCATTTGTATTACTCGTGAGCAGAAGGGAATCGGTTGTGGCCAGGCGTCTGCTGTTTTGGCAGTATGCTCAGAGCGCGATAAGTATTTCCAAGAAACCGGCATTTACGTTCCGATTTGTTCGGACGGCGGCATTGTTCATGATTATCACATTACGCTTGCACTGGCAATGGGCGCTGATTTTGTTATGCTCGGACGCTATTTTGCTCGGTTTGACGAGAGTCCGACGCGCCGTATGCTTGTTAGCGGCAACTACGTCAAGGAGTATTGGGGTGAAGGTTCTAATCGTGCACGTAATTGGCAGCGATATGATGATGGCGGACAAGGCGGAAGAATGGTCTTTGAAGAGGGCGTTGATTCTTATGTTCCGTATGCAGGTTCACTCAAAGATAACGTTGATGGCTCAATGGCAAAGGTAAGATCAACGATGTGCTCTTGCGGCGCTTCAAGCATACAGGAACTTCAAAAGAAGGCAAGATTGGTCGTCGTGTCATCGACATCAATCGTCGAAGGTGGCGCACATGATGTTATCGCCAAAGAGAACGATCGTCCAAGGTAAGAACAGTTACATACAAATTTTTCACCATAAAGGTGAAACAAAAGAGGAGCGCACTATGATAGATATCGAAATGGAAAAAAACGCTTTTACAGAAGAGGGCCTTAGGAGACTTCAAGATGAGTTGGCCGAGAGAAAGACCGTTAAGGCTGCGGAGATTTCTGAGAGACTGAAGGATGCTCGCGCACAAGGAGACTTGTCAGAGAATTCCGAATATGACGATGCCAAAGAGGCTCAAGCCAAAAACGAATCCAGAATACTGGAGCTTGAAGATATTTTAAAAAATGCCCGTGTCATCGAAGAAGATGAAATCAGCAAGACCAAGGTTTCACTTGGCTCAATGGTCACCCTTCGCGACGAGCAGACCAAGGATGAGAATCTATATAGCCTGGTGAACGCGAACGAGGGCGATATTTTTATGAATCGTATTTCAATTGAATCGCCTGTCGGCAAGGCGATCATCGGCAAGAAAAAAGGTCAGATTGTTGAAGTTGGCACGAGTTCAGGGACATTTAAGTACAAGATTGTCAAAATCGGCAAATAAGCCGACACACAATTGACATCGAAAGGATCGTATTTTTCATATGCAAGACAAAAGTGAAGCGTCCAATATATCGAATGAAGAAGTGCAGGTTGATACACAGGAGCAGATGAGGATTCGCCTCGGAAAGCTCGATGATTTGACCGAAGCGGGTCAGGATCCGTTTACGCAACTCAAATATGAGGTGACGCATCATTCAAAAGACATCGTAGATGGGTTTGAGGGCCTCGAAGACCAGGTTGTTTCTGTAGCTGGGCGTATTATGTCCAAGAGAGGCATGGGTAAAGTCAGTTTTGTGGATCTTCATGATCGCTTAGGGCGAATTCAATTATTCACAAAGATCGACGAGATTGGTGTAGAAGCATATGAACGTTGGCAAAAACTGGATCTTGGCGACATTGTCGGCATCACAGGAGATGTGTTTCGCACGCGTACGGGAGAGATATCCATTCGCACGAAGTCATACACGTTGCTGTCTAAGGCACTTCGGCCATTGCCTGAAAAATTCCACGGCCTTAAGGATACTGAGACCCGATACAGACAACGTTATATCGATTTGATTATTAATCCCGAGGTTAAGGATACATTCGAAAAGCGTTCACACATCATCAGGTCGATTCGCAACTATATGGATCAGTTGAATTTCATTGAGGTTGAGACGCCTATTTTGAATCCTATCGCCGGTGGGGCAACTGCTCGACCCTTCGTCACGCATCACAATACACTTGATATGGATATGTTTCTTCGAATTGCTCCGGAATTATATCTTAAGCGTTTAATTGTCGGTGGTTTTGAGCGCGTCTACGAGATAGGACGTCTTTTTCGCAATGAAGGGATGTCAGTTAAGCACAATCCCGAGTTTACGACGATTGAGATGTATCAGGCATATACGGATATGCAAGGCATGATGGATTTAGCGGAGAATCTATTGTCGACAGTTGCAATGGATGTGTTGGGCACGACAGAACTCAATTATCAAGGCACAGAGATATCACTTGCTCCGCCGTTTCAGCGCTTTACGATGGAAGACGCAGTACTCAAGTTTACCGGAGTCGATTTTTCGCAAATCGAGACGGATGAGCAGGCTCGCGATGCTGCAATTCAAAAGGGCCTCGAGCCTTCTAAGGCTTCAACGCGTGGCGACATCCTTTATATGTTTTTTGATTTTTATTGCGAAGAGAAGTTGGTTTCTCCGACGTTCATTTCGGACTACCCGGTTGAGGTCTCTCCCTTATCCAAGAAAAATCCGAGCAATCCCCGATACGCTGATCGCTTCGAATTATTTATCGGTGGAAGAGAGTATGCCAACGCGTATTCAGAGCTTAACGATCCAATTGATCAGCGTCGTCGTTTTGCCGACCAACTGAAAAAGCGTGATGCTGGCGATGATGAAGCGAATTTGCATGATGAAGATTTCTGCGTCGCACTTGAATACGGTATGCCTCCGACAGGCGGCATGGGTATCGGCATTGATCGATTGGTCATGTTGTTAACTGACAATGCTTCGATTCGTGACGTTCTTTTGTTCCCGACGATGCGACCGATGCCCGGTTCGAATAGTCAAGCCGGAAGGCAGTAAGTAGGGGATGATGTCTGTGGATAATAAAGAAAAGAAGTTTGTTGTGCCGTCGTCTGATGAAATTCGCGAGATGGATCGAATATCCGCCTTGGTATTTTTCGGGTTGCGTGAAGATGCTACGGATTACCTTATCGAAGAAAAATATTGGCAGTACATTAAGCGATTCAGAGTAGATCGCAAAAGTAATGCAGATATCCTGGACCGCATCAACGCAGTATATCAAATTGCTTCGGGTAAAGAAGTCAGCACAACGGTTGACAGTGGTGTCCCGATTGATAAGAAAAAATTGGACATCAAGAACTACATATACTACTCATGGTGGAAATACGCTTTGGGCCTTTTGGCGGTTTTCGTGGCTTTCCTGATTGTTAAGCAGGTCTTCTTCACGCCCGCGATTGATTTCCGGGTCGTTGCTTTGGGACACTTTCAGAACAGCGGAAGTTATATGGAAGATTTAGCAACAGAGCGATTGGAATACAAGAATCCTTTTATAGGTGTGGCAGACATAATTGCTGATAACTCTGAACAGGCGGATGGCTATTCTCAATATGGAACGCTGGCGGCTTCGGCATTTTTATCGACCGGTGCGGAAGTAATCATTACGGACAGCAAAACGACATTGTCTTTTCTGGCGTATATGTTGCCTATGGACGATTTCTATGCTCGACTTGAAGCGGAATTATCTGAGGAACAGCTTAGTCGCATAGTGCCAATTTACTATTCTCTTGATGATCATTATGAACACATGAAGCGTATCGATCAGAACCATTCCGAAGATGAAGTCTTGCCAGAGCCGGGTTCAGACGTTAAGCATATTTACGGCATCCTGATTCAAGATGCTGAGTTCATTCGCTCGGTCGGGTTTGACAATCGCTGGAGAAGCCAACAGCCTTCTTTGGTTTTATCTTTCTCCAATTCAGAAAGTAGTCGAGCAGATGCTGAGGAATTCATTTACAGCATTATTTCTGATTATATTAACGATGCATTGGTAGATTCCGCAGCTTAAAATGGCTGGAAATCGTTATTTCATATCCAGAAGTTTTTGTAATTCTGCTGTTTCAAGTTCGCGTATTTCTCCCGGGTTCTGGGTCGAATTTAGCCGAATTCCTGCGAAATCTTCCCGGTGTAGCGCCAATACAGGGCGATTGATTTGCGCCATCATGCGTTTGATTTGGTGCGTCTTTCCTTCGGTTATTGTAACTCGACACTGCGAACCGGAAAGCGGCTCGAGTATTGCCGGAGATAACTTTGCTATTTCTCCGGGGATATCGGATAGTGTCATACCTTTTGAAAAAAGTAATACTTCGTCATTTCCGGTCGGAAGTCCGGAATGCGTGACTAAATATGTCTTGGGCTTTAGATTTTTTGGGCTGGTGAGTCGATGTGATAACTCGCCATCATTAGTGAGCAATAAGACACCGGTTGTATGGAAATCCAGTCGCCCGACAGGAGAAATACTTCTGTGCCTAAAAACTTCCGGGATGAATTCAGCGACTGTCGGAAGTCTTGAATCGCTTAACGCAGTAAGATAACCATCGGGCTTGTTCAGGCATAGATAGATGTGTCGGCGAAAACAAATCGGATTTCCCTCTGCCGTAATAAATTGAATATCAGATTCGGCTATATTGACACTCGAATCGGTCAATACATTTCCGCTCAAACATACAACCCCGCGCTTAATCAGAGCCTTGACTTGGGTGCGTGTTCCATATCCGGAGCTGGATAATAAACGATCTAATCTCATGTACGCATTATAACAAAAAGATAGCCGTGATGAATAAACGGTTGAGAATTGTGCTATAATTCTCTTGTAAGCATATTTCGTTCAAGATGTTATCGTTGTCTTGTAGCCATTTTCTAAGGTCGTGACATAATAACGTGCCGGGTCAATTCGCTCTTGCAACAACATAGAAAATAGGGGGATTTGTGGCAGCCAGTATAATTAATATCGAAGAGGGTATGCCGGTCGTTGAGACCGCAATGAAGAAGCTTCGCTTCGAGTTGAATACCATGCGTAGAATTGGAATCAGCCAGGTGAAGATTATCCATGGATATGGCTCGTCAGGAGAAGGCGGTTCGCTTAAATTTGCGGCTTTGGATTGTCTCAAAGACATGCTTCAAGCAGGCAAAATCAAGGCGTTTTGTCCGGGGGAGCAATTTGGACCTTTTGAGAAGGCCGGAAGAGCCATTGTGGAAATATGTCCGGCATTCAGATCCGATCCTGATTGGGCCAGGGGCAACGATGGAATAACGGTTGTTATTCTTCGCTAAATTTTCCTTCGTAATAATTTATAGCAATTGATAAAACCTCCAACGGCTGAACACTCGAGTTCGATGTTGGGGGTTTATTGTTTTTCATATCGATTTTACACGAATTTTACAAAGTTTTATTCACCCATAACAATTGAATATCGACTCATTGATACTATAAATTTGAGTATGGGAGGTGTCCTATTGGGTAAACGGTATATAGTATTTTTTTGGGCGGCTGTCATATCCTTTTCGATACTAATTTCCGGATGTATGGAAATTTCTCTGGTTGATGATGTCGGGGGAGATGCTTCAATACTGTCAGGCACCTTGACGCTCACCGGCTCCACTTCAATGGCGGATGTTTCAAATGCTCTGTCAGAGTCATTTATGATTCGTTATCCAAATGTCACCATTACGGTCGGTGGTAACGGTTCCGGAGAAGGTGCCATTTCTGTTCGCAATGGGACCGCTCAGATTGGGCTCCTATCAAGGTCACTCAAGGATGCCGAACGCCCTACGGACTTCGATGTCAACATAATCGGATATGATGGTGTGGTTATCATTGTTCACCAAGACTGCCCGATCGATTCTATTTCTATTCATGATTTGGCGGACATATTTTCCGGCAAAATCAATTCATGGTCGGAATTCGGTGGACAAGAAACGATGATTCAACGCATTGGGCGCGAAGCGGCTTCTGGCACGCGGTCAGCGTTCGAAGACATTCTGGGTATTCCAGATGAATCACAATACGAAGAGGAACAGAATTCAACCGGAAACATTAAACAGTCGGTGGCAAGCAACCCCGATGCGATTGGATACATATCATTATCCGCGGTGGATGACACTGTAAAAGTTCTAGCTGTAGACGGTGTATTACCGAGTGAAGACACGATACTTAGCAACGAATATAAGTTGATTCGTCCATTTTTGATGATTACAGATATTTCGACAAATGACCGTCTGACGGAAGAGTTTTTGAAATTTGTTTACTCGGAGGAGGGCATGAGCATCATCTCGGATGACGGCATTGTGCCCAGTAAAAAGTTATGACATTGGGAAAGAGAGATTTGGCACCCCATAATGAGCTCAGCAGGAAATCGCAATGCCTGCTTTCGTCACGACAATCAATGGCGGATCGCTTGCTAAAGTATATCATTCCAATGTTGACGCTGTTTTCCTTGGTCGCGTATAGCATGCCGTATCTTCGAATAGATATCGGCACAAAAAGCGTCGAACTCTCAGCGCTCATGATAGTTATTGCAAATATCCGAGTATCAGTCGAGTATCTTCTCGTCTTTCCTGTGCTGTTTCGAGCGATTATTATCATATCTCCATTACTGATGATCAGTGCGTGTATTGTTTCATTTTTTCTCAAAAAACACATCATAGCATCGATATTGTCCATCAGTGCGCTCATGTGTCAGATTATTGCTTCCCTTTATTCATCGGAAATCGCGAAAAGTCTTGTCGCCAATGGTATTGGGCGCCCTGAAGTATCAATGAAATACGGTTGGTTTGTATTTATTTTTTTGACCGTTGTGCTCTCCCTTTCTGTCTTGGCTCAGGAAGGCCTGGAAAAAGCGGCCGAGCAGGTTTTTCAGTTTACAGCATTAGTTTCGGTTGGCATTGTTGTTATCATGACGGTATACATGTTTGCGTACGGAACCCCTGCAATAGCAGAAATAGGGCTGATTGATTTCCTGTTGGGAAAAGAATGGCGCCCCACCGCAGGCGAGCCGGAGTTCGGCATATTATATATGATTCTTGCCACTATTTTCGGATGCGTCGGAGCCATTGCGATCGGTGTCCCGGTAGGACTTTTTACTGCCGTCTTTTTGGCGGAAGTCGCTCCGAAAAAATTGGGAGATGTCATACGGCCTGCAGTCGATCTGTTGGCGGGAATACCCTCTGTTATCTACGGATTTATTGGTATGAAAATACTCGTGCCCGTTATTCGTGAACTGAGCATTCGATTTGGAATTAATACGACCGGATCCGGCCTTGCTGCAGTGATTATCGTCTTGGCTGTAATGATATTGCCGACAATAATTCGAGTCACAGAGACGACGCTTCGCAGCGTTCCTCGCTCCTATACCGAGGCGGCTTTGGCGCTCGGGAATACCAAGATATCAACAATTTTCTCAATTCAGATCCCTGCTGCAAGATCAGGCATACTTGCCGGAGTGATTTTAGGTGTCGGACGTGCTATCGGTGAAACGATGGCGGTTATCATGGTGGCAGGAAATATTGTCAAGTTCCCGACTCTGTTTTCGTCAGTTCGACCGATGACCGCAGGTATCGCCTTTGAAATGGGATATGCCGAAGCGGGACTTCATCGTCAGTCGTTGTTCGGGATCGGTTTGGTTTTGTTCGTTTTTATTATGATTGTAAACGTCAGTTTTTCATATATTTCAAAGAAGGGTGGATTCACCGGTGAGAATTAAGAAAAAGGACGCCGCTTTATTGGTGCTGATTTGGTCATCGGCCATTCTGACATTAACGATACTGGTGGGTATCATTGGATATGTCTTACTTAACGGATTGCCGCACATGAGCTTATCGTTTTTGACCTCTACATACTCTGCGGTTAAAGGCGGAAGCAAGGGCGTACTGCCCATGATCATTAATACGCTATACATTGTTCTCATTAGCCTGTTGCTTGCAGTGCCGCTTTGCCTTTGCGGCGCAATATATATGACACAATACGCAAGGCAAGGTCGATTAGTGCATGCCATCCGATTCGCCACTGAAGTTTTATCCGGAATACCGTCAATTATCTTCGGACTTTTCGGATATGCTGTTTTTGTGGTGCTGTTCCAATTTAAGTTATCCATTTTGTCAGGAAGCTTGACGATGATGATTTGCATTTTGCCGATCATCATGCGAACGACTGAGGAGTCATTGTTATCTGTTCCGAGTATGTATAAGGAGGCCGGGCTGGCTTTGGGTGCCGGAAAACTTCGAGTAACGATGGGCGTTGTGCTACCCAATGCTTTGCCGGGCATACTGACAGGTATTATCTTAGCGATGGGTCGAATCGTCGGGGAAACGGCGGCTTTACTTTTTACCGTCGGTGTTTCGGGCAATTTTCTACCTAAGGGTGACAATTTTATTGACGCGACGTTTGGGCATATTTTCGAGCAAGGAAATACTCTTGCGCTACACTTGTACAATTCAGCGATGAACGGTAAAGATCCCGTTGCAGTTCCCTTTGCTACGGCGGCGGTTCTTATCATACTGATATTTATACTCAATCGGTTGGCAGATCTGGTTTATCGAAGGCTGAATCGTTTTGGAGACAGATAATAGCAACCCCTCCGCATAGGCGTGATTACAGAATGAAAGTGAGAATACTACATGAATGAAAGCAAGATAAAAATACAAAAACTAGATTTGTTCTACGGCGATTTTCAGGCGCTAAAAAATGTGAACATGGATATAGCATCAAATGAAATCACTGCATTTATCGGACCATCTGGGTGTGGGAAATCGACTTGTATCAAGTCCATTAACCGAATGAACGATCTTGTCTTTAATTGTCGGATTACCGGAAAAGTTCTCATCGATGATTGCGACGTCTATGACAAAAGCTGTGATGTGACTGCCCTCAGAAAGCGCGCTGGAATGGTGTTTCAAAAACCCAATCCGTTTCCAATGAGTATATACGACAACATCGCTTATGGACCACGCGTCCACGGCATTAAGAATAAGACGGAATTGGATGACATTGTCGAAAAGTCCCTTCGAGACGCGGCACTATGGGATGAGGTCAAAGACCGCTTAAAGCGCTCAGCACTCGGTATTTCCGGAGGTCAGCAGCAACGTCTTTGCATTGCAAGAGCATTGGCCGTTGAACCGGATATTCTGTTAATGGATGAACCCACATCGGCGCTTGATCCGATATCAACACTCAAGATTGAAGATTTGATGTATGATCTTAAAAAGAAATATACTGTTGTTATCGTGACACATAACATGCAGCAAGCGGTTCGTATATCCGACAAGACTGCATTTTTTCTCATGGGTGAAGTCATTGAGTATTCAAACACGATAGACATTTTCAATAACCCGGCGAATAAGAAGACAGAAGAATATGTTACAGGTCGATTTGGCTGATTGCGGAATAAAGGAGAGCGATTATGGTGGTACGAGAAGAGTTTGAAAAAGAACTGATTAAAATTCACGAGATGATTATTCGAATGGGAGCGGCGACGCAACAATCGATTTCCGATGCGGTTCAATCGTTGGTCGATTTTGATGTCGAGATGGCTGAAAAAGTCATTGCCAATGATGATGTCATTGACGACATGGAAAGAGATATTGATAGGGCTTGTTTGCAAATGATTGTGCGTCAACAGCCTGTGGCAGCGGATCTTCGTGATGCGATTTCGACACTGAAGCTCATAATGGATTTAGAGCGTATTGCCGACCATGCTTCAGATATTTGTGAAAAGGTTCTTTTACTTCAAGATTATAAAGATACGATGGTTATTCCGGCGGACGTCATTCGCATGTCGGATTATGCGAAAATTATGATCAAGTCTGCGCTTGAGTCTTATGTTTCGAAAAATGAGGAAGTCGCCCAAACCGTGGTACACATGGATGATAAGGTGGATGCTCTGTATGATAAAATTAAAGAGTATTTAATCAAAAGAATGCGCCAGGAAACGGAGTCAATCGAGCCGCTGATTGAGCTTCTTTTGATTTGTAAGTATTTTGAGCGAATTTCCGATCATGCACAGAATGTAGCGGAGTGGGTTATCTTTTATATCAGAGGACGGAGGCCGGAAGAAAAATGAGTGATAAGCCGGTGGTCATTTTAGTTGAAGATGATGCAGCGATTGCTGAACTCATTGAGTACAATTTGCGAAGCGAAGGATTTTCTGTGCAAAAATTCAGTCGTGGGGCAGAAATGCTCAAGGTATTACCGCAGTATTCTGATGTTGTATTGTTTATTCTGGATCTAATGCTTCCTGAGATGGATGGGTTTGAAATATGTCGACGGATTCGCTCCGATGAGACAATGGATTTGACGCCTGTAATGATGTTGACCGCAAGATCGACCGAGTCGGATAAAGTCAGAGGACTTGAAGCGGGCGCGGATGATTATGTCACAAAACCTTTTGGCATACGTGAGTTTTTGGCGAGAGTCAATGCACACGTTCGGCGCAAGAATCTGGTCGGCAGGGCGGTAGATGCACAAGTCTTCTCCGATAATCATTCTCCTTCGCATAAAAAGTCTTTTTCGAACACTATGAATCAGGAAGGACACCGATTGAATCAAACCATTGAACTTGACGGTTTGCTTTTAGACGATGTTCGCCATCGTGTATACCTCAACGATCACGAAGTCGAGATGACTAACAGAGAGTATGAATTGCTCAAATTTTTAATGACGAATAAGGGCATTGCATATTCTCGAGATGAGCTGTTAAATCATGTTTGGGGCTACGAGTATGTCGGCGAAACAAGAACGGTCGACGTCCATATCAGGCAACTTCGAAAGAAAATCGAAAAGGACGATGCCAATCCTGAGCTGATTGAGACGGTTCGCGGCAGAGGATACCGATTCAAGGAAGGTTAAAGTAAAGACTCGTGCGATGTTCGGTTTGCAGAATAATCGTGCCGAACCGAAGAAGGATAGAAAATGCTAAAGAAAATTCAGTTGTTGCTATTTTTCATCGTTGTCACTTCAGTTGTCACCACCGGTTTGGTCGCGGCATATTTTATGAATGCATATTCCGATGAAATGAATCGAAATCTCTTGGTGACGGCAGATGCTCTTTTCGAAAAAGAATGGCGCGCGGGTGTGAGTTTTGAAGAAGCTGCACAGACGTGCCAACGTGTTTTTTCGCAATCCGGCCGAGCGATTCGCATGACGATTGTCGCATCTGATGGGACGGTCGTATACGACAGCAATGAGCCGTCAGAAGAAATGGAGAATCATGCCGATCGCGAAGAAATAGCGGACGCGATACGGAGCAAGGACATTTCCTTCAAAAAGCGATTTAGCAATACGCTTGGCGTTCAAATGTTGTATATGGCGAAATACCACGAATCCGCAGATTTGGTCGTTCGAACATCAATTCCGATGCTGGCATACAAAGACCGAATGCTACAAATGCGTGGATCGTTGTTTGGCATTATGTTGATTGCATTGCTTGTTTACAGCCTTCTCGGATATCATTTTGCTCGCAAATGGACACGTCCGTTGATTAGTCTTAAGAACTCTACGGAGATGTACAAACACTCGAATTATTTCCCGCGAATTCAGAATTTATCTGATGATGAAGTGGGTATATTGGCCGCAGCGTTCAACAATATGGCGGACGATATTGAAAAGAAACTTCAGGACCTTGAAACTCAAAACAGGAAGCTGGCTCTACTCGAAGAGATGCGTGCTGAGTTTGTCGCAAATGTCAGTCATGAACTCAAAACGCCGCTGACTTCTATACGTGGTTTCATTGATACCTTGCGAAATACGAAGATTGAAGATCCGGCCGTAGCCGAACGTTTTCTGGAAATCATAGATATTGAGGCGGAAAGGCTTCATCAACTCATCAACGATATACTGCAATTATCCGAGATTGAGACGATGGGTAAAGGCGATGAAGAGGCCAGAGTATTTGAGTTAGACCGTTTAGTCGCGGATGTAGCGCAAGATCTCAAAAAGACTGCGGATCAAAAGAATACGATTATTAGTGTTGAACCATCAGAGTCTTTACCTGTATTAGCAGATCCATATCGAATTCGACAAGTGTTGATTAACTTGCTCGATAACGCGATTAAGTACGGCAAGGAAGACGGGAGAATTTCTATTCATGTGAGAAGAGAACCGGATCGGTTTGTATCCATACAGGTTTCAGATGATGGTGAGGGCATTGATGAAGAGCACTTGGAACGCGTTTTTGAGCGTTTTTACAGAGTAGATAAAAGCCGCTCTCGAGAGGTCGGCGGCACCGGGCTCGGACTTTCCATAGTTAAGCATATAGCTCATCTATACGAGGGTTCGGTCAGCGTAAAAAGCCCGAAAGGCGCTGGCGCGACCTTTACGGTGCATCTCAAAATCGCCGAAGATTTGTTATAATACTCCTATCAGATCAAACTGGAGGGCTGAGCCGTGGCGTATTACTGGCCGGATTTTGTTGAGGAGTGCAAGCAGTGTCAATCGTGTGAACTCTCACAGACGCGTAAAAATGTCGTTATTTATAGAGGTGCCGTTGAGGCGCCGCTGATGATCGTCGGCGAGGGACCCGGAGCGAGTGAAGATGAGCAAGGAGTACCTTTTGTTGGGCAAGCCGGAAGATTGTTGAATTTGCTTTTTGAGGGGTACGGGTTCACCCCGGAAGATTACCACATATGCAACATCGTTAAATGTCGACCGCCTGAAAACCGCGTTCCGACACCCGCCGAAGCCAAGTCTTGTATGCCGTTATTGGCCAAGCAAGTCCGGTTCGTTAAGCCGAAAGTCATTGTCCTGATGGGAAAGACGGCATACAAATACTTTACCGGTTCCGATGAAGCCATCGGTAAGGTCCGAGGGCAGTTTTTCGAAAAAAATAACTACCTGATTTTCCCCACTTTTCATCCGGCCTACATTTTGCGAAACAATAATCACCGCATGACGTTATGGCAAGATATCGGACGCGTCAGAGAGAAGATGGAGGCGCTAAATCTGATTGATTCGTTGTCGGAAGAACCGTCCATGCCGGAAGGGAGAGGTTGACTTCATATCATCTTTTAACAAACAAAAAACTTTGGACGGATTCGTGTTCATTTTTGTGCCGCAGTGATATAATTATTACTATTATGTAATCATTACAAACGGAGGTGCCACATGAAAATTCTTATCGTCGGCGGTGTAGCCGGAGGTGCCAGTACAGCGGCTCGTCTTAGGCGTTTGTCCGAAAAGGATGAAATTATTATTTTCGAAAAGAGCGGATATATATCGTATGCGAACTGCGGTTTGCCCTATTATTTAGGTGGTACGATTACTAAGCGGGACAAATTGGTGGTGACGCGCCCGGAGCTTTTTCGCGACCGTTTTAATATAGATGTTCGTGTTCAGAGCGAGGTCATTGCAATTGACCGTGACAAAAAGCGCGTCCAAGTTAAAAGGGCAACAGACCAATCCACGTATTACGAAACGTATGACAAGCTGGTGTTGTCTCCGGGTGCCATGCCAAGAAAACTTAATGTTGAAGGTGAGGATCTGCCGGGGATTTTTAATCTGCGTAATCTTGAAGATACTATCGAAATTGATGACTTTATCGTCGATAGAGATCCGGCCAGAGCGGTGGTCGTTGGTGGTGGTTTTATTGGTGTCGAGATGGCAGAGAATCTTATAGATCGGGGTTTACAGGTCAGTATTGTCGAGTTTGCGCCTCAGGTGCTCGGGTTTCTTGATGCTGAGATGGTCATTGATGTTCACAAGGCGATAAGAGATGAGGGTATCGGGTTAAATCTTGGTGTCGGAGTTTCGGCGTTTTCTCGTCAGTCCGAATCTTCTCCGATAGATGTTCGTTTGACGGATGGTCGATCAATGGAAGCAGAGATTGTCATCGTTGCTGCAGGCGTTGTGCCGGATAATCGGCTCACTGCGGCTTGCGGTATTGAATCGGGTGTCGGGAATAGTATCGGTGTGGATGATATGTTTCAAACCTCTGATCCGAATATCTTTGCAGTAGGCGATGCGATTCCAGTAAAACAGATGCAATCGGATACAGAAGTTCTAGTTCCGCTCGCTGGTCCTGCGAACCGTCAGGGGAGACAAATTGCCGCATTATTGACCGGAAATTCTCTACTCAACGAAAAATCAGCGCGCCTCGTCCAAGGCAGTAGCGTCGTTAAGGTTTTTGATTTGACGGCCGCTTCGACCGGACTCAATGAGAGACAGCTCAAGAAAATGGGCATCAAATACATGAAGACTTACATTTTTCCGGCAAGTCATGCGACATATTATCCAAATGCGACGAATATGTCCATGAAGATGCTGTTTGGACCGGAAGGCCAAATTCTGGGTGTCCAGGCGGTGGGTTATGATGGAGTCGAAAAACGTGTGGATGTTGCAGCGACTGCGATGCGGCTAGGTGCTACGGTATACGATCTTCAGAATCTGGAACTATGTTATGCACCGCCATACTCTTCGGCCAAAGATCCTGTAAACATGCTTGGATTTACCGCAGCGAATATTCTTAAGGGAGATACTAAGGTCTTTTATCCGGAGGACGTCGACAATTTGGTTGCAAGTGGCGCATTTTTCTTGGATACGCGTACAACGATAGAGACGGATTTAGGGATGATCAATGGCGCTACGTGCATTCCGGTGGATGAGTTGCGCGGAGCGGTGGGACAATTGCCGAAGGATCGACCCATTTATGTATACTGTCAAGTCGGTCTGCGCGGTTATATTGCTTCTCGCATGTTGTCTCAGCACGGATTTGACGTATATAACTTGTCAGGCGGCTATCGACTATATAACAACATGGTTGAAGAGGGATTGACGAAATTGAATCCGGGGGAGCCCGTCATTGTGGCAAATGCATCTTCTGATTCTTCCACCGTTCAATCCGCACAATCAGTTGATTTCGGATCTGTGACCAAGATCGATGCGACCGGACTATCCTGTCCCGGCCCAATTATTAAGACTGCTGCGGCTATAAATGCTGCTGCTGCCGGAGAAGTATTGGAAATCACTTCTACGGATCCTGCTTTTGGCTCAGACATTTACGCGTGGGCGGGAAGGACCGGTAATACGGTTCTTAGCGTTGCAAAAGATAAGGGTATTGTGCGTGTCGAACTTAAGAAGGGAGTAGAGGAATCTGCGGAGCCGGAATCAAAGAAGGTTTTAACGGGCTCGGAAGATCACGATAAAACCATTGTCGTATTCAGTGGGGATCTGGATAAAGCAATTGCATCGTTTATTATCGCCAACGGTGCAGCGGCGATGGGCCGAAAGGTGACGATGTTCTTTACTTTCTGGGGGCTCAATGTTCTGAGACGTCCGGAAAAGGTATCTGTTGCCAAAAGCTTTATCGAAAAGATGTTTGGCTGGATGATGCCAAGAGGTGCCAAAAAACTGGGCATTTCGAAGATGAATATGGGTGGTATGGGATCGATTATGATTCGCTCCGTGATGAAGAAGAAAAACATACAATCCCTCGAACAACTCATTGAGATGGCAAAACAAGCAAATATTCGACTGTTGGCCTGCCAAATGTCTATGGATGTCATGGGCATCAAGCAAGAAGAGTTAATTGATGGTGTCGAGTTAGCCGGTGTTGCGACATACTTGGCTGAAGCTGAAACATCAGATACCAACTTGTTTATTTAGCCCTTGATATGAAACGACGCATTTGATATACTCTTTCTCGTCGGTTGACGTTATGCGTTTACCGACGCACATTGCCGAATTGTGTAAGGGTAGCACGACTGCCTCTGGAGCAGTTTGTCTGGGTTCAAATCCTAGTTCGGCAGCCATATATGTATCATCTGCGGATGAACTGAGAGCAGCCAGTGATTTACTTGGCTGCTTTTTCATACGAATTCTAAATGAAAATCATTCGTTGACTTTCGAAGCATGGCCTGATACGATTTTTATATCGTTATGTCATTGAGAGGTCGGTCGTATGATAAATCTTGAACGACGAAAACTAATTTTGGAAATCCTGGAAAAGGGTACGGATGTATCAACACAAGAGCTGATTGATCGGCTTGGTGTTACGGGTGCGACCATACGAAGTGATTTGCGGGAAATGCAACGAGAAGGTGCCATAGTCAGATATCATGGCGGTGCACGATTGACAGAGCTGAACAGATCCTCGTCTCCTAATGAAAATTACATGAGGAGAAGTGTTATGATGGTCGCCGAAAAAAGTGCTATCGGCAAGGCCGCGGCTGCATTTGTCTCTGACGGACAAACCATATTTATCGATGCGAGTTCGACGGCTTTTCATATGATTGAGCACATACGACATTTGGATAATCTTACGGTCGTCACAAACGGTATTCATACGGCGATGGAAGTGCAGCGTATCGGCAAATTCAGGACAGTAATCATTGGCGGTGTTTTGCGGCCGCACTCCGGTGCGATTGAAGGCTTATTGTGCGAAGAAATGCTCAGGAGAATTAGTGCTGATGCTTATTTCGTCTCCGGAAATGGTTTTTCTGCGGAGTCGGGGTTGACCGGTCATAATTTTTACGAACTTGAGCTAAAAAAGCTCTGTGCCGAGAAGTGCAAGCGAGTTGTAGTAATGGTGGATTCTGGCAAACTTAATTCTGATTCAACATCTACATTTATTGCACCGGAAGAAATAAGTGTGCTTATCACGGATTCCGGAATTGACGAAGCTACTGCACGTAAAATAAAAGCGGTCGGCATACAATTAGTCATCGCGCCTATTGGTGCGTAGCGCCAGTCACATAGATAATCAGCGAGATGCGTATGTGGACACGATTTCTATGTCGTCGGGCGTTTCCAACGATATATCTTCATTGAAAAGTCGTTGTTTAAATTTTTTTGGCGTCATATTGCGATAGCGCTTAAATTGTGTGATGAAATAGCTAGCGTTTGTGAAGCCTGTTTCATATGCAATTTGGCTGATGCTTTTGCCGGTGCTGATTAGTCGTTTCTCAGCTTCGGTCACACGAACGTAGGTCAGATATTCAGAAAATGATCGCCCGACGGATGCTTTGAAAAACCTGGAGAAATAGCTGTAACTCATGTTGCAGAGTTTTGCCATTTTATCCGCGCTGACCGTATTCATATAATTTTGATCAATGTATTCGAGAACTTTTTCGAGGCGCTCAATATCTTCATTTCGAACACTTTCCTTCATCTCCATCTCAAGCCCCTGAGCGCGCCATTTTCTCAGAAACCACAAGAAGATGCGACAGATATCAGATCGAACCGAAAGTTCATAACCATAGTCCTTTTGCGAGTATTCATTTTGTACATTTTGAATCAGACCGGGAATACTCGTTGTGTCCAATTCGGCCTTCTTTACGACACGTTGTGGGGAAGAGCAGGAAATGATAAATGGCATAATAAACCGTGCCTCGAAAGAGGTTCGAATTGAGGAGAAGAGAAGAAATGGATCAAATTGAAGACAAATAAACTTGGATTCTGCTTTTCGGTAAAAAGAGTGGGGCTCGTTGGCATTCACGATTAACAAATCACCACCGCTGAGAACAAAGTCTCGGCCGCTGACAGTGGCAACGAAGGTGCCTTCAATGACATAGATGAGCTCAATGTATTCGTGATAATGTGCCGGAATCTCGGAGGGCAATCCTGAGCGCTCGTGGTAATGCGCACAGAATGAGACGGCCTCGGTATTAAAGGATTTGCGAATGTCTTCATATTGTGCCTTAGCAATGGATGCGGCATGAGATAATGTTATGGACATATTTACCCCTCCCGATGTCAAAAACAGAGTATTTAATGTCCAAATTATATCCTAAAACAGGTAAAAAGACCAATGAAATAAACAAAATAGTGATATTTGTGCTTGATTGCTCATTACGGAGGAATGTCTAGAATTGATAATCTTCATAATCGCACAGATTCTCGAGTTCTTCTGAAGTCGCCTCGTCTAAGGTCTTTATCACGGAGGCAGGATCTGTGTCCAATGCATAACATATACACATGAATTTCTTCAGTGTCAGGTTACCGTTGCCGTTCTCGATTGTGCAGTAGTATGAATGATTCGTGTTAGCCAGTTCGGACAACTGATGTTGGGACAAGTGCTTCTTCGAGCGTGTTTCACGGAAAATCATCCCTAGTTGCCGAGATAGAATTGAACTGAGTCGGTCTTCTTCGTATATTCTGTATTTGAACAAAGAAATGCACACCCGCCCTTCCAGGACTTAAAGTCCTATCATAAACAAAAAAACAAAATGATTTGATATTTATTATATAGCAGTCGTGGCTATCGTCAATCGTATATATGCAAAACAATGCAATTTATTCGTTAAAATCTTTTATTTTATAAGTGCGTTTGTTGAGAATAAAGATTCGATAGTCGATTTTCAGTCCTCAAAAAACATCGCTTTTCTTCTTTTAATTTACCGGAAATGAATCCTGGCGTATAATGTGCTTTGTATTCACATTGAGATGAAGGTCTGGAGATTGTGCAATTTGTTCTGAGCACATAAGAAGGAGACAGATAATTATGACAATGCTGAGGTTGCCCCATTGGTTGGCGACGGGAATGGTGTTTCAACAAGGCGCGCCTCTTAAAATTTCCGGCGAAACCGATCCGTATTCTGTCGTAACCTTGGAGGTCGTCAAAGACCCCACAGACGGACGTCACGTATCAAAGTTGGATACGGACTACGGTGTTATTCTCAGTCTTGAGACACGGACCAGGGACAGTGGGAAGTTTACTTTTGAACTACCTTCGTATCGGGCATCCAGCGATGCCTATACTCTGATTATTCACGCATCTGTCGTTTCGGTGACCATTAAGGATTTGCGTTGTGGAGATCTCTGGCTGACAATGGGCTCGGAGCCGCTTTGCGGTCCTATACGTAAGACGGGATCACCCAGAACGCCTCTCAAGGAAGCGCCGATGAAGCTCGTGCGATTTTTTCAGCCGCCCGTTTTTTCGCGCAATCAGAATTGTCTGTGTGACCATAACCAATTAAGTTCCTGGATATTTGTTCGTGATTCGCAGCGGTTGGCGGGAGTTTCGGCGGCCGCATTTTCGATGGCATATCACCTTGCAGACCAACTTCACTATCCAATCGGCGTCATAGACTTGACTGCTAAAGATGTACCGACCTATGCGTGGCTGAGTCGAAATAGCGTAGAGTCTTCGGAAGCTATCGGAGAAGTACTCAAGACAGCGAACCTCTATTACTCCCAAGATGAATATCAAGCTTTTTGCAACCAACGAGATAAATCGGCTGATAAGAAGGATGACGATTCGGATACCGCGCATATTGAGAATAAAGATACTGGACATGAATTAGTAATGCACCGTGACGCTGATTGTCCGCTCACTGTATCCGAGGTGAAAGAAGGACAAACCTACGAGCAAGAATCTTCTGATGAGCCGATAGATTTGCGTTCGATTTCTGAAGAAAAGACGCATGTTGTTTCATCCACAAATACTTCTGCAGGTATGATGATCCTGAATGAGCTCGAACATAAAGTGAAGCCGGAAGAAGTGATATTGACTAAATATCCTGAATTCCTTAATGATGTTCCGGATTCGCAACTGCTATGTGGCAGTTATGAACTATTCATGTGCATGCTTCATGATATGAATATAAGAGGTATCGTTCTGGCGCCCGACGCCAAAGATGTTGTGTTAAGGGGCAAGTATTCGAAGATTATTTCACTCTTGTTGAGCGATCTTTCGACGGTTTTTGGCCCGAGAAAGATTGTGGACAAACAAATGGTTCCATCGATGATTTTGCTTGCGATATCGCCTGACAAAATTGATCCGGAGCAGCCGATGTCATATTTGGAGTTCAATGAAGAATTGTCCGTAATCAGAAGAAAAACACCGATGCCGATTGGCATTCTTAGCAATCACGATATGTTGCTGCCCGAAAAATCAGCGAACTTCAGGGTTGGGAAACGATTGGCAAGCATTGCGCTCGGATTGCACTTCACCCCCAAGATGCCGACGTCGTGTCCGGAGTGTATCGGGGTGGAGATTGTTGCAAACAAGATTATGTTGACATTCGATAACACAATGGATGGCTTGAAGCTTAGTGAAAATGAATCTGTATTACACGGCTTCTCAATTTGTGGTGAAGATCGTGTATATATGCCTGCGAAGGCGAAATTACTTCACGGCATACGCGCAATGGTTTGGAATGAGTCAATCAAGGAGCCGTATGGTGTAATGTACGCTTATATGCCCGTTCCACACCTTGCAAATTTTAAGAATCGAAGCGGTCTTCCGGTCCTTCCGTTTCGTTTTGACAGAGAACCGTGTACCTATCATCCTGATTTGAGTTTCGCGTCATGCGATCGACTTGAATTTACCGGCAAAAAATTCTGGGATACGCCATTTGAAAAGCTCCCTGTCTTCCAGACCGTCAAAGGAAAGTGCTTACTGACCCTAGACACACTTAACAAGACAGAAGGCGCTTCATCGGTTAAAATCAACTATGAGACAGAAAACAGTCTCGTTGCGTTTGGACCGGTATTGTCTTATGCGAGTTTATTTGCGCCATACGATTTGAAAGCTTACAGTCGAATTAAAGTGGATGTTTTTAATCCGGACCAGTCCGAGAAGACTTTGCAAATTGAAGGTTTTATCGGAAGTGAATCCATTGAGAAAAGCCTTAAGTGGCAGACCCTCTCGCTTGAGCGTAAAAGCGAAGATTCGATGGTGTTTGAAGAATTAACGTTTGAATTTTTCGATATGCAAAAATCCGGTGTATTGTTTGTAGACAATATCCGATTTGAATAATGGTCAAGTTGCTTCGGCCATGACTATTTATGGAGGTTACGCCGTTGTTTGAAGAGTTGTTGCCCGCAGTTGAAAAAGGTATTTTGGAGGCCGTCGGATCAATTCCCGTCGTTTTCGAAGGCATTGAGCATTGTTTTGAGAAGAGCACGCCCGTGCCTTCGTCGAGCATGCATAGTTCTCATGAACTTCTCTATTTGAGGAGCGGTAAAGCCAAGCTGACCATCGATGGAAAAGGCGTTGAGCTCGATAAGGGATCCACAATGGTTATTCGACCGAATGTGAATCATACGATTGACGTTTTGACCAAGCGAGTTGATATGGTGGTTCTCTATTTTGGTTTCCCTCAAGACCTCGGACAGGCTCAAGAGGCTTTAAAATATAGTTCCGAAAATGCGCGTCTTGAGCCGTCAGCTCGAAAAACGGGACCAACGTCTCATGCTGCAATTCACGGTGTTTCAAGCAAGCCGATTGAGATTTTTTTGGATTTTGCAAAGGGCCATCGCAGTGACGATCCTTCATATGCCTCCTATTTGATGGTTTCGGGTCGTGGGCGCCAACAAATTGGAGAATTAGTTGAACGCATCATGAAAGAGAGCGTTCGCGACGATTTTGCCAAGGCTCTGATGATGCAGTTTATGACGATGGAACTTCTGGTGACTCTTTCAAGAGCATTGCGTGATGAGTGGGAGGAATCGCTTCGGGTGCGTCACGGAAAAGCAAGAGAACTCGTTGTTATCGCAAGGGATTATCTGGCCCAAAATCATGATCGAGGGGTATCGGTAGCTGATGCTGCGGCATATGTTTTTTTGAGTCAGGGCTACTTTACTCGCGCATTTCGTGACGAATTTGGTATGAGCCCGATGGCCTTTTTAATGCAGGTACGAGTGAATGCTGCTTGCACACTGCTGGCTCAGAGAGAAATCAAGGTCAGTGGGATTGCAACACAAGTCGGCTTTTCGAGTCCGCAAAGGTTCAATGTCGCTTTTAGAAAACAAATGGGAATGACGCCGATGCAATACCGTAAACAAGTCCTCAAGGATGACAAGTAAACTCTTGCAACTGCTTCATCGTCTCGTATATGGAGGTAATACTGAGTGAGTGAATTACAATCACCCAAGAATGAGAAGGAAATGGACCTTCCGAAAATTGAAAACGCAGTGCGTGACATATTAGTCGCAATCGGAGAAGACCCGGATAGAGAGGGACTCGTTGAGACGCCGGGACGAGTGGCGCGGATGTATGCTGAGGTTTTTGCCGGGATCAATCGAGATATTTCGAAAGATATTAAAGTGTTCCATGAAAGTGATGCCGACGAGATGATTATGATCGGAGATATTCCGTTCTATTCGATGTGCGAACACCACCTTCTTCCGTTTCACGGTAAGGCGCATGTTGTCTATATTCCGAAAAAAGGAAAGATCCTTGGTCTTTCAAAAGTGGCACGTGTCGTAGATACTCTCTCCAGAAAGCCTCAGTTGCAAGAGCGGTTAACGACAGAAATCGCGGATACGATTCTTGGTGCGGTGGACGCTAAGGCTGTTTGTGTCGTTATCGAGGCGGAACATCTCTGTATGACAATGCGCGGTATTCGGAAGCCGGGCTCCATGACGGTCACTTCGGCGATGCGAGGATTATGTCGATCCGACGCACGTACGCGATCAGAGGCGTTGTCTTTGATTAATAAGAATCGATGAAAAGCGAACGTAATATGATGAAGTCAAATGTCTTTTCTTGCGGATCACATCGCATTTCCATAGGTGCACACACATATGTGATGGGGATATTAAATGTGACACCGGACTCTTTTTCGGATGGCGGTCACTTCGAAGGAGAAGATGCCGCAAAGGCTCATGCAGAGCGAATGTGCCTCGAAGGTGCATCAATTATTGATGTAGGTGGCGAATCCACCAGACCGGGTTTTTCTATAGTTGATGAGGACACCGAAATATCTAGAGTTGTCCCGGTCATCGCATCTTTGAATTCGACCCTTCGCGTGCCAATATCGATTGATACCTACAAAGGAAAAGTTGCAGAGGCAGCATTGGCGGCCGGAGCGTCGATAATTAACGACGTCACAGGATTACATCACGATGTGGCCGTTGCGAGAGTTGCCGCGATGCATAATGCAGGGTTAGTTCTCATGTTTAACGCCAGAGAAGAGCGACAGCCTGTCGGCGACGGTGATATTGTGGAGAGGGCAAGAGTGTATTTGTCAGATAGCATAGAATGGGCTCTTAATGCCGGAGTTCATGATCAACAGATCCTACTGGACCCCGGAATTGGGTTTGGCGTGAGTACAAATCAATCGTTGGCCTTGATTCGCGGTATTTCCGAACTCAAAAAATTGGGATATCCGATACTTGTCGGCCCCTCTCGAAAGAGGTTCATTGGAGATATTCTAGGGCTTCCTGTAGATAAACGGGATATCGGCACTTTGGCTTCATGTGCTGTCGCATCCATGAATGGTGCGGATTTCGTTCGCGTACATTCGGTCGGACAGACGGTCGAGGCATTGGCCGTTGTCGATGCGATAATGCGACAGGAAAGAGAGTAGATATATGGATAGAATGATTGATAAATATCCAAATCGTATTCTTCTGGAAGGTATGAGATTCTGGGGATACACAGGATGCCTTGATTTTGAGAAAAAAATCGGTCAAGAGTTTGTTGTTGACATTGTTCTTTTCTTGTCGGATCTTCCTGCGGCACTGACGGATGATTTAACGGATACGGTTCATTACGGAGAAGTATTCAACAAAGTGAAGTACCGCGTTGAGGCTTGCCCCTTTTCTCTTATAGAAAAACTGGCGCAGATCATTGTCAGTGATATTTTTACGTCATTTCAAGTGGTCCAAGCCGTAGATATTACGATTAGAAAGCCCGATGCTCCGGTTTCGGGGTCATTCGATGCAATGGGGGTCAGCCTGTTCAGAGAGAGGCGAGAATACGATGTTTGAACACGAAGCGTATTTGAGTTTGGGAAGCAACATCGGCGACCGATTAGCACTATTACAAGCTGCGATTGCGTATATTATGGATGAGCCCAACATTAATTTGGTTGCTGTATCGTCCGTCTATGAAACTGAGCCGGTAGACTATCTTCAGCAACCCGAATTTTTGAACATTGTATGTTGTATTCATACTCGCTTGTCACCGGAAGACCTGCTCCGGTTTACTCAAGGCGTTGAGTCGAATCTTGGCCGGAGGAGGACGATACTTCGAGGGCCCCGGACAATTGATATTGATATTCTTTGCTATGATGATATACAAATGCATACCGAATGCTTGACGATTCCGCATCCTCGAATGATGGAAAGGGCATTTGTCATCATACCGCTCCGACAGATTGCACCGCACCTCGACCTTCCTCAAATTCAAGAAAAAGGCGTGAATTACTTCGGAGAAATTGAACCCATTCGGGATGAAAACGGACTTTCTCTTGAACCGACGCAAAAATAGTCTATAATGAGAACGTGTTTTAGAGCATTAAGGAGGCATGAATGAGTCAAGAAATAAATCAGACCAACAGTAAGCCGAATGCGGGTGAATCGAGCAATCGAGGAAGCCAGAATCGACCGAGCGGAAGAAATTATTACAAGAACAACCGCAGACGACGCCCGTCAAACAATCAATATCCGAAGTCACAAGGTGCTCCCGAGGATGGTTCGACGGAGAAGGTATCGTCGGTGCAGTCTGATGTTCACAACAGCAATCGTAAGGACTTTTCCAAGCCCCAAAATACTAGTGGCAACTCAAATAATCCATCATACGGACAAAACAATCGCAATCGACGACCGAATCGATCGAGCCAAGAAGGCAGTGGCAATCGATCAAGCAGAGGACCTCGCGATTCACAAGAGAAGACTTCGGCCTTGGATTCAAATCGCCGAGACGGATCAAGGCAGAGAGTCAGCCAGGATCATCGTTCCAGGGAACGACGACATGATGATCGCGAGCCCAGGCCGCGAACCAAAGAATTTCATCCGATTGAGACATATGAAGATATCAGGAAAGAGAACGAGCGTCTCGAAAAAGAAATCTGGATTGAGATTGCCAGCATTCATATGACCAAATTGGACTGATTCATGAAGCCCAATCTTGAGACATCACCATTTGCCACAGACGGCGACCGCGCCTTTTCCAAAATGCCATTATGGCATCAGGAGAAGGTCGTTTTGCACATGCCCGGACATATTTCAGGTCATTTTTTCTCCTGTGATGACTGTAATTATCTGATTAGTACAGATACTACCGAATTATCACTCAGTGACAATCTTCATAATCCGCAAGGCACGGTTCTGGAAATTCAAAATTGGATGCAAGAATTATACGGGTCCGGGTTTTCTCAAATACTGACGACGGGGTCAACCACGGGTATCCAAGTCATGCTTTCTTCGTGTCTTCGGCCGGATTCGCATCTTCTGCTTGATCGGAGATGCCATATGTCGGCGGCATACGCCTTGAGCTTGATTGGCTGTCAATATAGCTTTATTCAAGATTTTTCGACGGCCATATCTCAAAATATCGCTTCAGATAGACCCGAATCTTCAACCATCAGCCCGCTGTCTTATCTCATGGATGAAGAGCATGGAGACTTAAGCATGCTTTCAATGATTGAGCATGGTCTTTGTACTCGAAAAGATATTTCAGATGTACTGATTACATCACCGGACTATTTCGGACGATGTGAGGATATAACGCGAATCGCTGAAATTGTGCATCAACATGGATGCCGATTACTTGTGGACGAGGCGCATGGGGCACATTTTGTTTTCGGAGACGATAATTTTCCTGATACGGCACTTAAGAGCGGTGCGGATATTGTCGTGCAAAGTGTTCACAAAACGCTGCCGGCTTTGACTATGGCTTCGTTATTGCATGTCTCTTGCGAAGCCATTAAATCGAAGCGCGTCAATCCAAGCCGGATTCTATCAATGCTTCAAATCTTTGAAACATCGAGCCCATCATTTGTCATCGCGGCTTCTCTTCAGATGGCACTAAGACGAATGGATAAATTCGGAAGAGCGCAATTCTCGATTGCAGCGGAGAGACTCCATGCTCTTCGAGACCGGTTGTCGTCTGTGCCGGGTATTGATTTGATTTCAGGGGGAGCAGTGAAGAACGGAGATCCGATGCGCATTGGTCTGAGCTTTGCAAGAGTCGGAATCAGTGCCTCTCAAGTAGCAATCGAACTTGAGCGCAGAGGTTTTATTGTTGAAATGCATAGTCCTTCATATGTGTTGATGCTATTTAATATTTTCAACACTCAGGATGATTTAGACGCTCTTTTATCAGCGCTAAAGGACATTGTTGACGGGCTTTCGGATTCCGATCGCGTGGACCCAACGATTTTAGCTCATTCGGAGGCCATCGCCAGAGCGCTGTACACAAGACCACCTGAACGGGCAATGCACGTTAGACAGGCGATTTTTCAGAGTGAGAATGCACGAACTCATAAATTGAGTGAGTCGGCTGGTATGATTTCTTCAGGAATGCTACTCCTTTATCCACCCGGGATCCCGATACTATGGCCGGGAGAAATTCTGTCGGAAGCCATTGTGACTCAGCTGTCGTATTTGATTGAACACGGAACGTCTATTGATGGGATTGTTGAGAAGTCTATTTGGGTGCTGGACAATACGAATTCAAATGCTTAATATGATCGGGCAGATCTATTAACAAGTGATGCGTATGTGCGATATAATCAAACTAGGTAGGTGACTGATGAACAGTAGAAAAGGCACATTTATTTCTTTTGAAGGCATAGACGGTAGTGGTAAGTCCACTCAAATCAAGCGCCTTTTTGATTCACTCGTGTCGAATAATATTGACGCAATCCTCGTTCGAGAGCCCGGCGGCACACAGATTGGCGAGAAAATTCGGTCCATTCTGCTCGAAAAGGATTATGTCGGGATGACTCCGGTTACCGAATTGTTACTGTATGAAGCAGCGCGCGCGCAAATTGTCGCTGAAGTCATTATTCCTTCTTTATCAGAGGGTAAAACCGTCATTTGTGATCGTTTTTTCGATTCCACATTAGCTTATCAAGGATATGCCCGAGGATTGAGTTTGGAATCAGTTGATTTTCTGAATCATCTTTCGACTGGAGGCGTCGAGCCGGATGTGACCTTTTTGTTGGATATAGAGCCTGAGAAAGCAGCGCTTCGCATGCGTAATCGGCAGGCGGGGAATGATCGCCTTGAAGATGAAGGTCTATATTTTATGAAAAAGGTTCGTGACGGGTATATAGATATGACCAAGAAATATGATAGAATCGTCATTATAGATGCAAACGCATCTGTGGACAGGGTTTCAGTTCAGATCGAACAAAAGGTTTGGGAGGTATTACGCAAATGAAACTCGTTTTTGCAATTGTACACGATGAGGATAGCCCGCGACTTATGGCCGAGCTCAATAAATCCGGTTTTCGTGTGACAAAACTGAATTCTTCCGGTGGTTTTTTGCGCTCGGGGAATACGACACTGATGATTGTTGTAGAAGACGTACAACAAGAAGAAGTGATCGGATTAATCCGGAAGTATTCGTCCAGCAGACAGTCCGCAATAAATACGAATGTTACACCATCAGCTATGGGCGGTGCGTACATTCCGTATCCGGTCGAGGTCATGGTCGGCGGTGCGACAGTATTTGTGGTAAACGTCGAGCATTTTGAGAAAATGTAATGCGTCTGTTTCCTTCGTTAATCGGACAAGACCGTGCTAAGGAGCGCATTTTTCATCTTCTCGAAAATGATTTAGCGAGGACTTATGTGTTGACCGGCCCTAAGGGTATCGGTAAAAAGTCCATGGCTTTACAAATGAGTCGGATGCTCTTGTGTGACAAACCGTCCTCTGAAGGGGCGTGCGGGGTGTGTGGTCCTTGCCACTATATTGAGCAAGGCACGCATCCTGATTTTATTTGTCTCTATCCTGACGCCGGAGACAAGTCGGTTAAGGTGGCAGAAGTACGGAGCAAAGTGATTTCTGATCTCAGGATGTATCCGCAAATATCCAAGCGAAAAGTGTATCTTATCGACGGCGATTCACTCGGTGAAGAAGGTCAAAATGCTCTGTTGAAGTCGCTTGAAGAGCCACCTTCCTTCTCTTACTTTATTTTGACTGTAAGCGAAGCGGAACGTCTTCAAAAAACGGTGCTGTCTCGAGCGGTTATTATTGCATTGAGTCGCTATTCCGAGAAAGAAGTGACAGCGATTCTTAATGCATCGGGCGAATTGAGTGCGTCCGACGCGTCTTTATTAGCAAGGTTATCTAATGGGGTCCCAGGGGTAGCCATCGAGATGTCTCGGAATGCAGCTCTTCTTGAAACAAAGAGTGAGATAGAGCGCATTATGCTTCGAATCGACAAAACATCGGATGCAGATCTTTTGACCGGTGTTTATTCGTTTTTTGATACAAATAAAAGTGAGATCAATCAGCTTTTGTCGCTTATGATGTCATATCTCGGCCAATTTCCGGTTTTGATGACCTCCGGTCGTACCGAAGACTTGCAGAGCCCATACAAAACCGATATGATGAATCGAATGATTGAGACCAGCGGTTTGACGCCTGAACGGCTGATGCGAGCGTCAGAGTGTGTTGTTCTCGCATCTAAGGCGCTGGCGTTGAATTGTAGTTTTGAACCGACAATAGCAAGAATGCTTATGACCTTGAAAAAGGAGTTTACAAATGCCCAAAGTAGTTAGTATACGTTTTCAGGAGGCCGGCAAATCATATCATTTCGATCCCGGCAATCTGAAACTTCATCTCGGTGATGCTGTAATCGTTGAGACTGAATCGGGATTGGATATAGGTTATGTCGCCGAAGAGGTTTTTGATATCCCGGAGGAGCGTCTTGTGAAGCCTCTGAAGCCGGTCGTTCGTCATGTTGATGCACACGATTTAGCGGCTCATGAGGCGAAGAAGGAACGTGAAAAAGAAGCCTTCGATATTTGCATGGATAAAATCAAGTCGCGCGAACTGGATATGAACCTAATCAATGCCGAATACTCTTTTAACGGCAAGAAGGTGACATTCTTTTATACGGCAGACGGACGTGTGGACTTTAGAGAATTGGTTAAAGATTTAGCGGCTATTTTCAGGGTTCGAATCGAACTTCGTCAAATCGGAGCGCGAGATCAGGCCAGAATGGTAGGCGGATTGGGACTTTGTGGAAGAGAACTCTGTTGTTGCACCTTTTTAGACGGATTTGTACCGGTATCGATTCGAATGGCAAAGGAGCAGGGGTTGTCAATGAACCCGACCAAAATATCCGGCGCATGCGGTCGTTTGATGTGTTGTCTCAAATACGAGCAAGATGCCTATGAGGATGCACATGCGCGCCTACCGAAGCAGGGTGATGTCGTTTCGACGGCTCAGGGCAACGGGGTGGTTGTGTCCGTCGATATTTTGAGAGAAAGAGTATCGGTTCGACTTGAGCGAGAAGATATCGCTGATCTAGAAGTTATTCCTGCTGAAGAAGTAGAAATACTTATGCGCAAGGGCAAGAAATTCATTGCAACCACAGAACCCGGTCACAAAGGTAAGTGCGGCGGCGCTTGTCATGCTTGCACAGATGAGCCGGATGATGACTCGGATAGTGACTTCGAAGACATTTAGCGGAAGAACTATTCGGACATATTTTGACACATGTGGTTTACTAAGGTTAACCCATAGTGATAAAATCCTATCAAAGAATGGAGGTAGTTCATATGGCACACGTTATTTCCGATGCATGTATTTCTTGCGGAAGCTGTGAGGGTGAATGCCCGACAGGCGCAATCAGCCAAGGAGACACACAGTACAATATCGATGCAGATCTTTGCATTGATTGCGGCGCTTGCGTTCCTGTTTGCCCGACCGATGCAATTTCGGCAGGTTGATCAGAATAAGTTTTGCGCATTGATGACCCTCCGAGACGCTGGTTTCGGAGGGTCTCTTGCATTAGTTGTTCAACTTAGCGCACAATATGTGAATGAATAGAGAAATTGAGAGATAACGATGGATGAACAGTATAACGAATTGACGGAATCTATAGAGCAACTCGGACGACGAGGATTTCAATTGATCCAGAGTCGGGATGGTTATCGATATGGAGAGGACACGGTTTTGCTGTCGCATTTTGCATCTCTTCAACTCGTCGGTCGAAAGCGAATGGTGCGAGCCGTTGAATTGGGTGCGAACAATGGAGTTGCCAGTTTACTCCTGCTTGCGAGGCGACCGAATTTTCGGATTATAGCCATTGAGAAACAAAGAAAAGCGTTTGAACTCCTTGTTCGAAATGTGAATCTGAACCAACAAAATCAAAGCATTGTTCCAGTCCTCGGTGATGTTCGTGAAATCAAAAATATGTCTGAGGTAACCGCTGCCGAAAGTGATTTCTGCTTTTGCAATCCACCGTATTTTAGGACGGGAAGCGGCCCGGTTCCGAGTAGAGAACTCAACAAGGATAGACTGGAGTCGAGATTTGAAATTCACGGTGCTCTTGAGGATTTCTTGTCTGCCGCAGCATATGTCTTGCGGTTCGGAGGGATTTTCGTTATGGTACACCGCGCAGGCCGATTGGCAGAAACCTGTGAACTAATGAGAAAACACAAAATTGAACCCACACAGGTTCGTTTTATTCATCCGGACGTCACGCGTCCTGCAACTGCCTTCCTGATTTGCGGGAAGAAATCATCGGCTCCGGGAGGGTTTAAGGTACTGCCTCCTCTGATTCTTCGAGGCACGGACGGACAAATATGCGAAGAGCTGAATGCCATTTACAATAGTGAGGAATAGAAATGCTATACATCGTGGGAACGCCAATCGGTAATTACAAAGACTTTTCGTTGCGTGCGCAAGAGATACTTAAAAGTGTTGATATTGTAGCGTGCGAAGATACTCGAGTGACCGGATTATTGCTCAGCGAGTTTCAGATTAAGTCGCGATTAACGAGTTATCATGAGCACAATAAGCACAGCAAAGGCGAATCAATTATTGAAGCATTGAGTTCGGGTCAATCGGTTGCGCTTGTATCGGATGCGGGCATGCCATGTATCTCGGATCCGGGGTATGAATTGGTGCGGGCCTGTATTAACAATGGCATAAATGTGAGCGTTATTCCGGGACCTACGGCACTATCTTGCGCCATCGCGCTGTCCGGTCTGCCATCTGATCATTTTTATTTTGAGGGTTTCCTGCCTTCGGAAGGATCGGAACGAAAAAAGAGATTGACTGCACTTCAGGCGTTTGACTGTATGATTGTGCTTTACGAAGCACCGCACAGGCTACAAAAAACCCTGGGAGAGCTTTGCGAAAAAGGTTTTGCGCAGCGGCCGGTTGCCGTGGCGCGGGAACTCACAAAAAAATACGAAGAAGTTGTCAGGGGGTCACTCGAAACGGTAGCGTTGTATTTTGAGGAACATAAACCAAAGGGTGAATTTGTTATCATAATTGGCGCCGGCGAACCGATAACTATCTCGAAAGACGGTCCGAGTATCGAAGAGCGTATATTGGCATTATATCGAGAAGGATTACCGACTAAAGAGATTTCGGCTATTTTATCTAAAGAATTTAATGAAAGTAAAAGAAATCTATACACACAAGTGCTAAAAGTGATAGAATTTAACAAAAAGTAGCGGAGTGATTAGTTTGTTTGCTGAAGATCACAACTCGATGATGCTCAATCATCTTGATACAATACTGCCGGAGATTGTTGAGCAATCCGGCATGCGAGATTTGCTTGATGAACTTGCTTTTGCATATTTCGTGTTGGATTACGAGGAAGAAAGATTTTTGTTTTCCTCAGGAATGCAAGACGTCATTGGCAAGGTTGCTTCCCAAGATATGCTTTTAGATGCTTATGCTCAGTTTTTCCCGGAAAGAGACAGGGAGAAATCAATATCAGAATACAAGAAGGCAATGGATGTTCTCTCAAAGAAAAAAATTCCGGTCGTCACTTTCGAACATGCTCTTTTTAAGAATTTTGAGGAGACGTTGTGGATTAGAGTTCTGGCCAAAAATGTAAATTTCGAAGGACGCGATTTTGTGTTTGGATTGATCGTTGATAAGAGTAAATCCATGTCTGATCGGATTTTATCGCAACTGATGTCCGACGGCATTTCTGCTTTTGTGTATCATTATGATTCCATTACCGACATTTGTTATATTAACACTTACATGATGGACGCTCTGGATCTTAAGTGTCATTATATTGAGCATGCTTCATCAGAGATTCTCAAGTTAATTCATCCGGATGATCACACCGTTTTTGTTAAAAGCATGGAGTCTTTTTTGCAACGCAAGTCAGCTCTTTTATCGGGTGATTTTCGTTTTTTATCGCCGACGCGCGGCGAAATATGGGTGCATGCTTATGGGGCTTCGGACTTTGATTCAACCGGCGGGACGCGTTATATTACGGGGCTATTGATTGATATCACTGATAAAATGAAATCCGACTATCTTCAGAAAAATATTATTGAGGGCACATCCGCAATTGTCTATACCGCAGATCTCAAACGAAATGAACTCATTTTTTCCGAGAACCTGCATCAGATTTTCCCCAATGCTGAACTGGAACTACACGGTGACCTTATGGCGATCATTACCGGCTATATTGTGGCAGAAGACAGACATCGCTTTCGAGAGCCGATCGAGCAGGTGATAGAGGGGCGTACAGATCGCTATTCTGTTGAGTTTCGCATACAACGCTCGGACGGGAAGCGCGTTTGGCTTGCGAGTCGAGGCAAAGCATTTTACGACTCAAGTTTGCAGACTACAATGCTGGTAGGAACCATATTTGATTTGTCCAGCATGAACGAAGTAAGAGAATTAGTCGAGAAAACAAACTATCTCCACGAGATTAGCGGGTTGCCGACAAGGGGACGCTTGCTTTTGGATACCGAGAAAGTCATTCACGATCGCAATGTGTTGTCAGCTGCAGTCATTCTTTTTGACATTAAAGGCTTTCACACATACAACGATCGCTTCGGAAGAAACACCGGTGACGAAATATTACTATCTCTGAGCAAGATGTTGCAGGATCGTTTGCCGAGTGGCGCTGAACTATATCACGTCGGAATAGATACTTACTGCATGCTATGGGCTCATGCGACCCGGGTTCAAGTCGAGCGCTTTATGGAGTTTATGCAAGAAGAGGCGATTCATCCTGTAGTTGTAGGAAAAGACGCAGTTTTTGTTTCGTTTTCGATGAGTGCAGCGCTATTCCCGTCATGTGGTAACTCTGCAGATGAATTATTGGTTAATGCAGAGATTACACTTCATAAAGTTAAGCAGGACAATCGAAAAAAACACGCCATTTTCTGCCCGAGCGACAAGAGAGAGTTGAAGGAGCGATTAGATTTTGAATTTCAATTATCAAAATCGATTCGAAATGGTAAAGACAGTTTCTATGTTTTTTACCAACCGCTTGTGAATGCGACAACAGGAGAGGTCGATGGCGCAGAAGCCTTGTTGCGGTGGAAAACACCGAACAACGATGAAGTCAGGCCGGAGAAGGTTATCGCGGCGTTGGAGGCAACGGGCCAGATGGACGCTATCGGACGATGGATTCTCGAGATGGCAATCAGTCAATGCGGTCAATGGTTGGATGCCGGTGTTAAAAATGATTTTTTCGTTCATGTTAATGTGACAGCGGAAGATTTGGCGAAGCCCAATTATGCAGAGACCGTTCTGGAACTTCTTCAGAAATATTCGGTAAACGCCGGGAGTATCGTCTTAGAAATTACAGAAACTTCGTTAATGCGCAGTATAGCGACATGCCGACAAAATCTCATCCGGTTACGTAAAGAGGGTATAAGAATAGCTTTGGATGATTTTGGAACGGGATATTCATCGCTGAATTATCTGCGCGAATTGCCGATTGACGAGATAAAAATTGACAGAGTATTTATTGAAGACATACATAAAGATCGCTTCAATCGATCTTTTATCTCAGCAATCGTATTGCTCGCACACAGCATTTCTAAAACAGTTTGTGTTGAAGGCGTTGAGGATAAAGATAAGGCGCAGTCGATTAAGGAACTCAGTGCCGATTTGCTTCAAGGGTATTATTTCGGACGACCGATGAGTGCGAAGGACTTTGAACTTCAATTTTTTAAAAAGAAGACTGCGAAAACTTAATTGACATTCAAAGGGCCTCCCGGCGATATAAAGTCCGTCACTCAGGCGGACTTTTCCTCACACATATTTTTCGCTTTTGTGGCATCGGGCCGCGTTCGAAAAAAATATAATGTATTTAATAACGTATTTTAGCTAATCGGTTTGTCACTGTCCCCCTTTTTGATTATAATTATGTCTTAGCCTAGAGGAACGTAAGGGAGCAATAAATATGTCTTTCAAAAAATTCTACATCACGACGCCAATCTATTATCCATCCGGAAATCCGCACATTGGTCATTGTTATACGACACTGGCTTGCGATGTGGTCTCACGATACAAGAGAATGCAAGGTTACGATGTCATGTTTTTGACCGGCACGGATGAACATGGTCAGAAGATTGAGAAGAAGGCTCAGGAGATGGGCGTGACCCCTAAGGCCTATGTTGATGAGTATGTTGCGAACTTTCAGAAACTCTGGAAACGTATCGGCATTACTTACGATCGCTTCGTTCGGACGACGGATGATTACCACATTCAGAGCGTCCAGAATATTTTCAAGACTCTTTACGAAAAGGGATATATATACAAGGGTGAGTATTCTGGTAAATACTGTACGCCGTGCGAGTCTTTTTGGACGGACAGCCAGTTGGTCGACGGAAAGTGTCCGGACTGCGGCAGAGAAGTCAACGAAGCTAAAGAAGAGGCCTATTTTTTCAAACTCTCAGCATTCTCGGATCGACTTGAAGCACTCTTGTCGGATGAGAACCGCGGTTTTCTTGAACCGAAGAGCCGAGTTAATGAGATGATTAATAATTTTATTAAGCCCGGACTTGAAGATTTGTGCGTCTCGCGAACGAGTTTTACCTGGGGGATTCCGGTCACTTTTGATCCGGGACACGTCGTGTATGTCTGGATTGACGCACTCTCAAACTATATTACGGCATTGGGTTATATGAATGACACTTACAATGATTTCGACCATTATTGGCCGGCGGATGTTCATGTTATGGCCAAGGAAATCGTGCGTTTTCACTCGATTATTTGGCCGGCGATGATGATGGCATTAGACTTGCCTTTGCCCCAAAAGATATATGGTCATGGATGGATAACGTTCAGTGGAACTAAAATGGGTAAATCCACGGGGAACGTCATTGACCCCTTTATACTGGCAGATCGATATGGTGTGGATGCGTTGCGATATCACTTGCTTCGAGAAATGCCGTTTGGATCGGATTGTCCGTTTACCAATGAGATGATGTTGACACGCGTCAACAGCGACTTAGCCAATGATCTGGGGAATCTGGTATCGCGGACTGTCGCGATGGTTATTAAGTATTTCGATGGTCAGTTGCCCGCCGAGCGCAAGCCTATGCCCATTGACGATGAACTGATTTCGATGCTATCCGCACTCAGACCTTATGTAGAACATAACTATGAATCGCTTCACATTTCGGCGGCATTGACAGAGATTTTCAAAGTGATTTCGAGAGCGAATAAGTACATCGACGAGACGACACCATGGATTTTAGCAAAGGATGAGTCCAGTAAGGCAAGACTTGCGACCGTCCTGTATCGTCTGCTAGATGCTATTCGCGTCGTAAGCGTGCTCCTGGATCCGGTCATGCCCAATACAATGCCAGAGGTATGGCGACAAATTGGTGCGGCTGAGTCTATGACGGCCTGGGACAGAAGCTCTGAGATGAATGTCTTGTCGCAGACGTGTCAGGTCTTTAAGGGCGATATACTTTTCCCGCGTTTTGATATTGATAAGGAACTCGAAGCGCTTGCAGAGATTTTTTCAAGCAATTTGGCTCCGGTATCACAGGCTGAGGCGTCGTTGGCTGTTTCCGAACGAGTTCAAAGCCCATTCAAGCAACCCATAAAGTATGACGACTTCGCAAAACTCGACATTCGTGTCGCTCGTGTCGTTAGCTGTCAGAAAGTTCCGAAGGCAGATAAGTTATTGGATTTCGTTTTGGATGATGGTCAGGGTCAGAGACGTGTTCTGTCAGGTATAGCGGAATACTATAGTGCGGAAGAGCTGATTGGAAAAGACGTACTACTGTTGGCCAATCTTGAACCCAAAAAGATAAGGGGTATTATGTCACACGGTATGATTCTCTCCGCAGATACAAAAGACGGCTATCGATTGGCGGGGGTAGAATCCGATTCGGAGCCGGGTGATGAGGTCAGTTGATGTTGTTTGATACACATGCGCATTTGACCGATTCGCGCTTCGATGATATCGATGATGTAATGGACCGAGCATATAGTGCCGGCGTTCGGTCAATTATGCTCGCGACGGCGGACATTGATGAATCAGAGCAATCAGTTATGCTCATAAAGAAATATGCGACGCATCGATTGAACTTGTATTGTTCCGTCGGAGTGCATCCGCATGAAGCCAAGACCTTTGATATAGAATCCGAAACAAGATTGAGAGATCTTCTGAACGTCGCGCCAAAGAACAGCATTGTTGCTGTCGGCGAAATCGGTCTGGACTATCACTATGATCTATCTCCAAGGGAAACGCAGCGTGACGTATTTAAGAGACAACTCGCGATAGCAGAAGAGTATCATCTCCCTGTTGTCATACACGAACGTGAGGCGACTCAAGATACGCTTCACATACTTATGGATTTCTATGGGAGCGATCCCGCTGAAGACAGAGGTGTTGTTCACTGTTTTTCAGGTAGTGTCGAGACGGCCAAAATTCTGATTCAGATGGGTTTTTGCATTGGTTTTGACGGCCCGATTACATTCAAAAATAACCGCCACGCACCTGAAGTCATCGCCTCGGTTCCATTGAATCGTATTCTCATCGAGACGGACAGTCCATATTTGACGCCCGTACCCTATCGTGGGAAGCGTAATGAACCCGCATATGTGAGTTATGTCCTGGATAAAATTGCCGAAATCAAGCATCTTCCGTCGGACGAAATGGCGAGAATCACTTACGAAAACGCATTGCGTCTCTTTCGCATTTCTCCGAAACAACACTTCTCAGAGCTTTGACAAAATAATTTCGGTGATTTGAAAAAGTATTATTGACAAAGACACAGTCAATCAAGTATACTTCCAATTGCGCTTGAGAGCGCGGTCCAGTTGATGGAAATGGGAGCATAGCTCAGCTGGGAGAGCATCTGCCTTACAAGCAGAGGGTCACAGGTTCGAGCCCTGTTGTTCCCACCATAAATGGCGCAGTAGTTCAGTTGGTTAGAATGCCAGCCTGTCACGCTGGAGGTCGAGGGTTCGAGCCCCTTCTGCGTCGCCACAATACCGGTCCGCAGGGACCGGCAATTGTTTGCCCAGATAGCTCAGTCGGTAGAGCAGTGGACTGAAAATCCTCGTGTCGTTGGTTCGATTCCGACTCTGGGCACCATGACCCACCCTTAGGGGTGGGTTTTTGTTCGTCCGTTTTGGTGGTCTTGATTGTGATGCAGTACTTGGCAAATAATTGCCGGTGGCTAATCTCTCTCAGTAACGATTGATTCGCTCGTTTGAGGTATGTTGGATTACACCTGAATCGGGTCAATAATTTTCTGCAAAAAAACACACACAATAAAAATATTGTTTTTTTGATGGCATTTCGTAGAAATTGAAAGCATATGATGTTATATTAACAAGGTTACGGATCATTTATCTCAATTTTCGGAGGTTAAGAATGAAAAATTCCCATTCAATAAACAAGGACAAGGTTCTTCTTGAACTTGAGACAGATATTGACAAAGGCTTATCGCCACAAGAGGCACAGAGACGGCTGATGTCGTATGGCCTAAATCAGCTTGGAGAAGATGAGAAGGTACCGCTTTGGAAGCGATTCCTGTTGCAATTCGTGGACGCAATGGTACTCATTCTGATTGCAGCCGCAATTTTATCCGCTCTAATGGCTCTCAAGGAAGGTGGCCTTGAAGGTTGGATCGATGTCTTGGTCATTATGGCCATCGTTATGGTCAATGCTATTCTCGGAGTATATCAAGAAGGTAAAGCGGACCAGGCGCTTGCTGCGCTCAAAAAAATGAGTTCGCCGCAGACTAAAGTGGTCAGAGGCGGTGAAGTCAACTTAATTCCGTCTGAGCAGTTGGTTCCCGGCGATGTGGTCATGCTTGAAGCCGGAGACATGATCGCTGCAGACATTCGTCTGTATTGGCAACAGACATTGAAGGTGGATGAAGCTTCCTTGACCGGTGAATCTGTTCCGGTCGAAAAAAGTCCGGATGTTGAGCTTTCTGAGGATACGGGAATTGGTGATCGCGAAAACATGCTTTATATGGGAACCGCAGTAACTTATGGTCGTGGAAAGGGCGTCGTGACGCTGACCGGAGTAAATTCTGAATTAGGTCAGATTGCGACAAGACTGAAGTCTATCGACAATGAACAAACACCGTTGCAGAAAAATTTGAACAGCTTGGGGAAGGTATTGGGCATTATATGTCTGGTTGTATGTTTAGTCGTCTTTATCGTCGATGTGTTTTTTCAGAATACGCCGTGGGAAGAAAGTTTGATGATTGCTATCAGTCTTGCGGTCGCTGCTATACCTGAAGGATTGGCCGCGGTTGTTACCATTGTATTGGCAATTGGAATGACGCGCATGGCTGCGCGTAATGCGATTGTCAGAAAACTCTTAGCTGTAGAAACTCTGGGCTGTGTTGATGTCATTTGCTCGGATAAGACCGGAACCTTGACGCAAAATGAGATGACTGTCAGGGCCATTTTTAACGGCAAAGATTTGTTTGACGTATCCGGCATCGGTTATGCGCCGGAAGGTGAAATCACAATGTCGAAGAGCGCTCCTGATGAAGATAGCGGGGCAGCGTATGACAAAGAGAATCCTGAGATCAGTCGACTGACGTTGTCTTCGGTTCTCTGCAACGATGCGATTATTAAAATGTCAGAAGATGGGCGGTACACGTGCATTGGAGATCCGACAGAAGGTTCTCTTGTCGCCATGGCCGCAAAGGCCGGATATGACAGAGACCATGTCAATGCTCAATATAAAAGATTGACCGAGTTACCGTTTGATTCTGAACGCAAAATGATGACAACCTATCACGAAAATATTGAGGAAGGCGCCGTTGTTTCTTTTACCAAAGGTGCGCCGGACATTATTCTTGATCGATGCACTCGTTTTTTTGATGTCAACAAGGCGGTTGAGATGACCGATAAAGTGCGAACCGCAATTGTTGACATAAATCATGGGTTAGCAACACAAGCGCTCCGCGTGCTTGCTTTTGCATACCGTACGCATGATGTTTCGGTCGTTGCTGATTTTTCGCATGAGAACGACCTCGTTTTTCTAGGGTTGGTCGGTATGATAGACCCGGCTCGGACGGAAGTTAAGGATGCCATTCGTGTTTGTAAAGATGCTGGTATTCGACCGGTGATGATTACCGGAGATTACAAGGACACAGCGGTTGCGATAGCCAAGGATCTGGGAATGATTGGAGTAGACGACGTGAGCCTCTCCGGCACAGATCTCGACCGCATGACTGAAGAAGACTTGCTCGTCGCCTGTGAGAAGACCAGAGTCTATGCTCGCGTTTCTCCGGACCATAAAGTTCGCATCGTTAATGCGCTCAAGAAAAATCAGCACATTGCTTCTATGACCGGCGATGGTGTCAATGATGCGATGGCGTTGAAAAGCGCTGATATTGGTGTTGCGATGGGCATTACCGGAACCGAGGTGGCTAAAAATTCGGCAGACATGATTCTTACGGATGATAATTTTGCAACCATCGTCGATGCTGTCGAAGAAGGTCGTATCATTTATAGCAATATCAAGAAATTCGTTGGATTTTTGTTGTCTTGTAACGTTGCTGAGATTTTGATTATTTTCTTTATTTCTTTGATTCCGGTCTCTTTCTTCAATAAAACGGGGACACCATTGATCTCAGTTGCACCACTTACCGCAATCCAACTTCTCTGGTTGAATCTTGTGACAGATAGCTTTCCGGCCCTAGCATTGGGACGAGAAAAAGGTGAGCCCGGCATCATGAAGCAACCGCCTCGCAAAAAATCGGAGTCTATCATAAACAAAAAAATGAAACTCACTATTTTGGTTCAGAGTCTTGCAATCTTCGTTGCTGTGGCTGTTTCCTTTTTTGTGGCACTCAATGTGCTTTTTGTTAATAGTCCCGATCGCTTAGCACTTGCAAGGACCATGGCTTTCGCGACACTGATTATGGCTGAATTGTTTCGCGCATTCAGCGCGCGTTCTGAACTCGTTAGCGTTTTTAAATTGGGATTGTTCTCTAATCGCTCAATGAATATAGCGGTCACATTTTCTGCGATTATGATGATGTTGGTCATCTACGTTCCGGGCATGAACTCTGTGTTTAAAAATATGCCATTACCACTGGTTGCCTGGCTTCCGATTATCGGATTGGCAATTATTCCTTTTGTGGCCGGTGAAATTTATAAGGCAGTTAAAACGGGTAAAAAGTAGAAGTATATCTAATGCAAGGGCTTGCGCTAAGGTTAGCCCTATGATAGAATTTAACGGATTCATGGGGATCCATGTTTGAACGGAGGCAGAATTCATGTTCACAATCATTGTAGCGGTTCTAGATATTATCGTCTGTATTGCTTTAGTCATTCTTGTCATTTTCCAAGAGGGTAATGATAAGGGCTTAGGTGTTATTGGCGGAGGTGCGGATACTTTTTTTGGCAAAGAAAAAGGCCGAACGATGGACAATAAGCTCAAATTATTCACCACAGTTATCGCTATCGCATTTACGGTGTTGACGGTTCTTCTTTTTAGAATTTTGGCGGTGGGCGGTCTTTAATCGGCGATTACTTATCAGTTCATTGAAGCGACCGGCTTGTCCGGTCGTTTTTTTTATAAAAGGATTCTACATCGAGCAGAAATCTCTCGCCCGATACTCGAAATGGTGTAGAATGAAAGCAAAAGATAATGGAGCATAAAAATGGCAAAAAGAGATAATAGGTCCGGTAAGAGACGAAACGGAAATCAAGCGAAATTCTCATCGCCGAAACGTGTTGTTAAGAAGCCGGCTAGAGTCTTCGAGCCCATAGACACATTGCCGCCGAAAGGGCCCGAGGCGCGATCAAACGAGTGCGTTGGAACGCTTCGACTCAACGGTTCGTTATATTTTGTTGAGCCGGATCCGGGCTATAATAATGCGCAGTATGGAAAAATATCGATTGCTCAAGAGCATCTCAACGGCGCACCAATCGATATGAAGGTCATATGTGAAATTCTGAATCCAAAGGCACCGCCCGGGGAGTATACCGGTAAAATTTCTGAAGTCCTTGGTGACCCTGGAAGGCATGACGTAGCTATGCTTGGCATCATGCGTCAGTATGGACTCGCAACGTCGTTTCCGGATTCGGTTATGGCCTTTGCAGAAGATTTTCCGCTCAATCCCGGAGCTGAGGATATTGAGCACTCCTTGTTGTCCGGTCGTAGGGACTTAAGAAGCCTCGCCACAATAACCATTGACGGTGAGGACGCAAAAGATCTTGATGATGCAATTTCGATTGAAAGGGTGCCCGGTAAAGGGTTCCGTCTTTGGGTCCATATTGCGGACGTATCACATTATGTTAAAGAGGGTTCGATTCTTGATGAGGAAGCGGCGAAACGAGCCACAAGCGTATATTTGGTTGATCGTGTTGTACCGATGCTTCCGCCAAGATTGTCAAACGGCCTTTGCAGTCTAAATCCGAACGCACCGCGTTTCACGCTAACGGCTTCGATGCTTATCGATTATAACGGTACGGTGGTTGAAGGCGATGTTTTTGAGAGTATTATCAGTAGCGATATGCGGACGTCTTACAACGAGGTATATTCGCTTTTGTTTGATCCCGGTGAGTTGGAACGCTTGGAGCTGTTACGACCGATGCTCGAAGCGATGAAGGACCTGATGGATATCTTAATTCGCAAGAGAAAGAATCGCGGAGCGATGGAGTTTTCTTTTCCGGAGACGCATGTTGATTTGGATGAACTCGGTAGACCGGTTAATGTTTTTCCATATCCCATCAACGAGGCGCATCGGATAATCGAAGAATTTATGATTGTTTGTAATGAGTTCGTTGCAGAGCGTTTTGAACGCATGAAAGCGCCATTTATTTATCGTATCCATGAGGATCCGGATACAGAGAAAATCACAGAGTTTCTCGCGCTCGCGAAGTTGTTCGGCGCCGGCGGACATTTGAAGGGCAAGCCGACATCAAAGTTTTTGTCCGTGCTCATGGAGGGAATAAAAGACGAGCCATTTGCGCCTGCCTTGTCACAGGTTTTGCTCCGTTCCTTGGCCAAAGCCGTTTATTCCAAAGATAATGTCGGCCATTTCGGACTGAGTTCGGATAGTTATTGTCATTTTACATCGCCGATTCGTCGATACCCGGATCTTTATATTCATAGAATTATTAAGAGTGTTCTTCACGAGGAAGCAAGGCTTTCGCATTTTTCTCGTTTGGTAGAAAATGTTGCATTGCATTGCTCAGAAATGGAGAGGAATGCGGTTGATGCCGAACGTGCATCCATTGACCTAAAAACAGCAGAATATATGGCCCAACATATCGGAGATGTTTTCGAAGGAATCGTTTCTGGCATGATATCTGGCGGGATATTTATCCGCCTTGACAGTAGCATTGAAGGGATGGCGGCATTTCGCGTCATGGATGACTACTACGAGTTCGACGAAAGGCGCCTTGAGGCCCGTGGAAAGAGAAGTGGAAATGCCATTCGAATTGGACAAAGGCTCAAAGTTCGGGTTGCAGCTGTGGACATTGCGATGCGCCGGATTGATTTTGAACCGCAAATAGTGACAATAGAAAAAGGTCGCACTACAAAGAGCGACCCGAATAAGAAAACGAAAAGAAGACGAAAGTAATATATCTTCAGTCTTTGATTCGATAAGGTTCAAGGGATTTGACCAAGTCATCGCATGTGTCACTGTGAATCTCGATGCTGATTGGGCGTTGCAGTTCAAGGCTGAAAATACCCATTATAGACTTTGCGTCCACAACGTATCTTCCTGAAGATAAATCGACATCGTATGGGAATGAATTGACGATATGAACAAAATCCTTTACATCTGTAATTGAGTTAAAGTGTACTGTAAATCGAACCATTATCAATTCCTCCGACAATCGTATTGTGTCAAAATAAATCCTTACGAAATATTAGTTTATCACAGGGGAGCGTCATGTCAATTGACTCTTGTCGCATTTCGTGTGCATAATAGGGCGTCTTTCTTGTTAAAAAAACAAATTATTACTCAAATGAAGGAATACTATGTTTAAACTATTCATACAAACATTGGGCTGCAAAGTCAACAGCTACGAATCCGATGCGCTGGCTGAGTGTTTTCGAGCAAAGGGGTTCGAGTTAACTCATAATCAAGAGCAAGCAGATGTTTTTCTCATCAATACTTGCACGGTCACCGCTGAAGCGGATCGAAAATCCAGACAGATGATTCGAAGAGCCAAAAAAAGAGCACCTCATGCCGTCGTGGCAGCGATGGGTTGCCAGGTTGAGATGAATAGCTCCACATGTGATGCTGATGTATACGTCGGAACCCAAAATCGGATAAAAATCGTAGATGAAGTTTTGTCTCTTTTGAATGAACGAACTCATTTTTCGAACACAACGATGACTAGGAACGCTATCGATCATAGAAGCTGCGATTATCAAGAGTATGGCCCTGTTATTGCTCAAGATACGTCTAGAGCCCATATAAAGATACAGGATGGGTGTGATCGATTTTGCAGTTACTGCATCATTCCATATGCGCGCGGCAGATCTCGGAGTCGTAACTTCGACGATATAATTTCTGAAGCCCGGATGTTGAGTTCTTCGGGTTACCAAGAAGTCGTCATTACTGGAATCAACATTTGCGCATATGGCCTGGATTTCGAAAACAATGCAATCGGGTTGTGCGATGTTGTAAAGGGTATAGCGGCGTGTGAAGGCATCCGCCGGATTCGACTGGGTTCGATGGAGCCGATGTATCTTAGTAAATCAGTGGTTGAAGAGTTTGCTGAAATTGATAAACTTTGCAAGCATTTTCATATATCGCTTCAAAGCGGATCAGATCGCGTCCTTGAAGCGATGAATCGACAATATGACTCCCGATTTTTCAAAGAACTTATTACCGAAATTAAGCGTTTAATACCGGATGCGTCCCTGACAACGGACATTATTGCTGGCTTTCCGAGCGAGACACCGGAGGAACATGAGCAGAGTCTTCAATTTGCTGCAGAGTGCTCATTTTCTAAGATACATGTTTTCCCTTATTCGTCCAGAAAAGGGACGCGTGCGGTGCAATTGACGCCCGTAGTTTTACCAGAAGTTATTAAATCGAGAACCGAAGATTTCTTGAAATTGGCGCAACTCGCCCATCAAGAATATGCGACATCGCGAATCGGGAAGTTGGAATCCGTTTTCGTCGAGTTTCGGGATAGAGAGGGTTTGCTTTCGGGCTATTCGGATGGCTATCTGCGAGTATATTTAAATTCGAGTGATACAAGGCTTGTTGAAAGTGTTGTTCGCGTGATTCCCGAGGCGCTTTATTTGGATGGTGTTATCGGACGGCTCGCGTCGACTGAATTTGTTAATAGTTAATATTTTATCTGTTCCAATCTTGTTATCATTTTTGAACGAAAGCATGTTACAATCTCAATAGAAAGATTTTTTTATAAAGTCTTTGAATTCAACACATTCAATTCGCATCGGAGGTAATTATGGTAGATTCCGAGACTGCTAGATTTTCATTTAATATGGACAAAACTGAAGATGTCAAGGAACTCATGACTTTCGTGTTATCGGCTCTTGAAGAGAAGGGCTATAATCCGATTAACCAGCTTGTCGGCTATTTTATGTCAGGCGACCCAACATACATCACGAACTATAAGGGCGCGCGTGGCATTATCCGAAGAATGGAAAGGGACGAGTTGCTTGAGGTTATTATCAGACAGTATTGTGAACGGCTCAAATGAGTACAGTTGTCGGACGAGTCATGGCAATAGACTACGGCACTCGACGTATCGGGGTGGCGTTAAGTGATCCTTTGCGCATGATTGCTCAGGGTTATGAGACCATTTCTTGGAATGGTGAAGACATTGATTTTGCCATGAATCGGCTTTTCGACATTATCTCTCAAAAGCAGGTGGTTGGTGTTGTGGTCGGACGACCACGCCGTACAGATGGCCAAGAGAGTAAGCTTCAAAGCGATATTGATATTTTTTCGCAAGCAATAACCGAAAAGACCGGGATAAGTGTTGTCTATTGGGATGAGAGATATACGACGGTCATTGCCAACAGGCAAATGCAAGAAGTCCGTATATCGGGTGCGGATCGCAAGAAAGTGGTCGACAACATGGCGGCTCAAATTATCTTGCGAGAGTACCTTGAGAAAAATCGCACGTCGCTATAAATCATGTTATAATTAATACAATTTTGAAAACAGTGATACCGTGGGTGTCCGGGAGGTAAATATGACAATGGATAAAGAGTGCTGTGAAGGAATGGATCACGACGAGGCTTGCGGCTGTGAAGATCAGGCGTTAATTACGATGATCGACGCTGAGACCGGAGAAGAGTATACATTTGCAATCGTAGATGATTTTCTTTTCAAGGAGAATGCATACTGTGTTTTGATGACGATTGACGAGGAAGAGCCTGAGTTGGTTATTACGAAGGTGGTCAACCTAGAAGACGGGCAAGAGGGTCTGATGAGCCTCGAAGAAGATGAAATGGAAGAAGTCTATAACGAATATGACCGTCTTTGCGAAGAGGCGGAAGTAGAAGATGAAGACGACGAAGAGTAAGTCTAGGCCTGATGGTAAGAAAGTATTCTTGCCAAAGCTTAAAAAGACGGATGACGAATTGGCCGTAATTCGCGATGTGATTAGTCGACGCGTATATTATATGTCGATAATTGATACTTTCGTCATTGAGGGAAAAGAGTACATTGTAATGCACAACTATGCTCCGGATGACGGAAGCCATGCCGGGCCGGAATTAGTTATCATGAGGACTTCATTTACCGATAATGGAGAGCAACTTTTTTATTCGATACGCGATAAGTCCGAGTTAGATGCTGCTTTTGTGATATTTATGAGGAGATTTTATTCCGCAGATGCGAGAAAGAAAGCATAATTCAGTTCAGAGATCTTCTGCTTCGGATATTATATCCGCATTTACAGTGCCGCTCTTCGGAGCGGCACTCTATTACTCTATACAATTTTTAGTAATTGGCGCATTCGCAATATTTTCGGGACAAAATGTGACCCGTTACAGTGGCAGCATTTCGCTTGTGTACGGCTTTATCCTGGTACTCATATTAGGACTTGCGGTATATTTAACGAACAAGAAGCACCCTCAGCGGATTCCCTTTAAAAAAATATTGAAGCTTGATTTCGGCATAGGGACGTTTTTTGCATTGGGATTAATTGGCGTTTCGACACTTTACTATAATTTTATACAGTTTGTCGCTCAGTATGTTCCGAAAGTATCCGAGGCAGTCGAGGATTATGTTGAGATGGTTTCGATGCAAGGAGAATTATCTTTTCGCGAGACGATCTTGTTTAGCGTTGCGACGGTGGTATTGATTCCTGTCGTGGAGGAGTTTCTTTTTCGCGGGTTAATCCAAGGTGCTTATATGAAAGTCGTTCGGCCTATTCCGGCGATTATTTTATCTTCCCTTGTTTTCGGTATGATTCATGTTCAGCCAATACAAGTTGGATACGCTTTCTTATGCGGATTGGCAATCGGAAGTATTTATTACTTGTCAGGTAATATATTAGTTGCGATCTTCGTGCATCTTGTTTTTAATTTCTTCGGATCAGCGGTTGTTTCGTTTTGGGGTGATCGGGTTATACTTATGTCTTGGCTCGAAAAAATTGAACTGATGTCAATCGGCATAGTGGCAGTTTCTCTTGTATACTATTACCGTAAGAAGAAATCAATTGTAAACGGAGCACAAAATGAGGCGGAATCGTAACGACAGATTTCATAAGCGCCCATTTGTCGTGGCGGTAATCGTTCTGGCCACTTTTCTGTTGGTCGGAATTGCCTTCATAACGTATATGGGCGTTTTCAGTCGCCATGCTGGTTTTGAGCGTATTCGCGTCAGTGACGTTTCGTCGGGCGGAGTAGTGCACGGCATGGGCCTTAATCTGATTGATATCCCGACCGGCAATTATATAAAGAACGCTTCTTTTGAAAATGTTGCTTCTGATCAAGTCTTTGTGGTTCATGAGGGTGAAGACAATTATGCATATCTGTTGATGGACTCTTCGCAGACCGGACGTTATGAGGATGGCGATTTGGTCGGCGGAACGGTAAGAGTGATGGCGCTTGATGAGAACGGGCAGTATTTTCAGAAAATGGAGTCCGTTGTCGAGGCATTTAAAGTGAATCAAATCGGTGTCTGGAGAGAGCTGCTTTCAATAGATCCTCTGGAAATAGACAACATTATGTCGGTGAAGTCATCATCCTCTGTATCGGTTGCGTTTTCCTCACAGGGGAAAATATTAGCGGGCATTGGTTCTGCTGAAACAATTATTATTGATTTGAATACTGGTTCCGAGCTCTTGGCGACGTCTGGTGTCGAGTCTCGCTTCAGCAGTGTTTATAGCGGCGGGGTTATTGCCACTTCCTCGGACGGGAAGACGTTCAATAGTTTTTTTCCGGATGTTCCCTTTGAAGAAAGGCTCAACACTGTAACTTCAATCGGTCGCGTCGTTGTCGCTTCAGGCGAGAAGGGTGTATTGGCCGTTTTAAGTGATGGCAAAGTCAGTCGATTACCGAACCTCAGTGGAAATGACATTCGCACCTCTGCATCCGACGGCACAGTCATGATTTTGGCGGGCGATAAGGGGGATTTGTTTACATCGTCGAACGGACAACTTTTCCGTCCGATAAGTGATGTCGAGAAGCCTAATAATTCAAGCAATCCGGATTGGGCTTGTGCCGCCTACGGTGCTGACCGTTTTGTATTAGTGGCCGATAATGGATTGGTATGGGTCGGAAATCACACAGGTGATGGCTCTCAGTTCATTTTTTCTGAAATCTTTTCTTCTCAGCCCATAATTGAAGAACAAATCCCCAAAGAAGTTGTAGTGGATCAGTCTGGAGAAATTATGCTGTTGACCGGTTCCGGACAAATATATGTACTCGACTCCGATAATGCGGTGTGGAAGGAAGCGTCGGTACTTACCGGAGGCAAAGCAGAATGCTTTTCTTCTGTGCCTGGGGGGAAAGTATTGATATATTCAGACAATCAGATTTTTTCCGCCTCGTTGCTCTTAAAAATACAGTTTTCTGATGCGTTGTCAGATACTGAACTCAAGAGCGGTGATATGTGTTACATCAGTGGTTCAATCCCGATGTTCGGAGAAGATACTACTGAAGGCGCGATTGGCGGCTGGGAGTTTTTTGGTTCGAATACTTCTGCGATGGCGGTCGTTGACGCGCCGTCTGTTGGTGGACATACATCATTAAAATTGATGGGCGCTACGACAGAGGATGCCAATAACCCTCGGATTCTATCGCAAGTTATTTCGCAGGATTCAGATGATGTATTTCTAAGCGGTGCTTTCTATCGAGCAGATGTGTGGCTAAGGCAAGAGGGTGTTGAAAACGGGCAGGTAATGATGTGGTTGTCCGGTGCATTTGAGTCAGTTGGCACAACATTCACAGATGTTGGTAGCGGATGGCGAAAATATTCTTTTCGATTTGTTATCCCCTCCGAAATGAATGCTATATCCACCGAGCCGGTTCGTTTTAATATCGGATTTAATGGGGCGGGGGTCGTGTATGTTGATCGCGTATATCTTGGGCGAGATACTTATGACGGCAATTCGATTCCTTCAGAGTATACCGATCGTATCAAGGCGACTTCTCCGACGTATATTCGCATGTCACAAATAATTATTGGCGCTCGTGACAGCTCGATTGAACGTTTTTTATTGCCGATTGGGAATGAATCGTCTCAACTAAATGGCGATGTCTGGCAGAGTAATGGGTGTGAGTCTTTAGAGTCCGCATTAATCCTTGCAAGAGAGTCCGGTGCCTATCCTTGGTTTGTTATCGACTCATATGCTGATCAGGCAGACATAGATATGGTGATGTCCTATTTATGTGGAAGCTTGACGGATCCCGTTGGTAAAATTAGAGTGGATAACGGTACAGCGGTTGCTTGGAGCAGTCAATTTGATCGCATTGTTTTTGAAGTTGCGGACGATTCAGGAGTATTTACTTCAGATCTGCAACGACGTGCATATGTGGACTATGTGATTGGTCAATTTAAAGCATCTGTTTACTACATGGAAATCAAAGATAAAGTCATCTTTTTAGACGGAATGGATTATGATGGCGGCGTTATGACATCAATGGCAGACTATCATACGTCCACGATGATTGTAGATAACCGTCTGTCAACGGATTTGCGTTCGAGTTATGTAGCGCGCGAAAAGGCCCTCGGAGAATCCTATGTTGATTACTATGACAGTATACCCAGAATAACCTCGCGACCATATGAAATGGGAGGCGAGTGGGTCGGCTCATCGATGCTTCGATATCGAGTTCAATCGAACGCCGGCGAAATCGAATATCGAGAATATCTTCAATTGACGGCGGCTGAATTTTCGAATTTCCTGCTTTGGGATCTTGGACAGTATACTTCTTGTATCGTAGCAGACATAGATGCGAGCATGAATCCGATTGATTTAAGCACGGATAATCTTTTTGAGGATGGGTTCGACACAGATTCAATTATCTCGGTGATGCATGATAATTCGCAACTTCGATTGCGAGTACTCGAGGCTATTATGCCTCATGCAAAAGGCTCTGTCGGAGAAGTGACTATCAGTCCATCACTTAAAGATGTTGCCGTTTTGGAGGAGTCCGCGGAAAACATTCCATCGTTTGAAAGTAAGAAGGACGGCTTAAATGCCTATGCATTTATCAATGAAAATGGGATTACTATCATCGTGACAAATATTTCGGATCGGCCACGATCGGTGACATACATTCCGGATTTCGCATATTCTTCGGTGCATGTCGAAAAATACGGCGAAGATGGTCAACTGCTGGCTTCTTATCAGCCCGGGAAGCGCAATACGGGATTAACTTTGCCCCCGGGACAAATAATTGTTATCCAATTCAAAGGAAGCGATAGATAGAAAATATGCATTAAGACGGCGGTAAAACATCGTTGAAACTATTTGTCGACCATTCAAAAAATCAACTGGACAGGTCAACATTTATTCAGTATAATTACATAGCGTTTGGGTGGTTAGCTCAGCTGGTTAGAGTACTTGCTTGACATGCAAGGGGTCGATGGTTCGAGTCCATTACTACCCACCAGACCTTCGGGATTTTCTCGGAGGTCGTTTTTTTGTTTATTTTTGCGCATTATTTCCGATTGATTTTATGTTGCGCAACTGGAATAGAAATGCGCATATTCAATATTATTGAATAGATTGGTTAATTTCGAAAATGCAGTTGAATCCACTTGAGCGAACAAATAGTTTGATCAAAGCATACCGCCGGTCTTTGTGATATAATTAATTTGATTTGAATTTGTTTATTACCAATCGTGCTTTTTTTGAATAAGGAGGTGTACCCATGAATTGTCCTAATTGTCAGGCAGGAATTCCAGATGGCGCTCTGTTTTGTTCTGAGTGCGGCACAGACTTAAAGCAATTTGCGCAATCTGAAGAGGTGGTTTCTGAAGAGAAGGCTGCTGAAGTTGAAACGAATGAGACGCAAGTTGTTGAAGAAGTGACAGAGCCGATTTCGGCTGAGCCCGAAGTTATTTCCGGAGATGAGGTCGAAGTTTTTTCGGACTATGATGATATCGATGACGATGCTCCGGTTACCGCAAAAAGTGCATTTGTTTCTGTAGAGTCGCCTTCTGTTTCTCCGGCGTCTTCGTCACAAATAGAGAGCGTAAGTGAACCCGTTTCGGAAACGGTTGTTGCAGCTCCGGTTGTCGCTACAACCGCCGCATCTTCTTCTGTAGGAGCGATGTCGGTTCCGGCAAGTGCCCCTGTTACGCCTCAGAAGTCAAAGAAGGAGCTGATGAAGGAAGAAATCGCAAAGCTCCCTAAAGCGTATCGACCGCTATCTACGTTACGTGTCATCGGATATTACATCTTGGTCTCAATACCTGTAATCGGTGCTTTGTTCGTACTTATTTCGGCCTTTGCTGCCAAGAACAGAAACACCAAGAGTTTGTCTAGAGCGATTTTGGTATTCTTTTTGATTGGTCTTGTATTGTCGCTAATATGTTTCGGTGTGATGCTTCTGATGTTTGGAACAGATGTTTTTGATTTGCCTACTGACTTAGCCGGCGCGGACAGCGTTGAAGAAATGCTACATATTGTGAACGATTTCGTTGAATCGTAGTAATGTTTTAGATTGGCAAGAGAATTGCCATCATATCGACCATGCGCTGTAACATACATCTACTACAATGAAGCTGTTGGTTTGTCTAAACAAGCCACAGCTTTTTTTGTGGGGTGCAGATATGCTCGAAGAAGAACTGATTTCGAAAAAAGACCTGTTACGTGCCGCAAGAATTTCTTACGGAACATTGTATCGCTGGAAACGAATGAATTTGATTCCGGAGTCGTGGTTTATCCATAAAGCGACTACCACCGGTCAAGCTACGTTTTTCCCGAAAGAGCGAGTGTTGGCACGCGTCAAAAAAATACAGGAACTCAAAAAAGACCTGTCTGCGGATCAATTGCGTGAAATATTTTCGCCAAATGTAAAGAGCTTTAAAATTCCGCTTCACGATTTTGCTTCGCTTCAAATGGTTTCCAAATTGACGCTTACCGCATTTGTATCGGTATACCCCGATAAGAAGGAACTGGAGTTTAATGATGTTTTTGCTATGTATGTAGTTGATCATCTTATGCGACTTTCCGGTATATATTTGGAGGATGCAAAGCAAGTTGTACGCATGCTGAGCAGATATTTGAAACTCGAGAATTCAAAGGATTTTCAACTCATCTTGATGAAAAAGATGGGAGTCCCAATTACCGTTATGGTAAAAGGGGAGGATGACATTTTGCTTGAGGAGAGCACGGAAGTGGTTGCCTGTGCAAATTTATCGGAGTTTGAAGAAGCGTTGAAAAATCAGCTAATTGCATAATTTACTGGTTTTCATAAGAAAGGATCGATTATGCCGGATAAAACAGACAAGCAAACAGGTGTTTCGAGTGTGCAGAACTGGATTCATATTCTTTCGGATCCAACACGTATAAAGATTATCAAGACGCTTTCCGGTGATCGTTCTCTATGTGCGAAGGAAATTCAATCAAATTTTGATCTGTCTCAACCGACACTTTCGCACCACATGAATGCGATGGTTGATGCTCGATTGGTTATCGCTACCAAAGTCGGTCGAAATGTCTATTACAAGCTCTCGAAAAGTGGGATCAGGAGCATTATCCTGTTTTTCGAATCATTACTTGATGAGTCCGCAGAGACGAAGGCAAGGGGTGAAGCTCTTTCAAACAAGGAAATGTCAACCCGTTTGTCAGGCACAAAAAAAACACCGATGTTGCCTAAGCCGAAATCGATTATTTCAAGCCCGGAGTTGCCGGATGGCAATATTATTAAAGATCAGAAAAACAAGAAGAAAAACAAAGTGAAATTCAAGGAAGAGAAGAAAAGTAAAAAGAAGAAAAAGAAGAAGTAACGATACTCATTGATTGGTCGCAGGCTTCTTTTAGAACCCCGATTTTGATTTGACAAAAAAATCAGTAAACATTATTATAATGGAAGCATTACAATAATGAAGGTGGGTTCAAATGCCAAAATCCGTGAATACAATCATTGAGAGATTTAACGAGAAAAATATCAGGCTGACGCCGCAGAGAATCTGTGTGTATCAGTTTTTGCTGGAAAACCGAATTCATCCTACGGTTGATACCGTTTATACACATCTGAAGAAAAGCAATCCTTCTTTATCAAAAACAACCATCTACAACACGATTGACGCACTATCGTCCGCTGGTCTGATTCGTACAATCATTGCGAACGAGGGTGAAGCAAGACTAGATGCATATACTGATTTTCACGGTCACTTTTTTTGCGAGAAATGCGGTTTGGTGACGGATTTTTGTCTTGATGGTTGTTCCTTCCCGGATCAAATTGACGGATTCGAAATGAAGACGATTGAAGTTCGTGCAACAGGGACCTGTCCAAATTGCAGATAATTACGGTGCATTAAGCCGATTGGCTTTGCAAATATATATTTTTAAGGAGATACACATGGAAATCAAAGGATCAAAAACAGAAAAAAATCTTCTGGAAGCTTTTGCTGGCGAGTCAATGGCGACCAACAAATACAGCTATTATGCCTCAAAGGCTAAAAAAGAGGGTTATGTTCAGATTTCGAACATTTTTACCGAGACCAGTGGCAATGAAAGAGAGCATGCTAAACTGTGGTTTAAGGCTTTGCACGATAATGATGTGCCGAATACCATGACTAATCTTTTAGATGCAGCCGAAGGTGAACAGTACGAATGGACAGAGATGTATAAAAATTTTGCAGAAGATGCCAGAGCAGAAGGTTTTGCATCGATTGCGGCTCTATTTGAGGGCGTCGCAAAAATTGAGAAAGAGCATGAGGCGCGTTATCGCACTTTGGCTCAACGTTTGGAGGCCGGCGAGGTTTTTGAGCGTGACGGTGTTGTTGTATGGAAGTGCAGCAATTGCGGTCATCTTCACATTGCAAAGGCAGCACCCAAGATGTGCCCGGTTTGTGCACATCCTCAGGCGCACTTTGAAATACAGTCCACGAACTATTAATTCTGTAACCGCTGAAGCATTTATTGAAGGAGGCTAACATGGCTAAGGAACTAAAAATTTACAGATGTGCATTGTGTGGAAACATTGTTGTTTTACTTCACGAAGGACCTGGTGAGTTGGTTTGTTGCGAGCAACCCATGAAGCTTCTCGTAGCCGGCGAGAACGATACTGCTGCTAAGGAAAAGCACGTTCCGGTGGTTTCTGTTGACGGCAACCGAGTTACGGTTAATGTTGGCAGTGTCGACCACCCGATGGTAGATGAACATTATATTGAGTTTGTCATTCTTGTTTCCGGAGCAAAGTGCTATGTCGAATACTTGAATCCCGGACAAGCGCCCAAGGCGACGTTCATGGTTGAAGACACAAGCAACATAGAAGTGTTTGAGTACTGCAATCTTCACGGTCTTTGGAAGGCGTAATTTCTCGGATTTATTCAAACACAAGATACATACAATAAGGCGCCGGCATGAGTCGGCGCCTTTGTTTGCATTAAGTAGAAAGAAAAAATTATTCGTTCGGTGTATTCCAGCTCATTAATGCTCGGAGCTCTTTGCCAACTTTCTCAATTGGATGCTCAGTCTCAAGTCTGCGACGTGCATTAAAGTTCATACGACCGCATTGATTCTCAAGAATCCAATTTTTGGCGAAAGTGCCGTCTTGAATCTCGCGAAGGACCTTTTTCATTTCTTTTTTGGTCTCGTCGGTAATGATGCGTTTGCCAATACAATAATCACCGTATTCTGCGGTATCAGAGATGGAGTAACGCATACGAGACAATCCGCCCTGATAGACCATGTCAACAATAAGCTTCATCTCGTGCATGCATTCGTAATAGGCGTTTTCAGGATCATAACCTGCCTCGCAAAGTACTTCGAACCCAACTTTCATCAGCTCAGAAACACCACCGCAGAGAACGGCTTGCTCGCCAAACAGGTCTGTTTCGGTCTCTTCTCGGAAAGTGGTCTCAAGAAGTCCTGCGCGGCCGCCACCGATGCCATGACCATAAGCAAATGATATATCACGACAGTTGCCGGTATAGTCTTGATAAACGGCATACAAACAAGGTACGCCACGCCCGATGGTGTATTCAGCGCGGACGGTATGGCCCGGGCCCTTAGGGGCAATCAGGAACACGTCAACATTTGTCGGCGGAACAATTCTCTGAAAGTGAATGTTGAATCCGTGCGCGAAGGCCAATGCTTTGCCTTCTGTTAAGTTGGGAAGAATGTCTTTCTCGTACATTGCAGGCTGATGTTCGTCGTTAATCAAAATCATGATAACGTCAGCCACCTTGGTAGCTTCAGCGGTAGTCATGACTTTGAGCCCGGCTGCTTCTGCTTTTGCCCAAGACTTTGATCCATCGTAAAGCGCAACGATGACGTTGTATCCACTTTCCTTGAGATTGAGAGCGTGAGCGTGACCTTGGCTTCCGTAACCAACTATGGCGACGGTCTTGTTGTCAAGCGCGTGTGTTTGGCACTCGGCATCTTTGTAGATTTTTTTCATGATAGAGCCTCCTCGTAAATTAAAATATGAATCAGTTGTCCGTGTCGGTAAGTGAAAGGACTCGATCGCCGCGTTCTACGGCAATTGTTCCTGTTCTAACCATTTCAAGTATTCCGAAAGGTGCTATTAATTCTTTCAATGCTTCGATCTTATTGCTATCTCCGGATATCTCAATGGTTGCGGTAGAAGTGGATACGTCAACGATATGTCCCCTGAAGATGTCAGCAATCTGCAAAACGGATGTTCGCGTCTGATCATCACAGGTGACTTTAATGAATGCGAGTTCTCTGGATATGTGGGCATCGCGCTCTAAACGCTTTACCTTGAGAACTATCGGCAACTTGTGCAACTGTTTGAGCACTTGATCTATCTCGTCTTCATCGGCAATTACAGAAACTGTAATTCGAGAAATCTTCGCATTGTCTGTTGTACCGACAGCCAGGCTGTCAATATTAAAGCCGCGGCGCGCAAAAAGATTGGCGACGCGTGCTAAGACGCCGGAGTGATTCTCTACGAGAATGGAAAGATTATGCTTCATTGTGGCACCTCCGTTTATCGTACGTTATCACGATTATAGCCTTATAACAAGAAAAGGGGAGAACCCCTTTTCCTTTGGTCCAAAATCGACAAGAAAAAGAAACGAAACATTGGACTTCGACTTATTTGTTCTTAAGAAGATCGCGAATTTCAGTCAACAACACGACATCATCTGTCGGAGCAGGTGCGGGTGCCTCAGCCTCTTTCTTCTTCGAAAGAGCAGCGGCCTTGTCTTTTGCCCTGTTGATGAAACGAACAACGATGAAAATGACAAACGCAATGATAAGGAATTGGATGATTGCGTTAATTAGGATACCGTGACCTATTGCAATCTCGGGTGTAACCACTTCTCCTGCACCATCTAATACTGCCTGCTGTAAAACGACCTTCATATCTGCAAAATCAACGCCTGCAGTAAGTATGCCGATGACCGGCATAATTAGGTTGTCTACGATAGCTGTGATAATTTTACCGAATGCAGCACCGATAACGACAGCAACAGCCAAATCTATAACATTACCCTTCATTACGAACGCTTTAAATTCCTTGAACATAATACAACCCCCTTATTTGTGTTACTTAGACATGTTTATCTTATATCTTTGACGCAGAAAAGAAAAGCGGTTTGCACAGGTTTGGCAAGAAATGCTGTGGAGATAGAACAAAGAAGGCATCTTCAGAAGAAGATGCCCTCGTAGAAATCTAATGAAAGTGATTGTTCACTTCTAAAAGAAGGCGTATTAAACAATAAGCCGCCTGATAAAAAATGACAAAATCATGTGAATCTGCGGATGCTTTCGTCAAGAGACTCGACAGAACTACTGCAAATGATGGTGACCTGAATGCTCTTGTCCTTGAGGAATGTATCTAGTTGATCAAGGAATGCTGCAAAATCGCTCATCTCCTCAGATTGCGCAACCTTGAAAATACTGTCGACGTAAATATGTGTTAAATCAAAATCTTTGGCATAAATGCCACTAATAAAACTAAGCAGCTGGTCAAAGCTGCTACACGGATACTCGTTCATATCTACGAGTCTAACTTGATACTTCAGAAGGCGGTCAAGGCGGTTTCCTCTCTCGATGCATACAATGTTGTTGTTCTCCGTGATGGCTTGTGCGTTGATGTCATCGACAAGTTGAGCAGTCTTACCGGTCCCTTTTTCACCTGCAATTACTCTTATCATTGGCAACATCTCCCTTATGTGTATTTCCCAAAAACTTTGGGATTAAATTTATTCTAACCTATAATCTGGATAATTTGAATAGTAAAAACGCATCTCTTTACAAACTGTTTGTGACATTTGTATAAATCTGCGTATAAATAAAAAAAACAATCGGCTTTTCCACAAAATCGTATATTATATCTATATAAAGACAAAGTCATGAGTATTGCACAGACCACATATTCGTGCTAAAATTCCACTGTAGTATTGGATTTTTTGAGAGAGTGGGTTGTGCCCGCTCTTTCTTTTGTAAAAGGCAAAAGGAGAGACGCAAATTGGCCAACCGATCGAAGATTGCTCAATTAGCCTTTGATCTTGCCGAACCGGTGGTTTCCGGGCTTGGCTATGACTTGGTGGATGCAGAGTATAAGAAAGAAGGCCCATCATACTTTTTGCGAATATATATTTACAAAAAGGGCGGCATTGGCATTGAGGATTGCGAGCGTATTAGTAAGACTCTAGATCCGATTTTCGATCATTCTCTTCCGACAACTCCGGATTTTTTCGAGGTGTCTTCTCCGGGATTGGATCGGCCGCTCACCACTGAGGCAGATTTTGCCAGATATGAAGGAGAAGAGGTCGAGATAGAGTTAACGACTCCTGCAGATGGCCTAGCGAAGATGGAAGGAACTATATTGCGCGTAGAACAAGGCGACGTATACTTTTCTTATAAAGGTAAAGACATACGTATCGCTATTGATGAAATCGCTACTGCAAAAAGATGTATTCGTTTTTAAAGTAATTATTTTTATGTTCAATAAACAATAACTGATCGAGAGGAGATCTTAACATGAATGAAGAGCTGATCGGCGCGATTAAGCTTCTGGCCAAAGAAAGAGGTATCGATGAGGAGGTACTCTTCATAGCGATTGAAGAGGCCATCGTTGCCGCTTTCAAGAGAGAATTTTCAGATGCCAGACAAAACGATAACGTCTATGCTGAAATCGATCGCGAGACAGGTGAGATGGAGGTTTTCGAAGAACGTGAAGTCTGTGCTGTTGTTGATAACCCCAAGACTCAGATTTCGCTTGAAGAGGCAAAGATGATTGATAGTGAGCTTGAAGAGGGAGATACCATCGGCTTAACTATTCCGGTCGAGTCTCTCGGCAGACTTGCTGCAATCGCGGCCAAGAGCGCAATCAATCAAAAATTAAGAAGTGCTGAGCATATTCGCATACAAGAAGAGTTCTCTGATCGCATCGGTGAGTTGGCTTCGGGAATCATTCAGAGAAAAGACAGCAAGTTCGTATTTGTTGATATCGGAAGAGCTGAGGCAACGCTTACCCGCCAAGAGCAGGTAAAAGATGAAAAATACAATTTCAATCAGCACATGAAGTTCTTGATCCTCAAGGTTGAAGAACATAATGGCCGTCCGGTGGTGTATGTTTCTAGAAGTCATCCGAATTTGGTTCGTAAACTTTTTGAGCAAGAAGTGCCGGAAATTGCCAATGGCATTGTCGAAATCGTCTCCGTAGCTCGAGAGGCAGGCTCCAGAAGCAAAATCGCTGTAATGAGCCGTGATGAGGATGTGGATCCTCTAGGTGCATGTGTCGGACAAAGAGGTTCGCGAGTTCAAGCCATCATGGATGAACTCGGACAAGAAAAGATCGATGTCATCGAATGGGACGAGGATCCTGCCATATTTATCAGCAACGCTCTGTTGCCTGCGAGAGTCATTCGCGTCGACACCGAGATAAACACAAAGGAAGACGGATCAAGAGATTTGGCGGCCAAAGTAGTAGTCCCGGATCATCAGTATTCGTTGGCTATTGGCCGTGCCGGTCAGAATGTACGTCTTGCGGCCCGATTAACGGGTTGGAAGATTGACATCAAGAGTGAATCTCAATACCAAGAAATTCTTCAGAATGAATTCATTTCGAATTTTACAGTTGCTGAGGATGATGTTGAATTGGTCGCAGAGAATGATATTGAATTGGTCGCTGAGGATGATATTGAACCGATCACGGAAGATAAATCTGTTGACTGATTTATCGTGACATCTGCAAAGCAGTCTGCAATCAACTAGGTGACTGCCTTGTACAAAGGAGTGGTTAACTTGAAAAAAGTTCCTCAGAGGATGTGCGTGGCTTGTAAGACTCGCAAAGACAAGAGCGAATTGCTCCGAGTGGTCCTGATGCCGGATGGACGCACCGAAATTGATCCGTCCGGAAAAATGCCAGGCAGGGGAGCATATGTTTGCAAAGACGATAAATGTATCGCTCAAGCGCTCAAGGCCAATCAGTTGCAGAGAGGCTTGAAGACACAGGTAGATGCGGACACAATGGATCGCTTGAAGTCTATTGAGATTACAGAAGAACAGAGGTAACGGCGAAAAGACATGACTGCGAAACACAATAAAGAGCGACCTGTAGAGGCCGAGATGACGCCGAAGCGAGTTCTGTCTTTTATAGGCTTAGCGGCAAAGGCCGGAAAGATAGTTGCGGGATTCGATGGCGTTTCGATGTCGATTGGACAGAAGACGGTAAAACTTGTTATTATTGCCAGGGATACGTCGCCGGGAACGGCCAAGAAAATTGAATCTCTTTGTAACAACGAGCACGTTCCGGTATACCGTTTTTTTGAAAAAGACGCCATTGGCGATGCACTGGGTAAAAGCCCTAAAGCCATCGTTGCTGTTACAGACGATAATTTTAGCAAAGAAATAGCGAATAAATTGGATCGGTTAATCCGAACCATGGCAGAGTAAATTGAAATTAAAAGTGTACACAATTTGAGGAGGCATACATGACAGAAAAAAAGGATTCGACCGATCGTAAAAATGATAAAACCGAGCCGGTAACACATTCCGACATGGATATCACCGGACCGGAAATCATTGTAAGCGGTATTTCCGGTACCAAGACGTTGCGTGTCGGTCGCGTAAACAAGAAATCGCGTGCCGCAAAGCAAGAGACGGAAGTAAAAAGCAAGGCTGATGAGACGACATCAATCGAGAAGATTGAGACGGATACGGCCTCTGTTGCTAAGCCTTCTGTCGAGAAGGCCGTTGAGAAGCCGGCTGATAAACCTGCGTCACAGGTGTCTGCCTCCGCACAAGTGACTCAAGCAGAAGTTCTTCCCAAAACGGACAATCATTCTGAAGTTTCTACGCTGACCCAGGAAATAAAGATGGACAGTGAGCCGAAACCGAAGCCGGTGACGCCTCAAGCATCAGCGAAGGCGCCGGAGAATAGAACAGTCACACCGAATAGCCGTGCGAACACGGTTCGCACAGATCGTTCGACTTATGTACCCGGTTCGGATAATCGTCCGAGACAGGGTTATTCTGATCGCGGACCTTCGTCTTCCGGTCCTCAGGGCGGCGGACCACGTCCGGGCGGCAATTCATACGGTCCGGGCGGACCGCGACCGGGCGGCAATTCATACGGTCCGGGCGGACCACGCCCGGGCGGCAATTCATACGGCCAGGGCGGACCACGTCCGGGCGGCAATTCATACGGCCAGGGCGGACCACGACCGGGCGGTAATTCATACGGCCAGGGCGGACCACGTCCGGGCGGTAATTCATATGGTCAAGGCGGACCTCGCCCCGGCGGCGCTTCTTTTGCTCCGGGTGGTCAACGTGGCCCCGGTCAAAGGCCGGTTTCGGATCGTCCGGGTCAGGGGCGTTCTCCTTTCTCGAGACCTGCCCCAAAGGACGAGGATGATGCTATTACGCTCGAAAAGAGCAAAGATAAGGCAAATTTTGCAGCAAGAGATGCAATTGACAAGAGCCGTAAAGACGTTAATAAAGATTTCAAGAAAGATACGGTCAGACCGACAAGTACTCAAGGTGACAAGCGCGTCGGTAATCAACGCGCGGTCACGTCCGCTTTTGTTGGACGAGACGCTACAGATATTTTATCCGACGATACCGTTTTAGATGCCTCCTACCCGGCAGCGCATAAGGGGCGTCGTTCGGGGCAGAGGAGACGCGGCAATAATAGCCACGCCCAAGTGCAGCCCAAGGCAGTTCTGACACACGTTCAGTTGCCTGAGAGCATTACTGTTAAAGATTTTTCGGAAGGCATACAGAAACGTTCTTCAGAGGTTATCAAAAAACTAATGAAGCTCGGTATGCTCGCAACCCTTAATCAAGAAATTGACTTTGACACGGCCACTCTGATTGCTGACGAGTTTGGCATCACAACAGAAAAACTGTTAGTGGTGACTGAGGAGGATATCCTCTTCGACGATACGGCAGATACGGACGAGAACCTAAAGCCGCGTCCGCCGGTTGTTGTTGTCATGGGACACGTCGATCACGGAAAGACATCTCTTTTGGATCGTATTCGCTCTGCTTCCGTAGTCAAAGGCGAAGCGGGCGGTATCACTCAGCAAATTGGAGCGTATACAGTTCGTCTCAATGATAAGCGCATGACGTTCTTAGATACGCCAGGCCACGAAGCGTTTACAACGATGCGTGCCAGAGGTGCACAGGTTACCGATATCGCAATTTTGGTTGTCGCTGCAGATGACGGTGTCATGCCTCAGACTATTGAGGCCATTAATCATGCTCGTGCCGCCAATACGGAGATCGTCGTCGCAATCAACAAGATTGATCGTCCGGGCGCAAACGTTGAAAAAGTTAAGCAAGAGTTGTCGGTTCATGGCATTCTGCCTGAAGATTGGGGCGGCTCAACGGTTATGGTTCCGGTTTCGGCACATACCGGAGAAGGTATTGAAGACCTCCTCGAAATGGTTCTTCTTACTGCTGACGTCATGGATTTGAAGGCCGATCCCGATAAGCAAGCGAAGGGGACGGTTATTGAGGCTAGACTGGACAAGAACCGCGGACCGGTCGCTACTGTTTTGGTTCAACGCGGTACGCTCAGAAGTGGCGATACTGTCGTCACAGGTTCTACAGTTGGACGTGTTCGCGCTATGGCGGATGATAAGGGTGCAGAGGTAAAGAAGGCCGGGCCATCCATGCCTGTTGAAATTTTGGGCTTGTCGGACGTACCGGAAGCAGGAGAAATTTTCTACGCGGTTACGGATGAAAAAGTTGCTCGTCAATTGGCTGATAAGCGCCGTATGAAACAGCGTGAGGATCAGTTAAGAAAGTCGTCGCGTATGTCGCTAGAGACGCTGTCTCAGTCATTGACAGCCGGCGAGGTTCATGATCTGAACTTGATTGTTAAGGCGGACGTTCAAGGCTCGGTTGAGGCCGTCATTCAGTCTCTCGAAAAACTTTCTAACGAGGAAGTTCGAGTTAAGGTCGTTCATGGTGCTGTCGGTGCGATTACCGAAGCTGATGTCACACTTGCTGATGTAACCAATGCGATAATTATCGGTTTTAATGTTCGTCCTTCAACGATGATCGTCGAAATGGCCAAGGAGGCCGCTGTTGACATTAAGCTTTATCGCGTTATTTATAATGCAATCGAAGATATTGAGGCAGCAATGAAGGGACTTCTGAAACCGAAATTCGAGGAAGCCATTCTCGGACATATTGAGATTCGACAAATTTTCAAAGTCTCGAGTGTTGGTACCATTGGCGGCGCCTATGTTCTTGACGGTAAGGTTCTTCGTTCCTCAGAGGTTCGCGTGGTTCGTGCCGGCATTGTTGTCCACGAAGGTAAGCTTGCGTCGCTGAAACGATTTAAGGACGATGTGAAGGAAGTAAACGCCGGATATGAGTGTGGTATATCCATCGAAGGTTACAACGATATAAGAGAAGGTGACGTAATTGAAGCCTTCGAAATGCGCGAAATTAAGCGCTGACATAATACTTGTTGCGCAATTTTTCGTGAATGATTCGGGAGGTTGGATATGCGAAGAGACAGAGCAGCTCGAGTCGGTGATGAAATGCAAAAAATGATTGCCGATATATTGAGAAACGACATTAAAGATCCTAGAATTCCTGTGATGACATCGGTCGTAGAAGTGAAAATGTCTGCGGATTTATCACATGCGACTGTCTACTTATCAGTTATGACTGATGAAAAAGGCAAGAAAGATTTTACGGATGCGATAAACAAGGCATCCGGCTTCATTCGTCGAGAGGCTAGCCAGAGAATTAATCTCAGAGTAGCTCCTGAACTTCATTTCGTTATTGATGATTCAATCGAAAGAGGCATGCGCCTCATGAAACTCATTGATGATACGATAAGGGAGGATCAGTCGCGTGAGTGAAGTTGCCAATGCAATTGTAGAAGTTCTCTTGTCATCAGATTTATCAGGTAAGACTATTTTTGTATATCCTCATGCTCGTTTGGATGGTGATTGCATTGGATCTGCGCTATCTTTGGTCGCTGTGCTGAGAAAAGCAGGTAGGTGTTCTTGCGTTATGTTGGAAGAACCCATTCCTGAGCGTTTGTCATTTATGGACATTCCTGAAGATATTTATAGAATCTATTCTCCGGAGAACCATGATAATTTGGCTTCGGAGCAATGCATTGCGGTTGCGGTTGATTGTTCTGAAGCCGGAAGGATGGGTTCAGCCGGAGCACTTTATGAAGTGGCTTCAGTTAAAGTGGTCATTGATCATCACGTGTCCAGCGGCGAGGCGGTTGGCACAAGATTAGTGGTTCCCAAAGCCGCTGCGACTGCCGAACTAATATTACAGGTCATTAGAATTATTGAAGCGCGCGTTAATAAGTCTCTTCTCGATGAGCAGATTGCAAATTTTCTTATGGTTGGGATTCAATCGGATACCGGACGTTTTTCGTATCAGAATACAACACCGGATACACTTCGTGCAGCTGCGGATCTTTTGGAAGCCGGCGCGAATTTATACCTCAATGCCTATCATCTTTTTGACTTGACGAGCGTGGAAAGAATGCGTTTGATTGCGAAAGCGCTTTCAGGAGCGAGAATGTTTTATGATGGCAAAATGGCGATGACAGCGGTGACGCAGGAGATGATTCGCGATACAAATGCGTCTGATTATTCTGCGGACGGTTTAGTATCTAGTCTGAGAGACATTGAGGGTGTTGTCGTTTCATTCGTAGTTAGAGAGTCTAAAGACGGAGAAGTACGCGTAAATATCAGAAGCAGAGAGCCTTTTGATTCGGCCGCATTTGCAGAGTTTTTTGGCGGCGGTGGACATCATAGGGCAGCGGGTTTTACAGTAAGAGATTCTTCAGTGAATGAGGTATGTAAGTCTATTATTCATCAAGCAGTATCCTTTTTTTCGGAGTAGCCGCTGATGGTTGAGAACCAATTACTTAGTGGACTTATTTTGGCAGACAAACCGGAAGGAATCACGTCCTTTCGTATGGATAGTCTGGTCAGGCGCTTTTCAGGTGTCAAAAAAGTGGGCCATGTCGGCACTCTGGATCCCTTTGCGACGGGTTTGTTGCCCATCTGTGTCGGCAGTTCAACACGCTTGATTCGATATATGGATGATTACGATAAAACATATGAATGTAAGACAGTATTTGGCGCATTTTCGGATACGCAGGATCGGACCGGCACCTTTTACGGTGGCAGAACGCCGACAGACGACGAGATGGTTGTGATGCAGGATAATAATTTTTCGGCTATTCGATCCTTTTTCGATGACTTGGTTGGCGATCGTCTTCAACAACCGCCACAGTATTCTGCGATAAAGATTTCCGGACGACCTGCATATTCATACGCTCGAAAGGGCCTTGAGGTGGATATTAAGCCGCGAAGGATCTCAATATTTTCAACAGAAGTTTTATCCATTGAAGTTCAGCCAATCTTTTCTGTCGTTTTTCGTGTTCGCTGCTCGAAGGGAACGTACATCCGCTCTATTTGCCAGGAGTTGGGCGAGTTTACAGGCTATGGTGCCTATGCTTCTTCACTCAGGCGAACGACATGCGGTGCTCTTCGAATTGAAGATGCTGTGACACTGGATAAATTGGAAGAGCTTTCCAGACAAGATCAATTTTCGAAGGCGTTTCTCAGCGATCTTTTGTGTGTTGAACATTTACCTCAAATTGAGGTCGGTGTCGATGAGACCAATGCAATTCGGCAAGGGAAAAAACTTCCGCTGCAGCTCTTTGAGGAGCGATTAATATCCGCGTGGCCTAGTTATGACGAATCGACTCGATATCGAGCGATGTCTGAAGGGAAATTGGTCGCAGTCGTTTATCCGAGGGTATCGGAAGAAGAGAGTATACTCAAAATTGAAAGGATGCTTTACACACAGTGACTCGATATATTTTTGATGATAAGCACTTTGTTGGCGGATCGGTACCTTTGGGGTTTGAGCGCACTAAGAATCGGATTATTGCTCTGGGTTATTTTGATGGTGTGCATTTGGGACATCGCAAAATCATGGAGATTTTACTGCGTGAAGGACAAGAGTCTGACTTGTGTCCGGCGGCGCAGACCTTTTCGTCGATTCCGATTTCAAAGCGTAAGACAAATGCGCTTCAGGGACTCATCTCAACAACGGATGAGCGCTGTAGCGCCATTGAAGAGATGGGTGTGTCCGAAATAATGATATTTCCATTTTCGGAGCGCTTTTCAGAAATTAGTGCAATCGATTATTTGAACTTAATTGTTATGGATTTACTGGGCGCTAAGGCTGTCGTGGTCGGACACGATTATCGATTCGGGTCGGGCGGCGTTGGTGATGTTGCCATGTTAAGATCTTGGGGCGAGAAGAACCACGTTCGTGTCATTTCTGTAGACCCGGTTCTATACCAAGATCGCGTTATTTCAAGTTCATGGATCAGAGAAGCGCTGGACATTGGCGATGTGAAGACAGTTGCTATTTTGATGGGCCGTCCAATCGCTTATTCCGGAATTGTAGTGAGAGGCAAGCAATTGGGAAGAACCTTGGGATTCCCTACAGCGAACATTATTCCTTCTGCGGTACGATTACTGCCGCAAATGGGAGTCTATGTATCTGAATTAAGCTTCGAAAACGAGCGCTTCCCGGCGGTGACGAATATTGGCGTTCGCCCGACTGTTGACGGTCAGAATACACATGCAACCATTGAGACTGTTATACTAAATGCGAATTTGGATCTGTACGGTCAAGAAATATCGGTTTTTTTGCTTGAAAAACTGCGCGATGAAATTCTTTTTTCGGACATAGAGCATTTGAAGAAACAGGTCATGGCAGACTTGAAGGTGGCATCGGATTATCATGGCATCAAGTGATTCCATTCTCAATCGCTTGGTTGATGTGTTATGATAAGCAAAAATTCGTATTGAATAAATGATTATTGGAGTTATGAATATGATTGCATCGCTAAATACAATAACTGAGGTCGATTTTCCGGGACTTGGCATAGAAGGGATTCGAGTTAATAGTATTGCTTTTGAAATCGGACCGTTTACTGTGTATTGGTACGGCATCATTATTGCTATTGGTCTTTGCGCTTGTGCGATTATGGCAATGAAGCAAGCAAAGAGGTATTCCTTTTCATCGGACCATGTGATTGATTATGTTATATTCTGTTTCCCGGCAGCGCTCGTCGGTGCGCGGTTGTACTATGTTTTTTCGGAGTGGTCTTACTATAAAGAAGATCCCATAAGAATCGTTCGCGTTCATGACGGCGGGTTGGCTGTTATCGGTGGTGTTCTTGCAGCGATTTTGGTCGGATATATTGTCACAAAAGTCAAAAAGCTTCCGATTAACTATGTTTTTGATTATCTGATTGCCTACATTCCATTGGGACAGGCCGTAGGTCGATGGGGCAATTTTTTCAATCAAGAGGCATTTGGTACAAATACGAAATTGCCTTGGGGCATGATTAGTGAGAAAACATCTGATTATTTAGCTTATTATCATCCTGAACTTGATCCTAATCTTCCGGTTCATCCTACATTTTTGTATGAGTCGATAGCAAATTTTACAATTTTGGGTTTGCTTCTTGTTATCAGAAAAAAATCAAAAATCGCGTTTTCGGTCACCTCGGCATACCTCGTTTTGTATGGAATTGCAAGGTTTTTTATTGAGTCGTTGCGGACAGATTCCCTTTATATTGGAGACACGGGTCTACGGACTTCACAAGTGGCGTCGGTCCTCATGGTAATTACTGGAATTGCGCTTATATGTTTTTCGAAATTCAAGGGTTGGAAGAGTGCGGTTTATTTTGCCAGACAGGCAGAAGCCTCCGTTTCAAACACTTCCAATCCAACTACTTCCGAAGAAGATTTTTCGGAGCCACAAGGTTGAGAGAGGATTAAGCATGGCATCAGGCAAGTCCGGAATCGTTCAACTACGAAATAATTATTTTCGTTCAGTGGATTATTTTCTCCTTATACCGGTCGTTGTACTGACGATTATTGGTGTTTTTGTGCTCGACCGCGTTCTTTCGGAGGGATATGACGGATATCCTCAAGTCTTGTATCGGCAGGCCATCGCAGGGTTCCTAGGCATGTCTATGGCCTTATTCATTTGCTTGATTCACACACATTTTCTAAAAATAATCGGATGGATCACCTACGCTGTTTCAACGATGCTATTAATTCTGGTTTTGATTGACGGATTTTCGATGATGGAAATATGGGGTGCGGATGCGTGGCTTAATCTACCTGTTCTAGGTACTTTTCAGCCGTCTGAGCTTTCAAAAATCGGACTGGTAGTCGTCACTTCATATCTGCTCGAAGCCATCAAGGACAAGGAAATCCCATATTTTAGAGGCATTGCGGCCCTGATCGCTGTTTATGCTCTCCCTGTAGCGTTGATCATGAAGCAACCAGACTTTGGAACGACGATGGTCATTTTGTTTTCTTTGGCGTGTATGATTTTTGTCTGGGGTATCAAATATCGATATCTGTTCTTAAGTATTTCGGGGGCAGTCGTCGTCCTTTTACCTTTGATGTGGCAGTTTTTTCTTGAACCCTACCAAAAAACGAGAATCTTGTCGTTTATTTTTGCCGGGTCAGATCCTCATGGAGAGTACAATCTGATTCAGTCCAAGACCGCAATTGCGTCCGGCGGGTTGATCGGGAATCATACCGGCACAGTGGTCACAGTTCCGGTGAAGCAGTCGGACTTCATATATTCAGCCGTTTCCGAGCACATGGGTTTTATCGGAACGACGGCGGTTGTATTTCTGGCGTTTTTCTTTTTGGCGCGTTGTTTATATGTTGGTTCAAAGACGCGTCAAAAGTCATATTCATACATCGTTGTGGGTCTTTCCGGCAGTTTTGCATTTCATTTCATCGAAAACATCGGGATGGGAGTCGGTTTATTACCAATTACGGGAATCCCTCTACCGTTTATCAGCTTGGGAGGGACGTCCTTAATGGTCAGTTATATATCGTTTGGGATTATTTTGAATATTGCGATGGAACGAAAATCTCCTCGGTTGTGATTCCACGGGATAGCTATGTCTTTTTATATAGAAGTGTCAATACTACATAACGATTATTTGAAATAAGAAGGAAGTGGGTGACCGTCTCGAATTTCGAGGCGGTTATTTTATTGTGCGCGATTCATGGTGTCATTCAGTATGGCTCTTCTGCTGAGAGGGATTTCTCGAAAAAGGTTTCACTTGTGTTTCAATTGGCAAGAATTGTTGTGAAGTGCTTGAATTGTCAGTTTTCAACGTGTAGAATACAAGCAAGTGGTGAAAAGTGGAGAGTTTTATATCCAACGTGGTGAAGTGTGGGGAAAACTCTGGGGATAATGGGGATAACTTATGGCTCGTTTCACGAACAAAGTTGACGTCAAGGGAAGAATATTTCTTCCATCAAAACTAAGAGACACACTGGGACGCAGTGTGCATGTGACGTTGAGTTTGGATTCGGGCTACTTGTGTGTATATACCGATGAGCGTTTTAAAAAAATTCGCGAGCAGTTTGAATTACTGAATAGCATGGACCCCCATGTTCGCCGAGTAATGAGAATGATTGTCGGTGAAGCCCTTCAATGTGACACCGATTCGCAGGGGCGGATTTCTGTATCGTCAGAGCTCTGGGAACACATCGGAGTCGAGCCCGGGGAAGAAATTTGCATCGTGAATATCGGAGATAAACTCGATATTTGTTCAAAGGAATTCTACGAGAAAGAGAAAGAGGCCATAAGTGCTGTCATGCAACTCGACCTCACACAATATAATGTCACAGGATTATGATTTTTCGCATCTCTCCGTACTGTTTGCGGAGTGCATGGAGGCATTGTCAATCAAGCCCGACGGCGTATATGTGGATTGCACCGCGGGTGGCGGTGGACATAGCGTCGGAATACTAAAGCAACTTGGGAAAAATGGTATTTTGATTTCTCTCGACAAGGATCCGACCGCCCTAGATGTGTGTGAAAGAAAGAAGAAGACGGAGAATTTTGTTGGAACATGGCAGATTATACGTTCCGATTTTTCCGAAATAAGAAACGTCCTTGAACAACTGAACATTGATAAAGTAGATGGCGTATTGGCGGACTTAGGCGTGTCTTCTCACCAACTCGATACGGATGAACGTGGTTTTTCATATATGACAGAGGGGCCTCTGGATATGCGAATGGATTACGAGCAGCGTGTCAGTGCAAGAGAAATCGTCAATGAGTATAGTGCTGACGAACTCGCAAAGATTATTCGTAATTACGGCGAAGAGCGTTACGCGGGTCGAATCGCATCAGCAATCATTCGCGAACGCGAAAAGGAGCCGATTACGACGACGACGAGGCTCGCGGAGATTGTCAGCAGAGCCATGCCGGCCGCAGCGAAAAAAGAAAAACAGCACCCGGCAAGAAGGACCTTTCAGGCGATTCGAATTGAGGTGAACAGGGAGTTAACTGCAGTTGAAAAACTATTGGAGGATGTTCCTGAAATTTTGTCTCCGGGAGGAAGATTTGTTGTGATATCCTTCCACTCCCTCGAGGATCGATTGGTTAAGGACGCATTTAAATTGTTGAGACAGCCATGTACATGCCCCAGATCATTTCCGGTTTGTATATGTGGAAAAAAGCCGATGGGAAGCATCATAACGACCAGACCGATTATTGCTTCGCAAGAAGAACTGAAAATGAACAAGAGATCTAAAAGTGCCAAACTCAGAGTTTTCGAAAGGAACGACGAAGAATGGAAGCCGTTGCATTAAAAGATTGGGATGAAATTGAATACGCTTATTACGGTGCAGGCAACACAGTAATTCGAAAACAAGCAGAAAGTTATGTTTCAACTTCTGCTTCGGGAGGCATGTGGGTTGATATCAAACGTGAGCAACGCAGGAAAGCGGCCGAGGCGGCTCGCTTGGAAAAAGAGCGCTGCAGAGCATTGCTTCTCGAACATCGTCAAAAAGAGCGCACAATTTCTTTGAAGCGTGCTCGTGAAGCGTTTGTCGTTATACTTGGTATTTTTATAGCAACCATGATGTTCGCGTCAGTATTGTATATGCAAGCTCAAATTACGACACTGAATTACCAAAATAATTCGGCGCAACGTCGTATCGAGAAGATTAATCAGGAAACCGCACAGCTTAAGGAAGCGATGATAGCGGCGGCGGATTTGGATCAAATTCGGGTAGAAGCAACAGAGCGCCTCGGCATGCAAGATGCGGGGGCATATCAAACGGTATCCCTGAAATTGCCGGGAAATGATAAACTGGTATCCGGAAAAGCATATAACAAAGCATACGCATCGTCTGTTGATGTTGAACAAGCCAAGGAGGATTTGGCAAACTACTATATGCAACTTTCCTGAAAGGGCTGACAGATGAATAATCACGACACGCGATCCGGTAGAGATTACGGAAGCAAGGTCATTTCTCTTGAGAATAAGCGACCGACTAAGACGATACCTTCAGGTACGTCTTTATCTATTAATGGACTTTTGGTTGTCGGATTCTTGTTAATCGCAGGAACAATTTTTGCTGGATTTTTGGTGTACAAACTATACGATATACAGATAAACCACCATGAAGAGTATGCGTTAATGGGCTCGTCCATGCACTGGAATCGTGTTAAGGATGTACCTTTGCGTGGCGATATTCTTGATTCGAAAGGCAATGTTCTGGCGGGGACAACATACGAGTACACCGTTGGAGTGACGCCTAAAGATGTTCGATCACTAAAAGATAAGGCAATGACTACCGAGATGATTGCGCAGGAGCTCTCTTCGATTTTTTCGCTCGAGTACGCCGATGTGTTGGAAAATCTCAACAAAAAAGACTCGATGTATGTTCTAATTGCTAAGAAACGCCCGAGAAGTGAAATCGATGTCCTGAAAACTTACATCGAGACGTTTCAAATCGGAGGTATTCGCATTGATTCCGTTCCGAAAAGATATTACGTTCATGATGGCTTTGCAGCTCAGGTCATCGGATTCGCTGATCAAAGCGACAATACATTGATCGGCCAGTATGGTATCGAAGCATACTATAACGACATATTGACCGGAACTGAGGGATATACATACGCTGAAACCGACAGAAATCAAGGGACACTTCCATATTCACCTCCGACGACTATTGATAAACAAGACGGTCTGAATGTCGTTCTTAACATAGACCCCACCATTCAGTCGATTGCCGACGAAGCATGTCGTGAAGCCTTTGAGGCCTTTCAGCCGAAGGAAGGCGTTGGCGTTATCGTTATGAATCCCTATACCGGTTCCGTCTATGCGATGGTGTCTCTTCCGGATTACAACTTAAATAATCCGCGAGGCATTCCCTATGCGATGACTGAAGAAAACTGGTCATTGATGAGTGACGAAGAGAAGACCTCCCATTTGATGTCCTCGGTATGGAGAAACAGGACGATATCAGATACGTACGAGCCGGGTTCGACCTTCAAAGTGCTAACGACGGCCATGGCACTTGAGGAAGGACTAACCTACGAGGAGGAAATGTTCAGCGATGAGCCGATTGAAGTTTCGAGTTTGCACACCATTTCCTGTTGGCGACAAAAGCATGGCGGCAACCATGGCACAGAGACATTGAAGCAAGCGTTTGAAAATTCGTGTAACCCAGTATTTGTTCAGCTTGCAATGCGTGTAGGTATTAACAAATATTATCAGTACGTTCGGAATTTTGGATTTTACGATGTTACCGGTATTGATTTGCCGGCGGAGGGAAAGGGATTGTTCCACAGTGAGCCGACGAGTGTTGATTTGGCAACGCTGTCGTTTGGTGAGTCATCTACGGTTACCCCAATACAATTGGCGAATGTCTTCTGTGCGTTGGTAAATGGCGGAACGCTGATGAAGCCTCAGGTGGTTAAGGCATTGACCGATCGCAACGGTGATATTATTCACGAATATGCGCCTGTGGCAATGAAGACCGTGTTTTCGGAAAACACAGCAAATCGTGTGAAAGAGATGATGAAATCGGTTGTTGCGGAGGGAACCGGATCGGCGGGCTATGTCGAGGGTTATACCGTCGCCGGAAAAACAAGTACATCAACCATTGAACTCGGTGAAGATGCCGGTATGCACGTATTATCATTCGGTTGTTATGCGCCTTTTGATAACCCTCAGATTGTGGTTTTGGTGGTTATCAACAAGCCACTGGATAAAGAACTTGGTTCGAGCGCTGCTGCGCGGGTTGCGGCTCAAATAATTTCACCGACGCTGGAATACCTAGGTGTGCCTCGAGAGTTAACAGAAGATGATTACAAAAAAATGACTATTAAGTATGCTATTCCGGAATTAAACGGAAAGACTGTTGCCGAGGCGAAGCGAATACTATATGCGAATCAGTTCGAAGTTATTTTGGGTGAAGAAGGTATGACGGATAGCAGCATTGTTTTGTCGGTATATCCAGATCCTTCTATCTCAATACTTTATCGAAAAGGGACCGTTGTGTTATATTCATCTGAGGTCGTCGATCAAACGATGATGAAGCATGTTTCTGTGCCGGATTTTGTTGGTAAAAATCTTACAGACTGCATATCAATTGCGCAGTTTTCCGGCGTAAACATTGAAATTGTCGGGAATCCCCAAGGTGTTGTTGTTTCACAAGATCCTCAGTATGGTTTTGTGGATGCGTCGATACAAGCAGAGGGTGAAGAAAATGATGAGGGCCAACCGAATGACGCCGACATCAATGAAACGGAAGCGCAAATTGATGAGGAAGAAGGATTGTCAGTGACCCCGGTACCCATTTCTCCTGGCAGCGAAAGCACAGCACTAGGCGAAGAGAGTCAGGAAGGTCAATCTACTGACCCGACTCCGGAGCCAACAATTGGAGCGAGTGAAAAGACGAGAATTAGAGTCCCGTGCGGAGCCGTAATTACACTAACGATGGAGTAATAATATGACAAAAAGACTGAAGGACATCTTATCAGACATGAGCTGCAGAATCATTGGCGATGCCGAAAAAGTAGCGGTATCTTCCATTGTATACGATTCTCGCGAGGTGAAAGCAGGGACCTTTTTCGTTTGCATCAGAGGCGCAACAAGGGATGCACACCACTATATTCCGGAAGTTATAAAGAGCGGAGCGAAGGCGATCCTTATTCAAGGTGATCAGGATGTGTTTGAAGAATCCTCAATCATCGCTTTTTCCGTGACCAATGATGTCGTTTTTGTCATTTGCGACAACACGAGATTAGCTTTGGCCAAAATTAGCGAAGCCTATTATGACTATCCTGCGAGATCTTTACAGTTGTTGGGCGTGACCGGTACGAAGGGAAAAACGACCACCACATTTATGCTTCATGAGATTCTATCGGTATCTGACCCCAAAGTTGGATTAGTCGGAACCGTTTTTGATATTATTGACGGAGAGAGAATCAAAGCCAGTCGAACGACGCCGGAAGCTAATGACCTCCAGAGTTTTTTCAGACAAATGGCAGACTCAGGAGCTCGATCATGCGTCATTGAGGTTTCCTCTTTAGGCTTGGTATACGAGCGTGTTGCGGATTGTCGTTTTTTTGCGGGTGCATTTACGAATTTATTCCATGACCATATCAGCAGTATTGAGCACAAAGACATGGATGATTACTTGAATGCGAAGCTTCGGTTGTTTGATCGAAGTGAGCATGCGGTGATAAATATGGATACGGAAGTATCCAATTCAGTGATTGATCGAGCATCTGCGTCAAGTCGAGTGTGGACTTACGGATTAAAGGAAGGTGCAGATTGTATCGCTTCGGATATCCGATCAAAGAGAAAGCGTGGGGTATCCGGGACACAATTTCACATCAAATCTCCTTGGTATGAAGGCGAAGTTTTCTTGTCACTTCCGGGTCAATTTAATATATACAATGCATTGTGTGCAATCAGTATGGCTGGTCTGATGGGGGTCCCCTTCGAACAGGTAAAACAAGGATTACTCAACGTCAGCGTTCCGGGACGTATGCAGGCTGTTCCTAATGATTTGGATCTATCGATATATGTCGATTATGCGCATAATGCCGGAAGTTTGGAGACGGTCCTCAAGATGTTGAGAGAATATGCAAAGGGGCGTGTTATAGCGGTTTTCGGCTGTGGTGGTAATCGCTCGAAAACAAGGCGATCGGAGATGGGAGAGGTATCAGGGCGATATAGCGATATGACGGTTGTTACTTCGGACAACCCGCGTGATGAGACCCCTGAATCGATCATCAGGGATATCCTTGAAGGAATTAATACGACAGAAGGTCAATATATAGTTGAGGAAGATAGAACGCGTGCGATACGCGCGGCAATTCGCATGGCCGGGCCGGATGACGTTGTGCTGATAGCAGGAAAAGGCCATGAGGATTACCAAATTTTCGGGAACACAACGATTCATTTCGATGATGTGGAAGTTGCAAGGGCCGAGTTATTGGAATTGGAAAGAGACAGGAAGTAGAGATGCCGAAGTTTACATATGAGGAAATTTGCAAAGCAACGGGCGGCAGAATTGTTAATTTTGATGGTTCAGCAACAGAATTATCTGTCTGTTGTGTTGAGAGTATAAGTACGGATACTCGCACAATCGAAAAGGGCGCGCTTTTTATCGCTCTAAAGGGAGAGCGATTTAACGGGCACCGTTTTTGTCAGGCGGCTGCCGATAAGGGTGCAACCTTGTTTTTGGTTTCAGAGCATTTGAGTATGCCAGCAAGCATACCGTTTATTCTTGTTGCGGACACCACGGTCGCTTTAGGTGATATAGCGAGATTCTATCGGCGCAGATTAGGGTGTAAGGTCATCGGAGTCACAGGAAGTGTGGGAAAAACATCGACTCGGCGGATGATTGAATCGGTATTTGAAAAGAGCATGAAGACCTATGCGACTGTAGCCAACAATAATAATGAAATCGGTCTGCCTCTAACCATTCTATCTGCGCCTGAAGACGTTGAACTGATTATCTTGGAAATGGGCATGCGACTTAAAGGTGAAATATCCTATTTGACGCACATCGCACTGCCGGATATCGCTGTAATTAGTCATGTTGGCGTCGCGCATATTGAGCGCTTAGGGAGTAAAAAAGCAATTCTGGAAGCGAAACTTGAAATATGCGAGGGGTTAATTAACGAAAAGATGCTCGTGATTAACGGTGATGACACAATGCTGACCGAATACCTCTTTCAATTTAGACATAGATCTTGGAGTCAACTTGGCGTCGCGGTGACGAATGCTTCTGAAGAAAATGAGATTTTAGCGGCACTGTCAGCAAATGAAAGCGTGAAGTTGTGCTCCGTAAATTATCTCGAAGACGGCACGGATTTTACAGTGGATTATCGCTCTTCAAAAGACAATCAAAGCCTGCGTTGCAGGCTCAATGTTGTCGGGCAGCACCAAGTCAAAAATGCGCTTCTAGCCATACTTTGCGCGATGCACCTTCAGATACCGGCAGCATCGATTATCGACGGACTGGCGCGTTTATCCGTACTCGACGGACGGGGTAAACTCATTAAAATGGATCAATATTCCATATACGATGATGCTTATAATGCCGGGCCGGAGTCCATGACGGCATCATTTGAGAGTCTAAAGCAATGGGCTCCCAATGCGAGGCGTGTGGCAGCGATTGGCGGAATGCTGGAACTGGGTGATTATGCCGAGGCCTTTCATTATGAATCCGGAGTCGCCGCAGCAAAATCGGGGTTGTCACTGATTGTGGTTTGCGGGCCGAATAAAAATGCGTTTTTGAACGGTGTTCTTAGCGTATCAGAAGATATAGAAGTTATTTTGTGCGAAGACAAAATGGACGTATTGAATGTATTGGCCGATTCGTTGAAGCCCGGTGATGCGCTGCTCATAAAGGCATCTCACTCTTTCGGTTTTGATACGTTGGCCAAAGAGTTGGTAGATAAATTGAACGAGAAGAATGCCGAGTCGGAGGCGGGCGAATGAGAAGTATCGATAATCACGTTGACACTTCGTCTTTTGATTCGAGGAGAATTGAGTTCGAGTCGCCTTATCGATTAAATATACCCATGTTGTTGTTGACTATCGTTTTGGTATGCTATGGCATGATTATGCTGTTTTCTGCGAGCATTTCCGTTGGTTATAATACAATGCAAAATCCTCTCTATTTTGTTGTGTTTCAAGGCCAGATGACATTTGTCGGTGTTGTGCTTATTGCTATTCTGCTATTTATTCCAATTAGGACCTTCAACCGAATATCGCTGGTCATCGTTGCGATGGCCGTTTCGATTGCGCTGCTGGTGTATACATGGCAATTTGGAATGGCTCTGCATGGTGCACGTCGTTGGATAGAAATCGGCACAAGGTCATTTCAGACTTCTGAAGTTGTTAAAGTGGCGTTGGTCTTTTCAATAGCGGGTTATCGTTCATTTGTTATTCGGATGAGGCAAGCCGGTAAACTTCTGACGCGAAACCCGAAATGGCAAGACATTTTTGACAGTTTTATCGACATTGTGTTGCCGATTTCCATTATTGCAATTTGTCTGTTACTTGTACTGATGCAGCCACATGTATCGAGCTTTGTTATACTGTCAGCCATTACGCTGATTTGCTTTCTTGTTTCGGGAATAAAGCTTAAATCATGGTTCTACGGCGGTAGCATTGTCTTGATTACTTTTATTGTATTAGGTTCGGCATTCTATCTTGTGTCAAGTGAATCTCAGAAGGACAAAATTGAGAAGAACTTTGCGCACGTGTTTGTGAGATTGAATATTTTCGAAACGATGACAGGCGATGAAGATGACAGCACTGAGGCGGATTACGAGGAAGAAACAGCTACGGACGACAGCGCGCTATACCAAAACAAACAATCGACGATAGCGATTGGTTCAGGTGGGTTGCGCGGCGTGGGCTTTGGAAACAGCCGACAAAAATACATGTATTTACCCGAGGCTCATAATGATTTTGTTTATTCGATTGCTTGTGAGGAACTTGGGCTTATCGGCGGTGTCTCTATCATTCTTTTGTTTTGGGCATTTTTTGTTGGAGGCATGGCGATTGCTTGGCGGACAAAGGATGTTTATTCAAGAATATTAGCTGTCGGATACACATCTCTGATTACAATTCAGGCTTTTCTGAATATTGCCGTCGCTATCGGTGCAATCCCACCGACAGGTGTCACTTTGCCCTTTTTTAGCGCAGGCGGTTCAGCGAATGTATTTTTCTTAATAGCTGTCGGGATGATACTTTCTGTGTCTCGTTCCGGTGTTAAGCGAAAAAAGACAATCATTATGAGTGAGGTTAAGAGATGAGTATTACTGCACTGATCGCCGGTGGCGGTACGAGCGGACACATCAATCCGGCGATCGCAATTGCCGACCGAATTCGTGTCGAATGGCCAGATGCAAAGATTGCATTTTGTGGCACGGAGCGCGGGCTTGAGAGCACATTGGTGCCGCGCAACGGCTATACATTTCACCCAATACGCGCAAGCGGATTTCCGTCAAAACCATCGAAGCAATTGATTCGGGCCGTCGGTGATTTTTGTGCAGGACGTAAAACGTGCCTGTCGCTAATTGATCAATATCAGCCGGACATCGTCATCGGGACGGGTGGATATGTATGTGGGCCGTTGGTTTCGGCGGCGAAAAAGAAAAAAATTCCTGTCGTATTGCACGAGCAGAATGCATTTGCAGGTCGCGCAAATCGGACGCTGTCTAAGGGTGTTAGCGCAGTCTGTACCGGTTTTCCGAACATGGAAGCCACTTTTCCTGCGGCAAATGAAGTTGTATTTACCGGAAATCCGATTCGATCTGCATTTCACGATTCTGACCGCACAGAGTCACGCAATATAGTCGGCATTGATAACGAATATCTGGTACTTTGCATGGGCGGAAGTCTTGGGTCTCAAACGCTCAATGAAGCGATGGTAAAATTATCAAAGTTGTTGTGCTCTGAAGATTCGGTCAAACTTGTGCTGTCTTCAGGAAAGCAGCAACATAAAGCGCTCAGCGAGAAATATCAAATTGAAGAATTGAATATGACGGTTATGGAGTATATTGACGATACTAAAACTTATATGGATGCTGCTGATTTAATTATTTGCCGAGCAGGTGCGGTCACTTGTGCGGAAGTTGCGGCACTCGGAGTTCCGGCGGTATTTGTCCCATACCCACATGCGGCCGGTGATCATCAGACATATAATGCTCGGGTATTTGTGGAAAATCATGCAGGATACATGATAGCTGATGCAGATTTATCGGCAGACAAGATACTTGAAATCATTCAAAAACTGCGAAATGAGCCTGAACAGGCGAACAAACTTCGAGATGCTTCAAAAGCCCTCTACGTCGCTGACGCTGTAGATAGAATTTTGGATGTAATCAAGAAAGTGGTCAATCAGTGAAAGAGTCAGAAAACGAGAGAAGGATACCGAAAGTTCTGGTTTCGGATCCAAAGAAGCGATTAGGACGAGGGGTGTTCAGCAATAGAGCACTGATACTTATGTTGCTCATTTTTATACTTCTAGTTGGCGTTTTTCTTGTTTTGATATTACCTTCGTTTTATGTGAAAGAGATTGTGATTACAGGCACGAAGGAGGTGTCGAATGAACAACTGATTTCTGCGATGGGTCTCGAAATGGACGATCATCTATTTTCGAATATCAGTGGAGGTTTTATTCAAGTCATCGGATTAAGATACGGTGAAATTGAAGATAAGCTCAGTGCAAAATTTCCGTATATTGAGTCTGTTGAAGTGCGGTTTGCGTTACCATCTAAGGTAACGGTTGAGGTTACCGAGAGGCAAAAAATAGCATATATCGATTTGCCGGATGGCTATGCAGTTGTTGACAGAAAAGGTACGGTTGTTGAAATGGAGCCGATGACCGATCATCCTGATGTGCCCTTGATGCTCGGGTTGCCGGTGAACAGCGCGCGTCTCGGCGAGAAAATTGTTATGGATAATCAAGATGGATTCGATTTATGTATTGTGGTATTCGGAGCCGTAATCGATGCTGACCAATCGAATGTCGCTGATAAAGATTTTCAATTAATGAAGTGTGTTCGTTCTGTTCGGTACGTTGATAGTAAAACAATTTTTCTGACGGTTGACTTACCTGAATCAGCGCGGTCGATTGCCGTGAAAATTGGAGGTTTGAAAAATCTTAAAGATGACATGAATTGGTTGAGGCATGCTCTGTCGACAAATGCGTTTGACGACATGCAAGGCACGCTTTTAGACATGGCAGGGACACAGTACTCACTGAGGTAATAGGAGGATACAAAAATGTTGCCGTTGCTCGGACTGATTATCGGACTAATCATAGGTTTTTTTGTTAACGTTGATATTCCACAAGTTTATGCGCCATACATTGCAATTCTTGTGCTATCGATGCTGTGTTCTCTGACTGGTGCCGCGAAGGCAAGTTTGAAGGGGAATTTCGACACGAGGTCCTTTCTGGCAGGGTTAACAATGAACAGTATTTTTGCCCTGGTTTTGACATCAATCGGAGAGCAACTCAAGATTCCGCTCAGCTATGCCGCAATGTTTGCGTTTGGGTATCAGATGTACTGTCACTTGGTCGTCATTCGTAAATTGTTACTGGATTATTACGATAACAAGAGGCTTGAAAAGGCGCAGAAAGAAGGTGGTAAGGATGCCGTTTCTGAAGATGACGATATTTTGTAACACAAACGAAACATTAGGTCAAATTCTATTGCTTGACCACTACATTTAGTGTAGAATCGAGAAGAATACTACAAAACAAGAGTTTTTGAATACCAGTCTTAACCCAAATGAATTTATACGGAGGACTCCTTTCATGTCAGATTACAGACTCGGATTTTCGCTCGAAGAGGAACCTTTTGCAGCCATTAAGGTTGTTGGTGTCGGAGGCGGCGGATGCAATGCTGTTGACCGAATGATTGACAGTGCCGTTCAGGGCATAGACTTTATTTCAATTAATACAGATCATCAGGCATTGGCTCGTTCCAAGGCACAGACTCGCATTCAGATTGGCGAGAAGATTACTCGCGGCTTGGGTTGCGGTGCGGACCCATCGGTTGGGGAAAAGGCGGCTGATGAGTCTAAAGACGAAATCGCCCAAGCGATTCGAGGGACGGACATGCTCTTCATTACAGCCGGAATGGGTGGCGGCACCGGTACCGGAGCCGCTCCCGTAGTCGCTCAGATTGCAAGAGAATTAGGAATTCTGACCGTTGCCGTCGTGACGCGTCCGTTCCGTTTTGAGGGACCTCGCCGTATGCAGAATGCGGAAAGAGGTATTCGTGAAATTGAGAAGTACGTTGATTCTCTTATAATCGTGGCCAACGATAAATTGCTTGAAATTACAGATGAAGATACATCCATTGACGAGGCCTTTAACATGGCAGATCAGGTTCTTAAGTTTGGTGTTGCCGGTATTTCCGATCTTGTTGCTATCCCGGGACTCATTAATCTTGACTTGGCGGATGTTCGTCGTGTTATGACGGATGCGGGTATATGCCATATGGGAATCGGACGCGCTTCCGGTGAGAATAGATCGTCAGTTGCTGTGAAACAGGCCATCAGCAGCCCGCTTTTAGATACGACTATTGAAGGGGCTCGAGGTGTTATTCTCAACTTCACAGGTGGACGTAGCATGAAGTTGCACGAGATTGATGAAGCGGCTTCTGTAGTTCGTGATGCCGTGTCGAGTGATGCCGATATTATTGTCGGCGCGGTCATTGATCCGACTCTTGAAGACGAGATTATGATTACTGTCATCGCTTCTGGTTTTGATAATGATGAGATCGTTTCGGGATTCAGACCGACAACATCCACGATATCCAGAAATACACCACCGGTCACGGTTCGTGAGCCGGCGCGTTCAAGCGGCGGATCTTTATTTGATCGCGCAACAGCGCCCGCACCGGCAGTTGCGCCGAAGTCCAAGAGATCCGAGGTGCCGCAATTCCTCTTTGGCGATCCGCCGGAAGAGAATGATGATACGAAGGTCGCGCCCGCTCCTTCAGCGGGTTATCCTCCGATTGAGCCGTATCGTTCTGCTCCGCCTTCGAATTTTGCTCCCGGACACGGTCAGGCACCGGCGCCTCAACAGGCACCAAGCCAGGCAGCTCCTCAGCAAAAACCGCAGTATGCGCCATACCCGCAGCAAGGACAAGTGCATCCTAATGCACAGCGCCCGACCGGACGTCCTCAGCCAAATGTTGCGCCTTCGAAGCCAACCCGACCGGTTGCGCCTCAAGCGGAACAGGCGCCTTCGCCGCGTGCTCCTGAGAAGAAAAATCGAGTTTTGCCTTGGTTTCTGACCGACAACGATAATGCGGAAGAGTAAGATATGAAGTGCCCTTTTTGTGGACATGACGAAGATCGAGTGATTGATTCAAGGCCTGCCGAAGAAGGTGCGGCGATTCGAAGAAGAAGAGAGTGCATCGGCTGTAGCGGCCGTTATACTACTTATGAAAAAATCGAGTCGCTACCGCTTCTTGTTATCAAAAAAGATGGGACGAGAGAGCCGTTTTCGAGAGATAAAATCCTCAACGGACTTTTGAAGGCATGTGAAAAGCGACCCGTATCGAACGATCAACTTTACGAGATATTAACTTACGTCGAGGCTCGCATACAAAGCGCACCAAACAGAGAAATTTCCTCCGGAGACATCGGGGAACTTGTAATGTTGCGTCTTAAAGATGTTGACGAAGTGGCCTACGTTCGTTTTGCGTCAGTCTATCGCCAATTTAAAGATGTGCATTCTTTTATGGAAGAGCTCACGCAAATGCTGAGCAAGAAGTGAGGTATTTGAAATGAAAAAAGTACTAGTCGTCGATGATGACCCGAATATTGTTGAGGTTTTGAGACTCTATTTTGATAAAGACGGATTTGCCGTTATCAGTTGCTTGTCCGGAGACCGGGCGGTCGATACATTTATGGCCGCGAAACCGGATCTTGTCGTATTAGATTTGATGTTGCCGGGCAAGGACGGATATGATATTTGTCGCGAAATCAGAAAGACATCGGATGTTCCGATTATTATGCTGACGGCAAGGACGGATACCCTTGATAAAGTGGTTGGGCTTGAACTTGGTGCAGACGATTATGTGCAGAAGCCGTTTGAGCCTAAAGAACTTCTTGCTCGAGTTAAAGCAGTTTTGCGTCGTGTCGAAAAGAAAGATGACGTTCCTGCGGCTGTTCCCGAACAACCGGAAAATGCTGAAGTTGTTCAATATAAAGGCTTGACGGTCGATAAAGCAAGATATGTGGTATTAGTTGATGAAAAAGAGACAGAGATGCCGCCAAAGGAGCTTGAACTCTTATTTTTCTTGGCTTCGCATCCGAACAGAGTATTTACTCGTGAGCAATTGCTTGAAAATGTATGGGGATATGATTTTTACGGAGAGTCTCGCACAGTTGATGTACACGTCAAACGCATCCGCGAGAAAATTGAGAGTCCTGACAGGGACGTCAATTGGCAAATCAAGACGGTTTGGGGTGTCGGCTATAAGTTTGAAGCCAGCAATTGATGTTGGCGGCGAGCGTGTCATAAATGGCTGAGAAAAGCAACAGTTCGGTATATTTTCGCACAGTGTTGTCGCTGGCCTTAGTTACGGTACTTGTATTTTCTGTCCTTTCGTTTGTTTATTTCCAGCGCGTTTCGGCCTCAATTATTAATACTGAGAAAAAGAACGTCATGCTCACGGTTCGTAATATGGCAAGCGGTCTCGACAGGATTCGCGTTGAAGAAAATGTAGATATCGGCGGTGTCGATTTATCCTTCAACGAACATAATTTTATCGAGGCAAACGCGATGTCTCAAAACTGTGTGGTTTGGCTTGTTGACACGAACGGTCGAATTGAGTATTCAACGGCATTGCCTAAAGAAGTGCTTTCGAAACTTGAACAGCGGGGATCATTTTTTCACATCCCCGATGACATCTTGTTGAAGATCATCTCCTCCGGAGAAGATAAAGGATACGTGGCGACCGGGAGTGGTTTTTTTTCTGATCCCGAGTCAGTTTGGGTGACGGCTGCCATTAAGCTTAACCTCTACGGTCAATTCTTAATCATCCACGAACCAATTGATGTTGACAATCAAGCATTTCAGATGCTGTCGAGTGCTCTGGCGATGCCTCTTGCCATTTCTTTTGTCTTGGCACTGCTCCTTTTTATGTTGATGACAAGATCGATTGTTCGTCCGATTCGTTTGCTCTCGGATGTTGCCGGAAGCGTCGCTCGTGGGGATTTGACACGAAGAATTGATATCAACGAAGCACCGGGGGACTCGCCCTTCAAGGTATTGATTTCAGACGAAATCACAAATATGGTACATACCGTTAATAACATGATTGAGCAATTGGAGCGTCAAGCATCGGATCGCCGCGTTTTTATTTCAAGTATTGCTCATGATTTGAGAACTCCACTGACTTCAATAAACGGTTTTTTGACGGCAATCATGGATGGAACCATTCCTCCGGATCGCTGTAATCACTATATGCAAATTATCAAAACTGAGGTGGAGCGCATTCAGAACCTGACGAATATGATGAGTGAGGCCACTTCTTTTGGACAATCGGGTCAGACCCGTTACGAAGTATTTGATATCAATGAACTAATAAGAGAGACACTAACAGCCCTCGAAAAGCAGCTATATGACAAAAATCTTGGTGTTCAAGTTGATTTGTTTGAAGACGAAAAAGGTCGGCTGTTGGCCTCAGCAGAAAGACAAGCGATTATGCGCGTCGTCTATAATCTATTGGCCAATGCCATCAAATTTACGCCAAAAGACGGGAATATATCGATTAGTACTTATTACGAATCAAAAACAAATCTCATCACTGTTTCTGTCGAAGACTCCGGAGAAGGCGTGCCGGAATCGCATAGAACGAGAATCTTTGACAGTTTTTACAAAATCGATAAATCGCGAACGGAATCGGGTTCGGGGCTCGGGCTTTATATATGCAAAGAAATACTGCATGCGCATAATCAGGATATTTATGTTCAAACAGGAAAAGAATGGGGGGGGGCTGCTTTTGTCTTTACAATAAGCGGTGCCGGCAAGAGGGAGCAAAATGCTGTCAAAGACAAAAACTAGCAAAATTCTTTCGACTCTTGAAGACATGTATCCGCTTGCCGAGTGTTCGTTGGATTTTGATGACAATCATTTTCATTTTTTGGTACGTGCGATTTTATCGGCGCAGTGTACGGATAAACGTGTCAATGAGGTCACTCGAACTCTTTTCGACAAGTATTCGACCATCGCCGCTTTTGCCGAGGCAGAGCAAGAGCAACTGGCTCAGGACATAAAGACTTGTGGCCTTTATAATGCAAAATCGAGAAATATCATCAATACTTCATCGATACTCGTGGAAAAATATAATGGGGAAGTTCCGGTGGAGTCAGAAGATCTTGAGTCGCTGCCCGGTGTCGGACGGAAGGTGGCCAATCTGATTCGCGGCGAGCTTTTTTCAATTCCTGCTGTCGTTGTCGATACACATTGTATGAGAGTTGCTAAACGGCTGGGATTTACCGATAGTAATCAGCCGCTTCGTGTTGAGAAGGATCTCGCGTCTTGCATACCTAAAGACAAATGGATTACACTGGGACATAGATTTGTTGCGCACGGTCGCGCTTTATGCACGGCTCGTTCGCCAAAATGTAATTCTTGTGCACTGATTGAGGTATGCAGACATGGGCGTAGCCAGGAAAGAAAGCGATAATTCGAGAGACTGGAGCTTGCTATGGCAACCGGTTCGAAAGTATTGCAAAGTAACGCCCCATCGTATTGGGCTGTTGGAACGTCTAAATATTAATACCGTATATGATCTTGTTAATCATATGCCAACCAGATACGAAAACTGGGCGGATATCAAGGCAATCTCTTCGCTTGAGAATGGCTTGGATCAGGCGATTAAAGCCGAAGTGATTCGGGTGCCGTCACTGCGCAGAAAAGGCAAATTTTCGACTCTTAGCACCATGCTATCTGATGGAACGGATATTATCAAGGCGATATGGTTTAACCAACCCTACTACAAAGATAAGTTGCGTAAAGGCGACCGTTTTTTTTTATACGGTAGAGTGAAAAGACAGAACGGTTTTTTTGAAATTGTAAACCCAGCCTTTCGGCCGGCTGATTCTATTGATGAATTATCGCTCCTGCCAGTTTATCCATTGACTAAAGGTCTGACACAAGCAGCGATTCGAGGATATGTAAAGGAGTGCTTACCACAAATCTATTCAAGTCTTCCTGATATTCTGCCTGATGACATTGTACGTGAGGAGCGTTTGGTCGATTTGGCTGAGGCTTATGCTTCGATTCATTTTCCAAAAGACGAGAATGCTTTGGCAGCAGCTCGAGATCGATTGGCGTATGAAGAATTATTCCTTGTATTGGCAGAGTTCTCTTTGATGAAGCGGAAAAAGGCCGGAAGAAATAGCGCGTATCCGATTCGAATGGATCGAGAGAAAGCGATGATTTTTAAAAGAAAAGTCGATTCACTTCCTTACAAACTGACTGTGGACCAAAAGAGGACAATTAATGAAATCGTCTCGGACATGGCGAACAAGCGGCCGATGAGCCGACTGGTCCAAGGCGATGTGGGTTCAGGGAAGACAATTGTTGCGGCACTTTCCATGTATGCGGTTGCTTTAGCCGGCATGCAAAGCATCATGATGGTTCCGACGTCCGTGTTAGCAGAACAACATTTTCGCAACTTGAAATCTATGTTTTCAGACGACGATTTCTCAGTTGATTTGATGCTCGGAAGCACTTCTGCTTCCGAAAAAAAGGCGATTCGAGAGCGCTTATCGTCCGGCAGAACACGGATACTAATAGGAACACAAGCGGTTTTGTCGGAACAAAACGAATTCAAGATGCCTGCGCTTCTTGTGACGGATGAGCAACATCGTTTTGGTGTGCGGCAGCGAACACTATTGTTGCAGAGAAGCGGGAGAGATATACATACTTTGGTGATGTCTGCCACACCAATTCCGCGCACACTGGCGTTAATTGTGTATGCGGACCTCGATTTATCCAACATCACTACGGCGCCTGCCGGGCGCCCAAAAATTGAGACATACCTGGCCGGTCAGTCCGATGAGGATCGCGTTTATGACATCGTCTCGCGGCAATTAGTAGAGGGACGACAGGTCTATTATGTTTGCCCATCGATTGAGTCTGATGAAGAGAGCGACAAAGTGTCCGCTGTGGAGCTCTATGAGACTCTATCTAAGGGGCGTTTTTCTGGTTATCGTGTCGGTCTGTTACACGGTGCGCTCAAGCCGGACGACAAGGAGCGCGTCATGCATGATTTTTTATCCCGAAAAGTCGATCTGCTTATTTGTACGACGGTTGTCGAAGTTGGTGTAGATAATCCGAATGCTTCATTAATTGTCATTGAAAATGCGGAGTGTTATGGATTGGCGACGCTTCATCAATTGAGAGGTCGTGTGGGTCGAGGGTCGTATCGTTCGGTGTGTATTCTTAAAAGCGCTGCAGAATCGGATAAAATCATGGAGCGCTTGCGCTTTGTGTGTTCGAATTCCGACGGATTTGTATTAGCACAAAAGGATCTTGAAACTCGAGGTCCCGGAGACTTTTTCGGCACGAGACAACATGGTTTGCCGGCGCTTCGTTTTTCTGATTATCATACGGATATGCCCAAAATGCAGCGTATTTCCAAGCAAGTTGAAGCGTATATTGATCTTATCTCAGAGTCAGGCGCGGGGTCAACCGATGACTTGGCAGCACTCTTCGAACTGAAATACGGTGCGTTTCGAGGGCGATCGTCTCTTTGATTATTATTGCGACAAGAACACTCGGAGGACGACATGCCAAGAATTATTGCAGGTGAAAATAGGGGAATGGTCTTAAGTGCACCCAAAGGAGATCGCACGCGTCCGACTACGGACAAGGTGAAAGAGTCTTTATTTTCGATTATTCAGATGCGTGTGCCGAACGCCTCGTTTTTAGACTTGTTTGCCGGAAGCGGGCAAATGGGTCTGGAAGCCTTGAGTAGAGGTGCGCTAAAGGCAGTTTTTGTCGAAAAAAATCGCGAGAGCATCACGGCAATAAAAAATAATATTGCAAAAGCGCGACGGGTTGACGTATCAGAAATTGTAGTCGGAGATATTGGATCTGCACTACGTCGAATCGGGGAAAACGGAGAAACGTTCGACGTCATTTTTATGGATCCACCCTATCAAGAAGCGAAGAAAATGTTGGCTGTCGTTGCGGAACAGTTGAGTCGATATAACATTCTCGCCAAAGACGGCGTGTTGATTGTAGAGCACGCATCAGACGATCTGTTTGATGAAACTGTAATCAATTTGACATTGAGCAGACGTTGTAAGTACGGAAGTACAATGCTAACATTTTATCAGATATTATGAAGTTGGGGGTATTGGGCTGTTTTGAAGACGTTTGTTTTTCCGGGAAGCTTTGATCCGTTTTCTCTGGGTCATCTTGACATTGCGAAGCGAGCGACGAAACTTTGTGATCGGTTGGTTGTTGCGGTAATGAACAACAGCGTCAAGCATCCTACTTTTACTTCGCAGGAACGCAAGATGATGGCTGAAAAATGCCTTGAGGGTACACCAGGGATTGAAGTGATTACGCACGATTCGCTTTTAGTTGACTTGTTTGTTAAGGTCGATGCGGCTGCGGTCGTCAGAGGACTTAGAAGCGAATCAGATTTTCGGAATGAAGCGGAAATGGCAGCTGCCAATAAACTTCTATTGCCGGAATACGATGTTATTCTTTTGCCGTGTAGTGCTGATCTTGCTTTTACGAGTTCAACAATTATAAAGGAAGTCGCGTTTTACGGCGGTAATATTTCTCGTATGGTTTCGCCGAGTATCGTTGATTTTGTTGCAACAACAATCTCGGAAAGGATCAAGAGGGATTAATGGAGGGGAATAGTATGCCAGATATGCCACGTCAGTATCGATCCGGTGAAGGAGATATTATCGATTTGCTGGATCAGCTTCAGTCGACCGTTTCGGAGGCGAAGGGGTTGCCATTTTCCGACAATTGTATTGTTGATAGACAAGATGTATTGTACTGGATTAACCAAATCCGAGACGCGCTTCCGGAGGAAGTTCGTCAGGCTCGATGGATTGTGGAGCAGAATCGTCAAGTGGTAGCAAGCGCAAGACAGAAGGCTGAGAGCATACTTCGAGAGTCTGAACAGCAATCCGCTATGATGATTGATGAACACGAAATTACTATGCAGGCACGTGCTGTAGCGGATAAAATGATTGAGGAAGCGAATCAGACGGCCTGGGAAATGCGTGTTGCATCAACAGAATACGCAAGACAACGTCTCTCTGATATAGAGAATAATCTTACGGAAATGCTCGTCAAGGTTCAGAAAAACAAAAAGGAGCTCAAGTAGCTCCTTTTTCTCCATAGGAGGTGAGAATATTGCTTCTTGGCATCAAGATTAATAACTACTCAATATTTCTGGAAGACAAAATCGGCGCTTTGATAGAGGATTTTCAGTCGGGTCTGGTCAAGGATTCGGCATCACTATCTTCGGGCGCACCTATCGCATTCCCTTTATCCGGCATTAATGCATTGATTGGTCGCAATCAGACCGGTAAAAGTCTATTTCTTGATATATTGTCGTTTATTTCCGATTCGACGGTCAAAGGTTGTGCAGAAGCCTCCGTGATTCGTGGTCGAAAGGGCTTTACGCATCTTGTTGCGAACGTCGATAAACCCATCGACTTTGAAATGTGTTTTGAGATTAATGCAAAAGATACGCCATACAATATGACAACCGCGCTTTTGAGTTACCATTTCTCTCTTACGGCAGATGCGCATGGGCGACCATCATACAACCATGAACAAGTTGATGTATATTCCGGTGAAGATTTCTCTTTGTTACGAACCGTATTGGGTGTTCGGAACGGTAAGGGTATCGTTCGTTTTCGCAATGAAGAAAGCGAAGCAGAAATTTCGGACTCGAGATTTTCGGCTTTGCGCACTTACGGCAGTATGCCTCAGTGTCCACTACTCAGTCGCATCTTTTATGAGATTTCTCGATGGTACTTTTGCAAATTCTCTTCGCCGAGCAACGGTAATGGTACACGGACGGCAGTTGCTCCGGGTGGACACAAACATCTCGACAGTTATGGCACGAACGTTCAAAACGTGCTTGATTACATCCGTATAGAAAGACCGGATCATTTTGAGCGCTTAACCGAAAGAATTTATGGTAAAATTCCGAGTGTCGGTAAGTTGAAGGACAAACTTCCGGAAAGCTTCAGACAGAGTCCGAACAAGCTTTTCTTATACTTGCTCTTACTGGAAGATCTTAAGCCGAGGCCATTGATTTGTATAGAGACACCGGATATGGGGCTGTACCACGATATGGTTGACGTTTTATCCGCAGAATTGCGCGCATTTTCGATTCGTCATCCGGAGTGTCAGGTTATTTTTACGACGCACAACCCTTATATACTGGAATCCATCGCGCCCGAAGAGGTATGGATATTTAAAAGAGATACAGAGAACCTTGAAGGTGCTGTAGAAGTCACACCTGCCGCTTCTGATCCGGCTGTCGTAGAAATGTATGAGCAGGGGGTTGGGATGGGTGCGATTTGGTATGCCGGGCATTTTGATGATTGACAACGATTCAAGACAATATATCGAAGGTGTGTATGAGAATAGAAGTATTGACCGAGGACCGGTCGGGGGGATTGGTGCTTGACCATATTCTTCCGAAAATGATCCGAAAATATAACACAGTTGCCGATGTATTTATTCGGCCGCACCGCGGATTGGGTGAGTGGCCCGACAACGACAGTGCCGGACCGAGTCCTTTTGCGTCGGGGCTTCTTGAATTATTGCCTGCTAAAATGCGCGCGTATGAGCATGTTTATGCCGGCACGGCGACAATTGTTCTTGTCGTTATGGATTCGGACAGTCATTCGCCGGCGCAGATTTTTAACCGACTGCGCAGTACGTGCCAAAAAAATGCTCCAAATCTAACATATGTCATTGGAGTGTGCGTAGAAGAAATGGAGTCTTGGCTGCTCGCGGACAGGGCGGCAGTTCTTGCTGCGTACCCGGATGCGGATGTGGTGACACTTGATAAATACGAGCAGGATAGTATTTGTGGGACATGGGAGACGCTCTGTCGCGTTATATTGAAAGAACGTGCAGATCGTACCATTCGAATCGGTTATCCGGCGGTAGGACAACTCAAAAGCGAGTGGGCCGAAAGGATAGCTCAATACATGGATCCTGAATTGAACAAGTCGCCAAGTTTTGAACGTTTTTCTCATGCGGTGGATTATGCAGTTCGCGAAATACTGGGATTCCACCAATGAGTTGTGTAACGTCGGCCTACATCCATATTCCGTTTTGTGCAAGCAAATGCCTTTACTGTGATTTCACTTCTTTTGCGGGGAAAGAAGCGGATATTGATAAATATGTCGACGCACTCATTGCTGAAATGCAAATGTTCGTTAGTTTCCGAGCAACTGATTCTTCGGATGTGTTGCAGCCACTTCGGACACTCTATATCGGTGGTGGAACTCCATCATTACTTTCGGGAAGACAGATTTTCCGAATTGTTGATGCTGCACGTCAACTCTTTTGTTTTGATTCTGACCCCGAAATTTCGGTAGAAATAAACCCGAACACAGTGGACAACAATTTTCTGCGCTCGTTCATTGCCGCCGGCGGCAACAGAGTATCGCTTGGCGTCCAATCTCTCAATGACGCACTTCTTGTCTGTATGGGCAGAGCACATTCTGCTTCAGAGGCTATAGATGCGATCAATTTAATCCAAAAAGCAGGCATTACGAACATCTCTTGTGATTTGATTATCGGTCTTCCCAATCAAAAAATAGAACAAGTTATTTCTGACACGGATACGTTGATTCGAAAAGGAATCAAACATATTTCGATTTACTCTCTATCTATAGAAGAAGGAACGGTTTTTGAACAAAAATATGCAGACTTGATCGAGCGATTGATGCCGCAGGCATATGAAAGAGAAATGTATCATGCCGTTCGCAGACATTTGTTATCTGAGGGCTATGAACATTATGAAATCAGCAATTTTGCGCTTCCCGGATATGAGAGCCGTCACAACAGCATGTATTGGAGCGCTTCGGAGTATTACGGCTTTGGCTTGGCGGCGCATTCCTATTTTCATTCGGAGCGAATTGGTCATGTTGAAGATTTGAACACATATATTGCGCGCGCATATGACGATTTAGATGCTATAGTGTCCGAGCGCGTCGTCATTGACGAGGAAGAAAAAATGAAAGAATTTTTTCTGCTTGGACTTCGAATGATTGAGGGCGTGAGTGTTAATGATTATAAAGATCGCTTCGGGGATTTACCGATTCATCTTCATCGTCTGCTTGAGAAGCATGTTTCTGAGGGCTTGCTTGAGCACCAATCTGATCGCTATTATCTCACCGAAACCGGCCTGGATTTTGCCAATCTCGTTTTCAGAGATTTTGTTTGACATTCTCTGACTATGATGGTAAAGTCAATTTAGCACTCGAAGACCTTGAGTGCTAAGTTGGATATAAGGAGATGATGGCATGACGCTGGAAGGAAGAAAAAAGAACATTCTTCAAGCGATTATTGATGACTATATCGAGACGGCCGAACCGGTTGCTTCGAAGTCTTTGTTGTCTCGCCATCAATTCAACCTAAGTTCCGCTACACTTCGCAACGAGATGTCCGATTTGGAACAGATGGGATACCTAGAGCAGCCCCATACGTCTGCCGGTCGAGTGCCATCAGATAAGGGCTATAGGGAGTATGTTGATTCTCTGATGAGAATTGATCATCTGTCAGACGTTCAAGAAGAAGAGATAAGACAACGAATTAATTCGAGTTTCAGCGAACTCGCGCAGTTACTCAAGAATGCTTCAAGTACACTTTCTGAACAAACCGGCTATATTTCTGTAGCATTGACACCTCGGCTTAGAAGTAGTTATCTTAAGCAATTAAAGATGATGATGATTGAGCCCGGCAAAGTATTGGTCGTTGTCGTTTTGTCTGCCGGTGTCGTCAAAGACAAGCTCGTTCGTATTCCCGACTTTCTCACGGCAGAGCAACTGTTTGAAGTTTCAAATGCGATTGAGCTGGGTCTTTGTGGATTATCTCTGGAAGATATCACATTGGTTACGATTACCTCAGCGGTTAAGGACACGCCTATTCCGGATGCCATACTTAACCAGGTTCTTTTCGAAGCCTACACAGCGATTAAGCAAGCGGATCATCTGGAGCTTTATATGGATGGCTCGCACCGATTATTATCTTTGCCGGAATTCAGAGACGTAGACCGTGCGAAAAATGTTTTTGATACGTTATCAAGAGATGGAATTGTCGCGGGCTATTTGGATAATCTGTCCGGTCGGAAAGCACCCGACGGTACGTATATGATTCGTATCGGTCAGGAGATTGCTCTTCAGGGGATGTCGGACTGTAGTTTTGTCACAACCACCTATAATGTGGATGATAAGATTGTCGGAAATATTGGTGTTATCGGTCCCAAGCGAATGGATTATTCCAAGGTCGTCTCTCAGATGAATTTTGTACGAGTTCTTATTGATAAACACCTTAAAAATGATAATAACAGAACGGAGGATATTGGCTAAATGGCTAAATCTAAAAACAACAAGGCGGCGCGCGAAGAAGAAATCGAAAAGGATCGAGAGGAGGTTCAACTTGAGACTCCGCTTGATGAGGTAGAGGAGCAAATCGATACCGTATCTGCTGAAGAGTTCAAGTCACTTACGGATCAACATCTCAGATTGCTTGCTGAATATGACAATTATCGTAAACGTACGAATAAGGAAAAAGAGTCTCTGTATGCGGAGGCCTTGGCGGAGATAGCCAAAGAATTTTTGCCTGTTGTAGACAATATTGAACGCGCAATTTACCATTCACAAAACATATCGGATACGACGGCTTCAAAGGTAGCCGAAGGTATAGATATGATTTATCGACAGGTGCAAGACGTTTTTGATAAGCTGGGTATCGAGCCCATAGATTGTGATGAAGGATCTGCTTTTGATCCGGAGTTGCACGAGGCGGTTATGCACGTAGAGGATGAAGAATTTGGAGAGCAGTGCATTGTACAGGTTTTTCAAAAAGGATATAAAGCGAAGGACAAAATTATTCGTCATACCGTTGTGAAGGTAGCAAACTAAATTATGAGGAGAAATTTTATGACACGTGAAAGCATCCAATCCAGTTTGGTCCCGACCGTCATTGAATCGACAAACCGTGGTGAAAGAGCCTACGATATTTTTTCGAGATTGCTCAAGGAGAGAATTATTATTCTGTCTGAGGAAGTCAATCATGTGACAGCAAGTTTAATTACTGCGCAGTTTCTTTTTCTCGAAGCAGAAGACCCGGATAAGGATATTCAGTTTTACATCAACAGCCCCGGTGGTTCGGTTTCAGATGGCATGATGATTTACGATACGATGCAACATATCAAGCCGGATGTTCAGACCATTGGAATGGGTATGGCAGCTTCAATGGGTTCGTTTCTTTTGGCAGCCGGTGCAAAGGGCAAGAGATTCATTCTGCCGAATGCTGAGGTAATGATTCATCAGCCATCGAGCGGCACGCAAGGGCAGGCCAGCGATATTGAGATTGCGGCAAAGCACATTATTAAGATGAGAGAAAAACTCAACCGATTGATGTCAGACATGACCGGACAGAAGATTGAAGTCATCGAAAAGGACATGGATAGAGACAATTGGATGACGGCTGAAGAGGCCATGAAGTATGGCATCGTCGACCACATCATGACGAAGAAAAACTAATTAATTTCAAATGGAGGATAAATTTATGGCAAAAGTAATTGGAATTGACCTTGGAACGACAAACTCTTGCGTTGCGGTTATGGAGGGCGGCGAGGCCGTCGTTATTCCGAATCCGGAAGGCAACAGAACGACACCATCTGTCGTTGCATTTTCTAAAACCGGAGAGCGCTTGGTTGGCCAGGTCGCGAAGCGTCAGGCTGTAACCAACCCGGATCGTACTGTTCAATCCATCAAAAGAGAGATGGGAACGAACTTTAAGGTTAGCATTGATGACAAGCAGTATTCGCCACAGGAGATATCTGCAATGATTTTGACGAAGCTTAAGCAAGATGCCGAAGCTTATCTGGGTCAGCCCGTTGAACAGGTGGTCATTACTGTACCGGCATATTTTTCGGATGCTCAGCGTCAGGCGACCAAGGATGCGGGCAAGATTGCCGGTCTTGAGGTACTGCGTATTATCAATGAGCCGACTGCAGCTTCGTTGGCATACGGTCTGGATAAAGAGAGCGACCAGAAAATTCTTGTTTTCGACTTGGGCGGCGGTACGTTTGACGTGTCTATTCTTGAAATCGGCGACGGTGTTTTTGAAGTTCTCGCCACTGCCGGTAACAACAGATTGGGTGGTGACGATTTTGACAACCGCATCGTAGACTACCTTGTAGATTCATTTAAAAAGGAGCAGAGCGTTGATCTTCGTGGGGATAAGATGGCTATGCAACGTCTTCGTGAGGCAGCGGAGAAAGCCAAAATCGAGCTTTCCGGAGTGACTTCGACCAATATTAATCTCGCCTACATCACTGCAGACGCGACCGGACCAAAACACATGGATATGAATTTGACTCGCGCGAAGTTTGACGAGTTGACGGGGGATCTTGTTGAGAAGACGATGGAACCTCTGAAGCGCGCCATGAGTGATTCCGGTGTTGCCCCGAGCGATATTCACAAGATTTTGTTGGTCGGTGGATCAACGCGTATTCCTGCGGTCCAAGATGCGGTTAAAAAATATTTTGGTAAAGAGCCATTCAAAGGAATCAACCCAGACGAGTGCGTTGCTGTCGGAGCTGCGATTCAAGCTGCAGTATTGACCGGTGAAGTAAAAGGCTTGCTGTTATTAGATGTTACGCCGCTCTCTTTGGGAATTGAGACACAAGGTGGCGTATTCACCAAAATGATTGAAAGAAATACGACGATTCCCTCCAAGAAGAGTCAAGTTTTCTCAACTGCCGCTGATGGGCAGACGCAAGTTGACGTTCACGTTCTCCAAGGTGAGCGTGAGATGGCTACGTACAATAAGACACTTGGAAACTTTATTCTCGACGGCATTGCACCTGCTCCCAGAGGCGTGCCTCAGATTGAGGTTACTTTCGACATTGATGCAAATGGTATTGTTCACGTTACGGCTAAGGATATGGGTACCGGTCGTGAGCAAAAGATTACAATTACTGCTTCTACAAACATGACGGAAGATGAGATTCAAAAGGCGGTTAAGGATGCGGAACTTCATGCTGCTGAGGATTCAAAGCGCAAGGAAGAAATTGAAATAAAAAATCATGCAGAGTCCTCGGTCTATCAGACTGAGAAGACGCTGACGGATCTCGCAGATAAAATTGAAGCCGCAGATCGTGCCCCGGTCGACGAAGCACTTGAGCGTCTTAAGGCAGCGATTGCGGCCGATAACTACGACGATATGAAGAAAGAGACCGAAGCCGTACAACAGGCATTTTACAAAATCAGTGAAAAAATTTATTCGCAAGGTAACCCACAGGGTGGCGAAGGCCAACCGAGTCCTGAGGACTTCACCGGATACCAGGATCAGAATCCGGATTCAGAGGGATTTAAGAACGCCGGCGGCGATTTCTGATGACTTTAATCCAATCATCTCGGCATAAATGCGGATTTCTTCCGCATTTATGCTGTTTTGGTTTCAAAATTTAATCGAGGAGGGCACGTCTTTGGCAGAGCAGAAGCGTGACTATTATGAAGTCCTTGGCGTTGGGAAAAGCGCGACGGACGACGATTTAAAAAAGGCTTATCGTAAACTTGCCAAGAAATATCATCCGGATCTTAATCCGAATGACAAGGCAGCCGAAGCGAAGTTTAAGGAGGCTAACGAGGCCTATGCCGTATTGTCAGACAGCGAAAAGCGTCGACAATATGATCAATTCGGACATGCGGGCATGGACGGACAGGGCTTCTCCGGATTCGGTGGATTCAATGCGGCCGACATCGACTTGGGCGATCTTTTCGGATCCTTTTTCGGAGGTGCTTTTGGCGGCGGCGGACGTCGCAGAAGTGGACCCGTTAAAGGGGCTAATCTCAAGTACGGCATGACGTTGGACTTTATGGAAGCGGCATTTGGCGTCGAAAAGACTATAAGTTTTAGCAAGGAAGATGTTTGTGATGTATGTAGCGGAGCGGGTACTGCGGCAGGTTCTTCTCCAGAGACTTGTCCGACCTGTAAAGGAGCGGGAAGAATCCAACAACAGACGCAGACACTATTTGGAATAACCATGGTGACTAAAGATTGTCCGGCGTGCGGTGGAAGGGGGACGATTATTCGTAACCCTTGTGCATCGTGTGGCGGACGCGGTCGCAAGGTCAAAAAGAAAGAACTGAGAGTCAAGGTTCCCGCAGGTGTGGACACCGGCGACATGCTTCCAATTCAGGGAGAAGGAGAACCCGGTCAGCGTGGTGGTCCATACGGTGATCTTTACATTCAGATCAAGGTGCGACCGCATTCGGTCTTTGAGCGTAAAGGCGTTACTACGTATTGCGATGTGCCGATTACATTTGCACAGGCGGCGTTGGGCGCCGATATTGACTTGCCTACGATTGACGGTAATGTTAACACGCACATCAAAGAAGGAACACAGCCGTTTGACACCATTACTTTGCGCGGAAAAGGTATTCCGATGAAGAATCGTCCCGGATCGCGTGGAGATCATATTTGTCGTTTCGTTCTCGAAGTGCCGTTGAATTTGAATGAAGATCAGAAAAGCATTTTGCGGCAATTTGAATCCACGCTCAGTGAGAAAAACTACCAAAAGAGCAGCAGTTTTTTCAAAAAAGTGAAGGATATATTTGGTATTTGATATGCAATGGGAAGAGTACACGATTATTACGGCGCATGATGCGTCCGAAGTCATTTGCGAGCTGTTAGCGCAATGGGGTGCTGTGGGATTGGCTGTAACTGACAAAGAGGATATCCGACTCATTCTTGAAGATCCTAATTCATTGTCTTATGCAGATGAGGGTTTCCTTGATTCGCAGGACGATGAGGTGACGGTTCGTGCTTATTTTCCCATACATAACGATGTGGTCCTCATACGCAACGCTGAGGAAGATTTTGATTTAAGTTTTGACAGTCGGCTTTATGACTACAATAGCGGAGTTTCTTTGAATCCAGATTCTTTAATGAATAGGATGTTGAAGCGCTTTTCGAAGATTTCGGAGTTCTTGCCCGTTGGAGCATTGTCTATCTCTCATACTACCGTTCACCAGGAAGATTGGGAAAATAATTGGAAGAAAGACTATAAAAGATTCAACTTATCGGAGCGTATTGCCGTTTGCCCGACATGGGAGAAAAGTGATTCTTCTGACGCATCGGATATGATAGAGATTTATTTGGATCCGGGGTCAGCGTTTGGGACAGGAACGCACGAGACGACGATGATGTGCGCTCGTTTGCTGGATCGCTTGATCACTCGTGATGATCAGGTCTTGGATCTTGGGTGCGGATCGGGAATTCTTTCAATTGTCGCTTCAAAGCTTGGCGCTTCTTATGTTGAGGCGATCGATATTGATTCTCAGGCCGTCGCGGTCGCTGAGCAAAATATTCATGATAACGGTGTACAAGTATTTTGTCATTCAGGCGAGCTAAAAGATGCATCCCAAAACGCCTATTCCCTTATCGTTGCGAATATTATCGCTGATGTTCTGGTCGATCTGTCGACACAGATTGGAAGTTATCTCAAAGAGAATGGAAGAATTATTGTCAGTGGTATTATCGCGAGCAAAAGGCAAGCGGTTGTGAATGCCTTTATTGCCAACGACTTTGATATTTTTGACGAGACAGATCTCAATGACTGGCATGCTATTGTTTTTGTTCGAAAAACGACTTAAGCATAAAGTTTTTGTAAGTTTTTAGTGCCGTGGGGAAAGCTAGCCCTGCGGCCTGTTCTATATCACAGAAAAACGAAGTATCGCTCAAGATGTTCAAGCGCGATTCGCTTTCGTCCATAGATTGTGTTTCACGGAACAAAAGTGGTGAAGACGTAATATCCGTCGGATGCAAATGAATAAGGAGTGCCTTCATTTCCCAGACCAAGTGAGAGAACTTAAACGAATCGTTTTCAAGTGTTTCAACCGATGCAATTTGACTCTCGTGGATTCCGAATTCATTGGAAACAAGCGATATTGCACATTTGGAATCAAAGTGCCCGGTGACTGAAGGGAATTCATAGAGCCCGCCGAGAAGACCTTGCTCCGGTCTGCGACGTAGCAAGATGTGATTGTCTCGGACCATCAGAATTATGGTGCGATCTTCGATGCGGATTTTTGTCGGCGCTTTTTTTAATGGGAAATCAGTCTCTTTGCCGAGCAAATGTGCATTGCACAGTTCAGAAAAAGGACAAATCTCGCATGAGGGAGATTTTGGCGAGCAAATTGTGGCACCAATGTCCATCATCGCTTCGTTAAAATCACCCGGGCGATCTATAGGGATCATCTTGTCGAGTTTTGATTTGACGGTTCGGTATGCATCAGAAGCGCCTGGGACGATGAGTAATGCGAAGAGGCGTGAGACGACTCGAATCAGATTGCCGTCAATCGCAGGCTCAGGTTGATTATACGCCATTGAAAGAATCGCACCGGCGATGTATGGTCCGATGCCCGGTGCTTCGAGAAGCGCTATCCTGTCACATGGAATCTTTCCGGTATGGTGTTGAACGAAGAACTCGGCACCTCGTTTTAGATTTTTCGCTCGAGAATAGTAGCCGAGTCCTGCCCAATGGGATAAAACCTCATCAAGACTTGAGTTGCTCAAGGCCTGAACATCCGGAAAAATATGTATGAATTTCTCATAATATGGAATGACCGTATTCGCTTGAGTTTGCTGAAGCATAACTTCGGAAATCCATGTGGAGTAGGGGGTCCGAAGACGACGCCAAGGTAAATCTCTTGCGTGTTGGTCATACCAGTCCAGCAATAATCGTGAAAAGATATCGTTATCAGCGTTTTCCATATGATTGATCCTTATGCAGTATACGGTACTCTCTTCTTGGCAGTATATCATATGGCATTACCTGTTTTTGTGCCTTCACCGATTAGTTTTATCCGACTAGTGTTTGAAAATATCGATTGTATTGACTTTCGATAGATCCTATTGCATACTTTATTTTATCTATATGTACAAACCAAAGATTGGGAATAGTAGTATCAGATAAGCCTGTCATAGAGAGTTGCGAACGGTGGAAGCGTAACACGGTCTTATGATATGAATGGGCCTGAGAGGGCAGAGGCGAACAGTTATTATTAGCCTCTGACGGGGACTTCACCCGTTATCAGGGAAGCACACAATTTGTGTGGCCAGAGTGGGTCGTTTGTTCGACCAATTTGGGTGGTACCGCAGGTGCGTTTAGCTCTTGTCCCTTTTGTGGGACAGGAGTTTTTTATTGTTACTAATTTGGTTTGTGAGCAACCGATGCTCACGTGAAAGGAGAATGAGAATGTCACGTAAAGTACCGAAAAGAGTATTCTTAACCGAGGATCAGATGCCGACGCAGTGGTATAACGTTCGCGCGGATATGAAGGAACAGCATGATCCGTACTTGCATCCGGGCACGATGCAACCGGTTGTTCTTGACGATCTGTTGCCTATTTTTTGCACGGAGTTAGCAAAGCAAGAAGCAGATATTGTGACGCGCTATGTCGATATTCCCGAGGAAGTCCAAAATTTCTACAAGATTTTCCGTCCGTCGCCATTGATTCGAGCTTACGAGCTCGAAAAGGCTTTGGATACACCTGCAAAGATTTACTATAAATTCGAAGGCAACAATACTTCCGGCAGTCATAAACTCAATTCTGCAGCGGCTCAAGTTTACTACGCGAAAGAGCAAGGGCTCGCCGGATTGACTACCGAAACCGGTGCCGGTCAGTGGGGAACTGCGTTGGCGATGGCCTGTGCATATTATGACGTTCCGTTGTCTGTGTTCATGGTTAAGGTCAGTTCTGAGCAAAAGCCATATCGTAAAGCGGTCATTGAGACATTTGGTGCAGAGCTCATTGCTTCTCCATCTGACACGACCAATATCGGACGCAAGATTTTGGCTGAGCACCCGGGTACCGGTGGAAGCTTAGGCTGTGCCATTTCTGAAGCGATTGAACGTGCGGTATCAACCCCCGGTTATCGATATGTATTGGGATCTGTGCTTAATCAAGTGCTCTTGCATCAATCAATTATTGGCGAAGAGGCCAAAATGCAGATGGAGATGATTGACGAGTATCCGGATATTGTTATCGGATGCGCGGGTGGTGGATCGAATCTCGGCGGTATCATGGCTCCCTTCATGAGAGATCGACTGGAAGGAAAGAAGAGTCCTTATTTCATAGCAGTTGAACCGGCCTCGTGCCCATCGCTGACACGCGGAAAGTATGCATACGATTTCTGCGACACAGGTCATGTTACACCGCTTGCGAAGATGTACACGCTTGGCTCTGGCTTCATGCCGTCTCCGAACCATGCCGGTGGACTTCGTTATCATGGTATGTCTCCGATTTTGTCGAAGCTTTATCATGATGGTTATCTTGATAAGGCCGTTGCCGTTGAGCAGACCAAAGTATTTGAAGCCGCAGCGATATTCGCGAAGAATGAGACCATTTTGCCTGCGCCGGAATCATCCCACGCTATTCGTACGACAATCGATGAAGCACTTAAGTGCAAAGAGACCGGTGAAGCGAAGACGATTCTCTTTAATTTGACGGGAACCGGCTATTTTGACATGCAAGCATACATGGCTTATAAGTCCGGTAAAATGAACGATTACGTTCCGACGGATGCGGATCTGGAACAAGGCTTTGCGACATTGCCGACAATACCTGGCATTCAATAATACTCAGAGTCCTCAGAATAATCGAGACCAATTTCCAACAAACAAAAACGTCCCGAAGTGATTTCGGGACGTTTTGTATTCTGAGGAAGTCCAATTGATAAAATTAGGATCTGTTCGGGAAAAAGGGTGCCAGAGACTTGGCAACGCTGCTGATCGGCATGGTTTGAATCCATACTCGACCGGGGCCGGTGACCTTCGTCAGGAAGAAGCCTTCACCACCGAGCAGTTTGTTCTTAAGTCCTTTGACAGTCTGGATATCCATCGTGACCGATGCATCCATCATCGCCAGATAGCCGTTATCGATCAACATCGTTTGTCCAGCGGCCAACTGGTAATCGACAATGGACCCGTCAATCTCGATGAAAGCGAGGCCTTGTCCGGAAAGTTTTTGCATAATAAATCCTTCACCGCCGAAAAAACCGGCTCCGACCTTCTTCTGGAAGTGAATGGATAGTTCAACTCCGGACTGAGAAGCCAGGAACGCAGACTTCTGAGCCACCATACTCGCATTGGGCTCGATATTGACCGGAAGAATTTGCCCGGGAAAACTGGATGCAAATGCTATCATACCCTGTCCGCCTTCGGCAGTGTACTTGTTAAGGAAAAGCGATTCTCCGGAAAACATGCGTCCCAGAGACTTGCCAAGACCGCCGCTGACGGTTTCCATAACCATGTTTGGCGTCATCCAGGACATTGAACCACCCTCAGTGATTAAACTCTCACCGGGTTCGATTTCACAGATGACGACGGGAAGAGGTGTGCCTTTGATCTCGTACTTCATAAATAGTGCCTCCATTTCAGACCTCAGATATTTTTAGTATAATTGCATCAACAAATTTAGACAATCCCTTTTTCTCGCGTATATCGTATAATCATTGATGAATTAGTAATATTGCCTTCAGGAGACGAATAATGACGCGCATTTTCATTTTCGAAAAAATAGATGCAGGGCAAGACGAAATACGGCTCGGCAAAGAGCAGCAGAAATATCTAAAGAACGTACTTCGATTGGTCCAAGGTGATGTGATTATCGTCTGCGACACGAACATGACGGACTTCATTTGCTCAATCAATAGTTTTGCCTCGGACGAGGTGAGTCTGAAGATAGTTGAGCGCCATAAAAATGATTCTGAACCTTCTTATCGCGTCGTGCTTTTTCAGAGTATTTCGAAGGGGGAACGAATGGATTATACCATTCAGAAATCCGTTGAGCTTGGGGTGGATACCATCGTCCCCGTCGAATCTGCTCGCACAATCGTAAAGGTAAAGGACAAAGACGGTTCGGGAAAAATCGATCGCTGGTCAAAGATTGCTTTGGAAGCTTGCAGACAGAGTGGACGAGGTAAGGTTGTGGAAGTCAAGACGGTAGAACGTTTTCAAAACGCTCTGGAAATGGCAATTTCGACAACTGATCTAGTCATCATCCCTTGGGAGAAAGAGGCAAATCGTTCATTGGGACAAGTGATTGACTCATATCTCGCCGACTTCTACGAAAAACGTGCGATATCGGTTTGCGAAAATAGCGAACTTTCAGGGGATGTGAAAATTCCCAATCCATCTATCTCAATCTTTATCGGGCCGGAAGGCGGATATGAAGATGAGGAGGTTGAGATTGCCATTCAATCCGGAGCTATTCCCGTGACGCTTGGGAAAAGAATTCTTCGAACGGAGACCGCAGGACCGTCTGTATTGGCGATGTTGCTCTATCGGTTTGAACTGAACTGATGTATAATATTTTGTTGCAGGGTTTTTGCTTGCGAATACAATCAGGAGTTTATATTCATGAAATTATGCCTTCCAAAGGGAACCAAAGACATATTACCGGATCAGATTCATCTCTGGCAAAAAGCGGAGCGCGTGTTTGCGGAAGTGTGCGAGCAGTATGGCTTTTCGGAGATTCGCATTCCTACATTCGAACATACTGATGTTTTTGAGCGTGGTGTAGGCAATGCTACAGACGTAGTTCGCAAGGAAATGTACACCTTTGAGGACAAGGGCGGACGGAGTATCACGTTGCGACCTGAAGGTACTGCCGGTGTGGTCCGAAGCTTTATTGAAAACGGTATGGGGTCTCTTCCGAGTCCGGTAAAGCTTTTTTACAACATCACTGCTTTTCGTTATGAGAAAATGCAAAAAGGTCGATATAGAGAGTTTCACCAGTTTGGTGTAGAGGCCTTTGGTTCTTCAGGACCGGAGATTGACGCGGAGATTATAAGTCTTCTTTGTACGTTTTTTGAGAGAGTGGGAATTGCTCAGACTCGACTTTGCATTAACAGTATCGGTTGCCCTGCTTGTCGACCGACTTATCATGTGGCTTTGAAGGACTATTTTGCCGATAAGGTGTCCGACATGTGCGAGGATTGTAAGGCACGATACGATATTAATCCGCAACGTATGATTGATTGCAAGGAAGAACGTTGTAAGCCTTTTGTTGCAAATGCACCACGCCAGATAGAATATCTGTGTTCGGATTGTCGTACGCATTTGAGCGGGTTGGAGAAGTGTTTGTCATCTTTAGATATCAAGTATAAGATTGATCCGTCGATTGTTCGCGGATTGGATTATTACACGCGGACAGTCTTTGAATTTGTTTCTGATCACGTTGGCACTCAAGGGACGATTTGTGGCGGTGGTCGATATGATCGTTTGGTGGAGACCATGGGAGGCCCCTCGGTACCGGGAATTGGTTTTGCGATGGGTGTCGAGCGATTTTTAATGGAAGCGGCTTCGCAAGGTGTCTCATTAGCGGAGCGTGTACCGGTGAATCTTTGTCTGGTTCATATGTCCGAATCGGCATATGATCAAGTTTTTCGTCTTGCACATCGATTGCGTCGTGCGGGCATCGCTTGCGAGGTGGATTTGATGGGGCGAAGTTTTCGCGCACAGATGAAGTATGCGAATAAGCTGGGAATACCTTACATGATGGTCATCGGTGATGATGAAATTGCATCCGGAATGGCCAAAATCAAGCGCATGATTGATGGCATCGAGGTCGAAGTCAGACTGGATGATCTGCCGGAACAGGCAAGTATATTTATGAATGAATCCACGAAGGAGAACTAATTATTATGGCAGAGCATATTGTTGGGCTTAAGCGAACGGACTATTGCGCAGAATTAGGTGAAGCGGACATCGGCAGGACCTGTACAGTCATGGGATGGTGTCATAAATCGAGAGATTTAGGCGGATTGACGTTCATTACTCTTCGCGATCGCACCGGTGAGATACAGCTAGTTGTCTCTCCGGAGAGCAATGAGGATGTCAGAAGTAAGGCGTCTCGAGTGAGGAGCGAGTTTGTATTGGCTTGCAAGGGACTAATATCTAGAAGAAGCGCTCCGAATGCTAACATGAAGACGGGACAAATCGAAGTAATTGTAGAAGAACTTCGTATTCTGTCTGAAGCTCAGACACCGCCTTTCTATATTGAAGAGGGCGTAGAGGCCAATGAGGCATTGAGATTGAAGTACCGCTATCTTGACTTGCGAAGACCGGATATGCAACGTAACATGATGCTTCGTCACCGCATTGCCAAATGCGCCAGAGATTTTTTCGACAATCAAGGTTTTGTTGAAATCGAGACCCCGATGCTCGGTAAAAGTACGCCGGAGGGCGCACGAGATTATTTGGTACCCAGCCGCGTCAAAAACGGGTCGTTTTTTGCACTCCCGCAATCTCCGCAACTTTACAAGCAACTACTCATGGTCTCGGGATATGATCGTTACATGCAAATAACAAAGTGCTTTAGAGATGAGGACTTACGAGCGGATCGCCAGCCGGAGTTTACACAGATTGACCTTGAAATGAGCTTTGTGGATAGTGATGATGTGATGACAGTGACTGAGGGTTTCCTCGCCGAGGTCTTCGACAAGATTATGGGGCAACCGATTCAACTCCCGATTCCGAGACTGACCTATCAGGAAGCCATGGATCGTTATGGGTCAGATAAACCGGATATTCGGTTCGGCCTAGAGCTTAACAATATCAGCGATGTTGTATCTGACATCTCGTTCCCGCCTTTTGAGGCAACACTTTCTTCCGGTGGCAGCGTTCGTGCGATTTGTGTACCGGGAGGCGCCTCCCTCTCAAGAAGAGAGGTGGACGCTTTAGCTGAGGTCGCCAAGACTTATCGTGCAGGTGGATTGGCTTGGTTGGTAGCGTCTGATGCACCTAGGGGCTCATTCCTTAAGTTCTTAGAGCCGGAACAGATTATTCGCCTTAAAAACGCAATGCATGCCGGACAGGATGATTTAATCTTAATTGTTTCCGGTGATAATCAGACAGTATTTGACGCGCTCGGTGCGGTTCGCTGCGCTGTAGCAGAGAAGATGAATCTCATCTCTGAGTCCGTCTTTGCACCGCTCTGGGTGACCGAATTTCCTCTTCTTGAGTATGATAACGAAGAAGACCGCTTTGTCGCAAAGCATCACCCTTTCACCAGCCCGATGCCGGAAGATATGCCATTGCTCGAGACCGACACTGCGGCCGTGAGATCTAATGCGTATGATATAGTTCTTAACGGCACCGAGCTTGGCGGAGGAAGCATTCGTATTCACGATCAAGCGTTACAAGAGAAGATTTTTATGTTGCTCGGCTTTACCAAAGAACAAGCCAACGCGCAGTTTGGCTTTTTGCTGGATGCTTTCAAATACGGCGTCCCACCGCATGGGGGTCTAGCATTTGGGCTGGATCGTATGGTCATGCTTTTGGCTCGTACAAAAAGTATTCGTGATGTCATTGCTTTTCCGAAAGTTCAGAATTCGTCGTGTTTGATGACCGAGGCACCTGCACCGGTCGCTGATAAGCAATTGGATGAGTTGGGTATAGCAGTAAAGGAGTTATTGGATGAAGTCTAGTAATAAAGATAATTTAAATGACTCGATTGTCTCTTCTCAGAAGCCCTCTGCATCAAGTCCTGTTGAGACAGATTGCGACAAGACGTTGGAGAATGCTGAACCGGATGTGATAACGACCGCGCAAACGCAACAAGCTGCCAAGCATCGTATTATGTATGACAGAGATCATTCAAGTACCGGAAAGGTGATTTCTGTTGAAGAAGAGGACACTTTCGAAATCCAAGACTATACACCTGATGAGCCGATAGAATCAATGTCAGATTATACTATCGAAGGGTCAGTTCTAGCAGATGAGCGCATTGATGATAACATCCCTTACGAATCGGTATCCGCATCAGTAAAGCGAGTCGGGTATATTGAGAAAGATAAGGATAGCAACACACGCGAAAAGACCGGCTTCCTTTACTCAGTGTTGGACACGGTTCGATTTATTGCTTTGGGTCTTATCATTGGAATATTGCTGATTGTTTTTGTTATTCAACGCAATGACGTTTACGGTAATTCAATGCAACCGACGCTAAATGACGGCGATGCGGTTTTCGTTGAAATGATATCTAAGTATACGTCTTCTTTCGAGCGAGGAGATATCGTAACTATTAATGCCGAAGGTATTCCGGGATTTTTTAGTGAGGAGAAGATGATTATCAAGAGAGTCATTGGGGCTCCCGGGGATACGATTCTGATTTCCGAAGGCAAGGTGTACCTGAACGGCCAGCTTTTAGATGAACCGTATCTTCTTGAGGGTACCGAGACAACGGTACGCAACGAAGGGATTCAAAGCGGATATGACAATATCACGTTGGGTGAAAACGAATTTTATTGTATGGGTGATTATCGTGGTGTGAGCAATGACAGCAGGCGATTGGGGCCAATTCATATGGATAGAATAAAGGCCAAGGTATTAGTTAAAGTGTTCCCGTTTAGTGACTTCAAATTTCTGCCGTGACACCATCCCGATAACTTTAAATCAAGATGAGAGTAGGATGATAAGAGACAATGGATAGACAAAAATTAATACGCAATTTCAGTATCATTGCCCACATCGATCATGGAAAATCCACTCTGGCCGATCGGTTGATCGAGAATACCGGTGTGCTGACGTCTCGAGAAATGCAGAGTCAGATATTGGACAATATGGACATTGAGCGCGAGCGCGGCATCACGATTAAGGCGCAAGCGACTCGGATGATGTATAAGGCAAAAGACGGAGAGACGTACCTTTTGAACCTGATTGATACACCCGGCCATGTGGACTTTAATTACGAAGTATCGCGAAGCCTCCGCGCATGTGACGGAGCAGTTTTGGTGGTTGATGCTGCCCAAGGCATCGAGGCACAGACTCTGGCAAACGTTTTTCTGGCTCTGGATGCAGATCTAGAGATTCTGCCGGTGATAAACAAAATTGATTTACCCTCGGCACAGCCCGAAGAGGTTCGGAAAGAAATAGAAGATGTCATTGGATTAGAAGCATCATACGCACCGCTGATTTCAGCTAAAAGCAATATAGGTATAGAGGATGTGCTCGAAAAAATAGTTAAGTATTTACCGCCGCCTCAGGGCGATAATAATAAGCCGCTAAGTGCGCTTATTTTTGACTCCAAGTACGACACATATAAGGGCGTTATCGTTAATGTTCGCATTTTTGATGGCCAGGTGGCACTTGGAGACAAGATTCGAATGATGCATACCGGCAAAGAATTTATTGTCACAGAGTTGGGCTACTTCCATCCGGGTATTTTTGTGCCCACAGAAAAACTCTTGGCGGGTGAAGTCGGATATATTTGTGCCTCTATTAAGAATGTTCGAGATACGGCTCCCGGCGACACTGTGACACTCGCTGATCATCCTGCTGAAGCGGCTCTCCCAGGTTATAAGAAGATTCAACAAATGGTTTTTTGTGGACTTTACCCCATTGACGGCGGTAAATATCCAGATCTACGAGACGCGCTCGAAAAACTACGCCTCAACGATGCTGCACTGTCTTTTGAAGCAGAAACTTCCGCCGCCTTAGGCTTTGGATTTCGTTGTGGATTTTTAGGGCTTTTGCATTATGAAGTTGTCCAAGAGCGTCTGGAGCGTGAATTCAACCTGGAACTCATCTCAACGGCACCGTCCGTTGTGTACAATCTTTTCAACATTCGTGGCGAAAAGGTTCGAATGGATAACCCGACCAATATGCCCGACCCTTCGGAAATTGACTATATTGAGGAACCGATTGTTCAGGCAACAATTATGACGCCGAAAGAATATGTTGGCAATATTATGGATCTTTGTCAGGAACGACGCGGCGAATACATTAACATGGAGTATTTAGATGAACTTCGCGTGATGTTGCATTATCGCATGCCGCTTAATGAGATTATTTACGACTTTTTTGATGCGCTCAAGTCTAGAACCAGAGGTTACGGGTCTCTTGATTACGAGATGGACGGTTATCAAAAGTCCGATCTCGTCAAACTTGATATTTTGCTCAAGGGCGAAGTGGTCGATGCATTGTCATTTATCGTTCACCGTGATAAAGCATACGAGCGTGGGCGCAGAATGGCTGAAAAATTGAAGGATAATATTCCCAGACAGCAGTTTGAGATTCCGGTACAGGCGTGTATCGGAGGTAAAGTCATCGCGCGCGAAACCATACGAGCTTATCGAAAAGACGTTTTGGCGAAGTGTTATGGCGGTGACATTACGCGCAAGAAAAAGCTCCTAGAGAAGCAAAAAGAGGGCAAGAAGAAGATGCGCCAAGTCGGTAGCGTCGAGGTGCCCCAAGAAGCATTCATGAGTGTGTTGCGACTTGACGAGTAAATCAAATTGATTATTTTATCTTTTTCATACCCGAATTCAATCCGTGCGCCTCTGTCGAAGATTCGGCAGCGGCGTATATTTTTGCAATCTCATTTTTCGATATAAACTTATCGATTAATCGGGCGATGATATAAATGCCGAAAATATCAACAATTAGCCTTGTCGTAGCAAATTTCCAACCGAGAGAGGCATATTCAAACATAAGTAGCGGAATTTTTGTCGTTGACCAAGCGCCCAAGAAAATCAGAACATTCGAAAAACGGGCGCCTTTTTTCATGAAGATGGCTGCAACGGGGAAAGCACCGTAAAGAGGGCCTGCAGCCATCGAGCCCAGAAGAAAGGATAACACTATACCCTTGATTCCGGAGTTATCGCCCATGAACTTTGTCATAATCTCTCTGGGCACCCAAACATCCAGTAAACCTAAGAGGATGAAAACCGGGGGAATAATGAATAACATTTGAATTAATTGTGCCAAGGTATTATCAATTGTTTTTCGCCCGATATCCGGCACGAATACAGTAAAAATGCCTAAGACAATAGCGATACCGATTACAAAGCGGTATCGCTTCAGTACGTGTATTAAATTATTCATAAAAGCACCACCCATCCAATAATAATGGCGACAATAAAGGAAAAGATAATGGCAAGAGAGTTCCTAAGTATCGAAGCTTTCTTGCCGAAATACTTAAATTCAATCGGCAAGGTGACAATACCAACCATCATCAAACTGGATATGAAACCGCCCATTTGCATGTATCCTGCTCCGTTTTGCAGTAGGAGTGCTGCAGTGGGAAAAGCAACAAATCCGGGAATCAACGATATTGATCCGATTAAGATAGACGCTGACAGACCCAAAAAACCGGATTCATCGCCAATCAGGGCCGAAATCTGGGTGGGCGATAACAAAGCAAGCATGAAGCCGACAAGCGGCAATACAAAAAGAAATTGTGGAAGGATGTTCTCGAAGGCTCGCCAAGCTTTAAGTAGCGCCTTCAAGGTTTTTTCTTTGCTCTTTATCAGAGAGGTGACCAGCAAAATCAGAGCCAGTGCATAGAAAATAATGGTGTCCATCTAAACCTCCGACATTAGTAGTTATTCGGGTAATTATATCTATTTTAGGGACTTTGGAAAAGTAGCATATGTAACTATTTGTGGATTTAGAGATAATTAATCTTAGATCCGTCAAGACCCGGAGCGATTACGAGTCAACAATCGCTCTTTGAATTACAAATAATTGCACAGAAGTGCGCTTCCGCACTTGAATTTATCAGAGTAAAGATGATAGTATAATTGAGTTCTTAATATATGCGGATGTGGTGGAATTGGCAGACACGCTGGATTTAGGTTCCAGTTCGCGAGAGTGCAGGTTCAAGTCCTGTCATCCGCACCAATGAAAAGTCCTGAGGCTCTTTGGCTTTGGGGCTTTCGTTTTTTTTGAAGGCACAGTGGAAGGTGCAATTCCGTAGATAGTTTTCCATTTGCAGTGATTCTATTGACAATAAAAATCAAATGAATTATATTTTTGGGAGTAGAGTCATAGAAATAAAGACTGACTATATGAAGTCAAGTGGTAAATGAGAAAAAAGTAGCGTAGACGCTAGGGACATTGAACCTTGAAAATAATGCATGCTGAAAAGGCCTGAGCCATCTGGCGCAAGCCTGAGCGACGAA
>DUPM01000025.1 GCA_012838315.1 Clostridiaceae bacterium
ATAACGAGGGGCTTTAATATGCAAATATTCATAATTTCTATGGCCGAATTAGCGATTTACGCTCAAAGACACAGAAACAAATAACCAAACAGTCGAACTCAAAATTGCGAGGCGCTCTTAGGCAAAACTATCATGGTGCAACCGTCGTAGCCTCTGTCGTAGCCTCAGTTGTTGCTTCAGTCGTAGCTTCAGTCGTAGCTTCAGTCGTAGCCTCTGTCGTAGCCTCTGTTGGTGTAGTCGTTTCCTCAGTTGGTTCTGTTTCGCTCGGTAATGTTTCTGACGTCGTTTCTTCGGATTCAGACGATTCTGTAGACGCTGTTGTCGTTTCCTCAGTTGGTTCTGTATCGCTCGGCAAGGTTTCCTCCACAGTCGTTGCTTGCGTTGCGGGTGGTGAAGTTGTTGCTTCTGTCTGCGGAATGGGTGTCGGGTCAGCTTCCAGTTCTGGCTGGAATTCATCAATAGTAGGATCAAGCTCAGAAAGATATGATGTCACAACAAATCCCTCTATGCCGTTATCCAAAGCAACTTTGCAGAAATACTCATTAAACTCCAAAATTGTAACGGCTTCTCCGCGCATTAGGTTGTAAAGAATCTGACTTTCCAAAGCGGATGAAGCAAATACAGCATTGTTATCTTGTGTGCTGTACATTACCATGAAAAACACTTCAGATTCGTCGACGGTGCCTGTGATTATGGGCTGGTTATCCTTGTCAATCTTTCCGATATTAAATAAAATCATCATTCCGAGACGACCTATTCCAAAAGTAACAAGCAGAATAATTATGGGTATAAATATATTGCGGAGAATTCGATTCTTTCTTTTTCTTGCCATTAACTCATCATCTCCCTTTGCTGAGATCGTATCGGAAGTGGCAGATTTCTCGGATATATTGTTATCAGCATATGCAATAGGTAGGCCTACGAACGGCGACACCACTTCAAAAGAAATTGAAACGATCGTCAATCCATATTTTGCCTGCTTCTCCTGAGCGAGTTCAATTAATTTAAGTGTCTTCTTCTCAATCGCAAAATCTTCAGATACAATTGCTGTCATCTCAGCGGGTAATAGGTTGTGAGATATACCGGTACCGAATAAATATATCTCATCACCTTGCATTAGTTTAAAGTTAATCTTTAAGTCGGGGGTCACTTGACCATCTTGTTGGGATTTTCCTAGGTATTGTGTGAGATCGTTGCGTTCCGGGTGATTGATTTCGAGGTCTTTAGGCACCGATCCCATTTGTACATATCGGTGGGCAATTGTATGATCTTCAGTTAACGCAATTAATCGTCCTTTGCGATAAAGAAAGGCCTTGGTATTACCAATATGAAAAATACGAACGACATCTCCGAAAACCACTAAAGCGGTCATAGACATCTTGATAGTAGCACCATTTTGAGTCGCTGAAGTGACCACCACCTCATTCAGCTCTCTAGCACACGATTCAGCATACACCTCGAAATCAGAATTAGCCGAATGCATCTGTGCCTGAGTAATTGAATGAAATTTAGCTATTACGGATTGTAATGTAGTCGCGGCGATATTGTCCGGTCCTTGCGCAGAAAAAACGCAAAATACCTGAACATCATTATGAGACGTCGCTTTCTTAGCAAATACTGTAGAATACTCTTGCGGCTGTCGGTAAAGGCCTTGAATGTATATATTCTCTTGGTTAGAACCGGATAATTTATTAGTATGGCAGATTGTAGCTGCACTGGTATGACTCATAATTATTCTCCCCAAATAAATTGATGTAGTTCAGGAATTTGCCTGTTCCAATCTACAATCATCATCCAAGGATTCTGTTGCACCGTAAATAATCCATCTGCTGGAACACGATATTCCGTTCGATTATCAAGGATATCAAGAACCGAGGAACCGACACGAATGAGATCAATTGATGTCATGTTAGTCTCAAACATGCCGGCCATATCTTCAACGAGTGACATTTGTTGAAGTGTTGAATATGACGATACTTTGGTCATTAAAGCAAACGCCAGTGTGCGCTGTCGGCCACTTCTCACATAATCCGAGTCTAACTTACGAATACGAGACCAAGCAACGGCCTGAATGCCATCAAGAGTTTGATAACCGCCATGCGTCAAATAGGGCACATTCTTATTTAGTAGTTGATTCTGTTCTTCAATAGACATATTGGCATACTTAGCTTCACCTGCAGTAATCTCCAACTCGATGCCGCCGACTGCATCAATGACTTTTGTAGAGCTACTAAAATCAAGCATGACAAAACGCTGAATATCCAATCCGAAATTCTCATTAATAGTATTAATTAATAAACCAACCCCACCATAAGTATACGAGTGATTTAGCTTATCTGTTTTCGATCGGCCTTCAATGGTCACACCGGTATCCCTCATCAATGAGATGAGTTTAATCGTGTCTGTTTTTTTATCAATAGAAACTATCATAATCGCGTCCGCTCGACTCTGAACTTCTCCGGACCCACGTGCGTCAATACCAAAGACAAGAATATTCTCGACATCGCGATCTTTTTGTTTTACTTTCTTTATCGGATGGTCAGGGTCGACGTACACACTGGTATGTCCGCCATCTTGCCAAGATGATGTAGTGTCACCGCTCATGTCGAAACTATCTAGCGAGCCGATTTCTATTGGCTCGTAATCTTCTGCCTTGACAAATGGTGTGATTACATGTCTAAATCCATTAGAAATATTTAGTATATACGAGAATATGCCGGCGCCTAAACCAAAGGCCCCGATAACAATATAAAGTAAAGATTTAAGTAAAACGCCAACCGCCCTTTTACCAAGAGATTTCTGGGGCGCAGGTGTCATTGTAGCAGTCGAAGACCGACCTTGAGTCGCAGATAACCTATTACTATTTACACGATTTTTCAATAATTGTCACCTCTCTAAAACGAATCGCACTCATGATACCTTGTTTGGAGACTATTTTCAATCGTATTGTTTTAATCATAAGACTAGAGTGATCTTCACAAAAAATACGTAATTTCATTCCAGAGGAAGTGTGGTAAAATGATGGAAATTTTAGACAAGAGGTATAAAGAATGAAAATATATACTAAGAAACTCCAATCTTTGCTCGTTTTTTTACTCGTAATTCTTTCTGCATTTACGATTGCTTCATGCGGTAAAAAACCGAATGAGACGGCTTCGACTTCTATCGTAGAATCATCCGCAACGATACCGGAGACGCTTCAAGAGACGACAGTGCCGGCTGAGACAACAGTACTGGAGACGAGACCTACGAAATCAGAAATCGGCGAGAACGGACTCGCTTATAACCCGTTAACCGGAGAATATTCCACATCAATAGACAACATTGGCAAAAGATCTGTCAGTATTGTTGTGAACAATCATCAATCCGCTTTGCCACAGCGCGGTCTTAGTGCTGCTGAAATAATATACGAGTACGAGACTGAGGGCGGCCAAACTCGGTTGTTGGCTCTATTCACTGATATTTCGACAGTTCCGGAAATCGGCTCAATTCGAAGCGCACGCACAGTGAGCACAGATCTTGCTGCCACTACTCAATCATTGTTTGTTCATTTTGGGTTCAATCCACGCGTACCTGACTATCTTGCCGCGAATAAATTAGATCATATCGACGGGAATAATTACTGCGCATCATCCGGATCTTCTGTGAATGGTCAGATTGAACTTTCATCGGGACGCTTTTTCTGGAGAGATAACACATGGAAATCTCAGCGTTCATCTGAGCATACGGCCGTGACAAACGGAACACAATTGCTAAGAGCTATGGAACATCTTGGAATCACTCAAGAAGGTAGTACTCCGGAAATGTTCTATTTTGGAGATACATCTAAATCTGCAATTGCAAACGGTAAAGATTGTAATTCAATGAACGTGTATTTTTCTGCCACGAACGATGATGCCTTATTTGAATATGATCCTGAGATTAAGCTTTATTCAAAAAGCCAGTACAATGGCAAGGCGCAGATTGACGAAACCACCGGCGAACGCATAAAGTTCAAAAACGTATTTGTGTTTTTCACCGACATCAAACCTCATGGAGACTCTACAGTAAATGCAAATTTCCATCTTGGCGGAACGGGATACTACGTCAGCGAAGGAAAAGCAATTGACATCACTTGGACAAAGGACACCCCAAACTCATTGTTTGTCGTCAAAGACGCTTCGGGAGAAGAAATTACTGTAAACCCGGGGAAATCGTATATTTGTATTGTAAGATCAACCAATGCATCAAAGACCACAATTTCCTAGTCTGATAGAGTATTCTTCTACTCCACTAAAAGCGGCTCTTTATGCCGCTTTTTTCTTATGATGTTGGTTATGAATATAATGATACGAATGAAAATGAGCACCAGCATACCACTTGCGACATCAATTAGCACATCGAAGAATCTCCCGTTTCTTCCGGGAACAAACAATTGATGGTATTCGTCGATGACTGCGATAAGAACCGTAATCCAAATTGAGAATGAAGCATTCATATCAAATCCAGGCTTTATATCCTTGTCAGTAACGACGATAATTCTTCGAGAAAGAAGAATTCTCGAAGATGAAGCAAACGCAAGATATGAAAGAAGTGTTAGTATAGAGAATTCCGCAAAATGTGCAAACTTACGCACTAGGTATAACGGAAACTCTCTGCCGGTCCAAGACAATAATAACTTACCAATTTCTTCGCTTCTTGTGGCTGAATCGATTCCGCTCTCTGATGAAAACATGAAAATGACCATCATCCAAAAAATAACGCAAACCCAAAGGGTTATCGCTAATAATAAATACGTTAATCGAATTTTCTTTTTTTTCTCTTCCAATGTGTCCCACCCATTCAAAAAACTATTGAGCGTCTTTGGCTCGATTTTTCATGACACGTTCAATATCGCGCTGTGACTCTCTCTTAGACAATGCCTCGCGCTTGTCATAAGTATGTTTTCCCTTTACAAGAGCAATTTCAATCTTGACCCGACCTCTTTTAAAATAACACTTTAAGGGCACAATTGTCAGGCCTTCTTGCTTTACTTGCAAAAATAAACGCAATATTTCATTTTTATGAAGTAATAATTTTCGATGTCTAAGCGGATCTTTGTTGCTGCGATTGCCCTGTTCATAAGGGCTGACATGTGTGCCAATAAGCCACATCTCTCCATTTTGAACAGAGGCGTAACTATCTTTAAGATTGATTTTCCCGGCTCGTATAGACTTTACCTCTGTGCCCGTCAATACAATTCCGGTCTCAAATCGCTCAATGATATGGTAATCATGAAACGCTTTGCGATTATCTGCAACGACCTTTATTGATTCTCTATCTGCCATTTTGTCTCCTAATATTGCATTTGCTGTATTGATGGATATGCGTTTAATGAAAGATCTGCGCGAACGCCATTGATATAATTATAGTATCCTGCCGCAGCCACCATCGCCGCATTGTCTGTACACAAATCAAGCGGTGGCATGTATAAGTTGATATCATTAGCAGTCGCTAACTCACTGATTTTCTTTCTTAAGAAAGAGTTGGCGCTCACGCCGCCTGCTATACAAAGTGTATCATACCCGGATTGAATACATGCGGCCACAGCGTTCTCTGCAAGAACATTCGCAACCGAACTCTGATAAGACGCCGCGAACGATGCAATATCAATTTTTTCTTGTCGTTGCTCGTATTGATGAATCAGATTCAGAGCAAAAGTCTTAATGCCACTAAAAGAAAAGTCCAGACCGCTCCCAGCTGTCGGCTTAGGGAAGGTGTAACGACCGACATCTGCATTTTGAGCAATATTATCCATTTTGGGCCCGCCGGGGTATCCCAAACCCAAAACGCGAGCAATCTTATCAATCGCTTCTCCTGCAGCATCATCACGCGTTCCGGCGATAATTTCAAATTTATTCCAATCGGACACCTTAATGATTTCACTATGACCGCCGGATACAACTAAAGTCATAAACGGCGGCTTCAAATCTGAATGAACCAAATAATTTGCGGATATGTGTGCATTGATATGATTGACCGGGACTAATGGTTTTCCGGTCATTTCCGACAAACCTTTTGCGGCAGATACTCCCACCAATAATGCCCCGACAAGGCCAGGGCCACACGTGACACAAATAGCATCAATATTATCAAGAGAGATATTCGCTTGAGATAATGAATCCGATAGACACGGAATGACTGCCTCAACATGCATACGAGCCGCAATTTCAGGAACAACACCGCCATAGACACTATGAAAGTCTGCCTGGGAAGCAATAATGTTCGACAACAGCTCCCTGCCATTTTTTACAACAGCACAGGCCGTCTCGTCGCACGATGTCTCTATTCCTAAAGTATATATATCCAAGTTCATCTCCTCAAAATAACTATGTATATATTATATGCGATATTCTATCCGAAAAACGTATCCAGATAATGATTTATTACACGAAGATAAAGATCGGAATCGGTCTCATACGACTCAATATATCCGGCGTTCTCAAACACCTGTTTAACAGTGGTATTCGGGTGAAGTCGCTCTCGCTCAGTTACCATTTGATCGATAATATCTTTTCCGATGAACAAATCGTTTTCGCCATATAAGATGCAAATCGGAATGGAAAGTCGGGAAATCTGCGAAGCGAGATTAACATTTTCTGATTCACCGGACGAGATCCTGATGGCATAAGGAACAAAGTATTGAGTCAGAAATCCGAGTCGGAAATTTTGCTTTACAACAGGCCTCAAGTAATCATCAGAATATTTTGCAGGAGAGTCAAGTATTAATCCGGAAACATAACTTCTATCAAAATCAAGGTCTCGAATTTTTGCGGGATAATTCGACGAATCATCCGTGGCTGTCGGCAAATGGTAAATTGCTAAAAGCGAAGATGAGCAACCGGTTCCAATACCGTAGAGAATGACATCCTGCGTGACAGAAATCTTTCTCACATGATCTATTGCACCAATGACGTCTTTCCACTCCATATAACCGAAAGCGCTGGTATTTCCGGAAGATTCGCCGGAATTTCTCTGGTCAAATAAAAATACGTTATAACCAAGGTTCATAAAATCTTCAATCATATCGACCGTTTCCACATCAAATTGGAGGCGATTTGAACCGGTGTTATGAACAAGAATGATCGTGCTCTTCGGGTTGTTCACCTTGAAAAACCAAGCAGATAGGTTCGTTTGATTATCGAAAGAAGTAAAACTCGTAGGCAAATATGGTGGCAAGATATTCGAAGGAATCGAAATCTTTGTAACAGTCTTAGTGCTCATCATGCTGTTGGCAGTATTTGCAGTAACTATAATGACGAAAGCGACAAGAACTGCCATAACACTGAATATCAATGCAGAGCGAACGATAATTTTCTGAACAGGAATCCGCGTGCCCTGGTGTTTGGTAAGTCCTCTTCCCATCTCGACCTCTCTACAACATCTGCTTCTTTTTTAAGATATATACAGCAGATATGATACTGACAATACCGGCAATCAGAACCATGACAAATGGTACCGGATTCGTTGAAAAATCCGGATTCCACGGCATAGGTACGTTCTGTCCAAAAAAACTGCTGATAACCGTAGGAACAGATAATACGATAGTCGCCGCTGCCATAATTTTCATAATTAAGTTCATATTATTATTAATGATGGATGCATAAGCGTCCATCGTGCCATTGACAATTGACGCATAAATCTCAGCCATTTCACGGGCTTGCTTATACTCGATGATAACGTCTTCAAGGAGGCTCTCATCATCTTCATACTGTTTCACGACTCGCCCACGCATTAACTTCTCAAGCACCGCCTCGTTGGACTTCAAAGATGTTGAGAAGTAAACAAGCGATTTGCCGAGTTCTAATAACTTATACAAATCTTTGTTACTGATCGACTTAGCCAGTGCTCGCTCTGACGTCTCAAGCGTCTTGTCCATGTAACGCAAAAGCTTCAAATAGTCTTTCGCAACAGAGAGAAGGATTTGAATCGCAAATCGCGTACGAAAATTAACGATAAAATCGCGAACTCTGTTCTCAATGAATGGATCTAATACCGACGCCTCACGCAAAGATACTGTCAGCAGATGCTTTTTGGTGATGATGATGCCAAGTGGCGATGTCTCATAATGTACCGAATTCTCTTCTTGGCGAGTACACGGGATATCGATAATTAAGAGAACATCCCCGGTATCCTCATCAACGTCAATTCTAGGACGCTCTTCTTCGTCTAAAGGATAGCGCAAAAATTCTTGAGGAACGGATGTCATTCGCTCAACTAAGGCAATCTCATCTTCAGTCGGCGCAAACATATTAATCCAACAATCGTCACGGACTTCATCAATGCGTTCTATTCGATGAGCCGCCTTCTCTTTCAAACTTGACAGATGCTTGGTGACATAAATGTCAATCATACTTGCACCTCCTCTCCAGAAATCGAAATTTTCACTCAAAAAAACGACGCAAGCGCTGATAATTTCTTGCATCGGGATATCTTAGTGTATTTTACCACCAAAAGGAAGACCATTCCAGCGTTTTGAGAATTTTACATATCCTTAATGCCGGTCGATCCAAACCCACCGCTTCGGTCACTCCCGATGCCATCAAGAGATTCGAATTGAATAAACTCTGCCTTTTCTACCTTTGCAATAACCATTTGAGCAATTCTGTCTCCGACTCGAATATGATATGTGCCCTTCGGTGAGCCTTTTGCAGATAAATCATACACGACGTCATTGTCTGTAACATCAGACGCAGAGGTCGCATTACTAAGAATTACTTTAATCTCATCTCTGTAGCCGGGATCGATCGTACCCGGGCTGTTCGGAATTCTAAGCATTGTGTTGTATGACAGCCCGCTTCTAGGACGGATTTGGATCTCATATCCATCGGGAATCGCCGCCTTCAAGCCGGTAGGGACCAATACGGTTTCGCCCGGACGAATAGTGACATCTTCAGCCGAATAAATATCCATTCCAACATCGTTATCATGTGCATAACGAGGTATTTTGGCATTGGGTCGAATCATAACCATAGGAATATTCATAATTATCCTCCAATAGCGCTAATGTGTGAAAATAATAACAAGTTACACATCCGCGCTCATATCTGACAGAATTCTAAAAATTTGATGTTCACTTTCATCAATGATACGAATCAATCGTAACACATTTAAACCTCGTTGCGAAAAATTGCGAACCAAAACCGAACGATCGTATTTTGATTTTCCGTAGAGTTCAGACGTGCAACTCATTGGTCGCAATATAAGACGAGCCATCTCTTCTTCCTGCCTCTGATTCTTCGTTACGTGAAAGGTGTTAGTCCCATTCGCGCAAGCCTTACAACTTGGTGCATTTTTCCCAACAGGACAAAAGTGCGACAACATCCACTCAATCGGTCCATAGACTTGGATAAGAACCGGAATACCGGAGTGATCCAGATGATAATTTAGAAGCTTTTCCAGCGAAGAATTATCAACTTCATGTGAAAACTCAATGGCATCCGGCTGTTTGTCTAAGATAACAGATAGCGAAGCAATATTTGTAATATTTGCATGGTGAGAAATAATATACGAAGTCCCATCGGTTGTCGGTGCATCCGTAATGTATCCCAAAAATTGATCACCATGACTTCTTGTTTTTGTATTCATTTCGATTCGCATATCTCTGTCTTGCAAAAAACGAGATGACGAATTAAGTCTGATTGCGAAAGAATAGCCGGGATGATTCTTGAAAAAGTCATCTATGCGTTTGTAAGTGTCGCCGCTCAGAATGTCAAATGCTGAAAATACATAAAACATTGTAGACGGTTCGATATCAGTAATACCATCGTTTATGGAGTGTAAATTTATGTATTCAACCGCAATTTTATAAGAGCACATATGACCATTTGTAACATCGGAACCGGACAACAAATTTTTCGGTGCGCACAGAAAATCAGATGTGTTGACACGAGTATTAGACTTATGACGTTTAAACGATGCAACATAAAGCGTCTCAAAAGATTGAAGCATAGTTCGACGGATATGATTTAATAAAGAAACCGGAGCTATAGGTAAATCACCTGAGAAATCCACTTCTGTGACACGAAAAGAAGTCCCGCCGGTCTTACTCATCTGCGAACGAATTCGATCTATGGATAAAGCACCGCCCGAATATGCAAGGTCAACAGAAAAATCTTTGCGAAGAGCGATTGTGTGGTCCGATTCAGATCGGACGGACACGATGATTTCAGAATCTCCCTGATGGTATATCAATTGAAAAGATACAGGCAAACAAGAGGCTAAATCCATTGACACGGCTCTTTTTCGCGCAACAAGATAGAGCGAATATGATGGTTTTACAAGACGCAGCTGGTCCGGGTGTGCGCCATATAGACCCCACTTTGCGAATTGATCCGCAGGGGTCGGATGGTCCAATTTGCCCACTGGAAACGTGATGATGTCATTATTACCGTCACGAACCGCAACCGTATCGCCCACGTTGATTTGAAGCGATACTAACTCAGACGAGACAAACACCACTCCCTTATGGGGATGAACATCCACAATGCGACCGAAATAGACGCCGTAGTGGCTGACAAAATCACCACTATGTAAAAGACTTCCACGGTGGTCCTCATAATAATGCGACGAAAAATCGCCACCTCGATTGAAGCTTAAGAGTAATTCGGTTTCATAATCCATTGAAGTCACTATTCCACTGTCCTCGTCTTGGCGCTTCGATAAGACGGATGCCTTAAGAAAGCACAAGTAATGCTGTGCCTTTATCGTTTTAAATCTGAGACAACGCTTGATCAATATCTTGAATAATGTCTTTGACGCTTTCAATACCCACTGACAAACGAATCATGTCTGAGCTGACACCGGCAATTGCCAAACCCTCTTCGGACAACTGACGATGCGTGTGACTTGCCGGATGCAAGACACAAGTTCTCGCATCGCAGACATGCGTCGCGATTGATGCAAGTGAGAGTGAATCCATAAATGTGACCGCAGCATCTCTGCCACCCTTGACACCAAAACTTAAAATTCCGGGAACACCATACTTCAAATATTTGCGTGACAATGCGTGCTGAGAATCGCCTTCAAGCCCGGGATACTTGACCCAAGACACTTTAGGGTGATTATTGAGGTAGTTTGCAACTTCAAGCGCATTCTGAGCATGCCGAGGCACACGAAGATGAAGCGTTTCAAGTCCAATGTTCAATAGAAACGCATTCATTGGTGCAGGAGATGATCCAAGATCTCTCATTAATTGCGCTGTCGCCTTGGTCAGAAATGCAACTTTGCCGAAATCCTTGGTGTAAATCACGCCATGATATGAGTCATCCGGCTGTGTCAATCCGCGAAAACGCTCCGGATGGGATGCCCAATCAAAACGACCGCTATCTACGATGCATCCACCGACACTCGTCGCGTGACCATCCATATACTTGGTCGTTGAGTGAATGACAATATCTGCACCCCACTCAATCGGCTTACACAATATGGGTGTTGGAAAAGTATTGTCGACAAAAAGAGGCAGTCCACAAGCATGTGCCGCATTGGCAAAGGACTCGATATCTAAAACATTAAGCGCAGGATTTGCAACAGTCTCTCCGTATATCAATTTGGTATTTGGTCGGACTGCAGCTTTGATTGTCTCTTCATCTGAATCCGGCGGAATAAATGTCACTGATACACCCATTTTCTTGAGTGTTACAGAAAAGAGATTGAACGTTCCACCGTATAAAGCCGAGGCACTTACGAAATGGTCTCCGGAGTCACAGATATTCATGATGGCGATAAATATGGCCGCCTGACCGGATGAAGTCAGCATGCCTCCTGATCCACCCTCGAGTGCTGCAATCTTGGCCGCTACAGCATCGCAAGTCGGATTGGCCAAACGAGTATAAAAATACCCGGGCTCTTGCAGAGCGAAAAGACGTCCCATCTGCTCTGTTGAATCATATTTGAAAGTTGTACTTTGGGTAATTGGCAAAACGCGCGGCTCACCATTGCCCGGATGATAACCAGCATGCAAACAATTGGTTTCAATACTGTAATCACTCATATATATCACCTCGCTGACAAGTATTTATGGAATTTATGAATTATATCATATTACGCGTTCACAGACGTCTCCGCAAGAATCTGATTGAGTAATCTTCGATATATTGATACAACGTTTCGAACATATTCCGGGCTTCGCATTCGGCCTTCAATCTTGAGTGAGTCAACGCCCATATGAACTAATTCGCCCAAGAAATGATAAAGACTTCGATCCTTAATCGAAAATACTGCGCCTTCAGATATTTTCCCAGATTGCCCCAAGATAGCATAATTCTCGCGACAAGGTTGCGCACAATCACCGCGATTCCCGCTTCTCATTCCACCTTTGTTCATCGCGCTGAATAAACAAATACCCGAACAACTGACGCAATGTGCACCATGGACAAACACTTCCGTACCGATACTATATTCTTGAGATAACTTAATGGATGCCTTTATATCTTCTCGAGAGAACTCACGCGGAAGTACCCAGCGAGAAATACCCAATTGCTGAGCCAAATGAAACGAATCCTTGTTGTGGACGTTCATCTGTGTGCTGGCATGGATTTGAAGGTCTGGAAAAGACTCACTAACAAGCGCGCATAACCCTTTATCTTGAATAATGACAGCATCAATGCCTTCGCGATATGCCTTGAGAACCGTATCCATCGCCTCATCAAATTCGTCGTCATGTATCAGCGTGTTAATCGCGAGATACGCTTTCACACCACGAGCATGACAATAATCCGAGACCATTCCTATTTGGTCTATCGAAAAATTATCTGCTTTGGCACGTGCGCTAAACTGCGACACGCCAAAGTACACTGCATCAGCACCGGCAATAAGTGCTGACTGAAGCGCAAGCTCAGAACCGGCAGGTGCAAGAAGTTCAGTTGTCATCATTGATCTCATCTTCTGAATCATTGTCTTCGGAGAAGCGAAAAACAAGCGACTCTAAAGGTAACGGCTCAATCTTGCTTAATGCTTCTGCGTCTTCTCTGGACTTGGAATTGTGTTCAATATGGTCCTTAAGACGAAGAATTTCTTTTTTCAGTTCCCAATTAATTTCGCGAATCTGAGCATAATCTGCTTTTAGGTTATCGATTTCACTTTGGAATCGACTCTGCAAGTCAGTCATCGTAAGCCGTTTATGTTCAGACTGATTCCATTCATCAATCGCGTTGATTAATGCCAAGACAAGTACGTTCGACATGTGAAATCCCGGATGTGAATCGCTGATACTTTCTATCATTCGATTGGCCTGGTCGGCAATCATTTGAACATATGATTCTTGGTCGGGATCAGATACAGATATTTTATGCTGCATTCCGGCAATATAAACGTCAATTTTGAAGGAATTCGGCTTATCTGAAGAAGGTTTAGAGGCTCGCTTATTCTTATACCGTTGTCGATAGTTCACAATCTCTTTCGTTGAATCCTGCTCCGGTGTCTCTTTGGCCTTCTGAGGTTTGGATTTCTTCGCGGACTCGGAGTATTGCTTAAACAAACTGCCGGTATTACTGTGATATTCCATGAGTCCTCCTCCACACTTTACTTATGTATCTCTACTCATTGTAACATTCTCTTCGAAGAGAGAAGCATATAAACGGAGAAAATCTCGAGGTGCCATCGCTTCCGCTCGAATCGTATCTCGAATCCCCGAGTTAAGAAATGCTTTAGTGATTTGCTCGCGGGAAAAGGAAAAACTCGAGGCCAAAAGATTCTTGGAGATCGTTTTGCGACGCATGGCAAAGCAATGTTGAACAAATGCAACCAAGTTTTTCGATAGGAACGTTGACGTTTCATTTTTATCAAATGCGATAACCAAAGATCGTGTTTGAGGCTGTGGGTCAAAACTTCGTTGGTCTACAACGAAGAGTTTCGACTTTTTGCCATAAATGGATGTCAGCACGGAAAGCGGACCGTATGACTTTGTGTCAGGCACCGCAAATATTCGCGCTGAAGCATCTTCTTCTATCATAAAAACCATTTTCCTAGACTCCGAATAATCTTGAAGACATTTGATTATTAGCGGAGTCATAATATAATAAGGAAGATTTGAAACGATAATATCAACGGATTGATGCGCTGAAAGCCACTCGTCTCGTTTGAGCAATAAAAAATCTGACGCAACAAGCGAAAAGTTCGAAAAAACGGAAAATCGGTTTCGCAGTAAGGGATACAAATTCTCATCAATTTCAGATGCAAAAACGCTTGCTCCCGTATGAATTAATAGTTCCGTCAATGCGCCTATACCGGGACCGATTTCCAAAACAACATCTTGAGCACGAATGCCGGCAGAATCAACAATTCTGCCGGCAACCGAATCGTTGCACAAAAAGTTTTGACCGAGAGATTTTCGGGCTTTCAAACCATATTGATCACAAAGCTCAGCAATCTCTTTTCGATTCATCAGAGAAAATACCTAACACCGGAAGCAAATAAGCCTTGGTCTTTGTTGCCTGGAATATTAGATCCAATACGATCACCGTAGCGCTCGTTATGACCCATTTTTCCAAGAATGCGACCGTTCTTGCTCATGATGCCTTCAATGGCTGCATACGAGGCGTTCGGATTAAACTCGGTTGACATCGAAGGAAATCCTTTGTCATCAACATATTGCGTTGCGATTTGACCTGAAGCAAATAAATCTTGAAGTATAGAGTCATTTGCTACAAAACGTCCTTCCCCGTTCGATATCGGAACCGAAAATACATCACCCACTTCAACCGAACTCAGCCAAGGAGAATTGTTTGAGGCAATTCGCGTTGAAACGTACATCGACTGGTGTCGCCCAATCTTATTGAATGTCAGAGTCGGGCTTGAAGGCGTTGAAGACTTAATGATGCCATCCGGCAACAAGCCGACCTTAACCAAAGCTTGAAAACCGTTGCAAATTCCCAAGATCAGTCCATCGCGACACTCAATCAGATCAGAAACCGCATCCGAAACCGATGGATTGTTCAAGGCTGCAACCATAAACTTGGCCGAACCTTCCGGTTCGTCACCTCCCGAAAAACCACCGGGAAGCATCAGAATATGGCTATTCAGAATACGACGACTCATTTCAGCGAGGGCTTCAGATATATCCTTAGGGCTCAAATTCTTGACGACCAGAACATCCGCATCCGCCCCGGCTCTCTCGAAAGCGTAAGCGGCATCAAATTCCGTGTTAGTTCCCGGAAAAACCGGAATAAACACCTTTGGCTTCACGTTGAGCAATACAGCCGGCTTGTGAATCTTAGTACTATTATCGAGCTTGGGATACTTGTCCTCATAGGGTTTTTCATCCGTTTTTGTCGGGAAAACAGGCTCTAATTTTGACTCGTACGCTTTTTGCGCATCTGCAAGTGTAACCAAATGACCGTTCCATGTGATGGTCTCGGTAGCATTCGTCTCACCCAAGAGATATCCGCCAACCATCTCAATCTTGTCGACCGCATTTTTATCGTTAACTGATAAAAGAATGGTTCCGAAAGATCTCGAAAATAAATTTTCCATCGGCAAATTGTCTCTAAATGCAAAACCGAGACGATTGCCCATTAGCATTTGAGCGACCTTTGCGGCAATTCCAAATCCACGCACGACCGACGCGGATTGAAGTTGACCGCGATCGTTAATCTGGTTGAGCGCTTTGAAAACACGGTCAACGTTGCTTTTTTTGTACATCATCGCGTCGTCTTTTGACAGCTTAATGGCGTAAAGTTTCTGACGAGGTGCAGTCAAACAAGACGATACGGCCCGATCGACAGGAATAGTGGTGACCGCAAAAGAAACGAGAGTCGGCGGAACATTGATATCATTAAAAGTCCCGCTCATACTGTCTTTGCCACCGATTGCCGGAGTCTTATAATCCATTTGCGCCTTAAATGCTCCAAGCAAAGCCATCGTCGGCTTTCCCCATGAAGATTCAGATGTCATACGCTCAAAATACTCTTGAAAAGACAACCGCGCGTTGTAAGGATTCCCTCCTAAAGCAGCAACTTTGAGAAGCGACTCAACGACCGCATGATATGCGCCGTGATAGGGACTCCACTCCGACAAGTACGGATCAAAACCATATGTCATAACGGATGCGGTTCGCGAATCGAAGTTTGCCGTCGGAATCTTAGCAATCATGCCATCCTCAGGTGTCATCTGGTATCTGCCTCCTAAAGGCATCAGTACGGATCCGGCACCAATAGAACCATCGAATCTTTGAATTAAGCCTTTTCTAGAGCATGCTTCCAGGGTGGATAATGTATTAATAATCGAACCAGCAAAAGAAGCACGATCAAAAGTCGGCAAAACGGAATCCGGATAAACATTATCCGTTGTCACCGGAACGACTTTAGAACGTGCGAATGAAGGAGCACCGTTCGTGTCGATAAAACGCCTGGGCAAATCGACGATCGTCTTAGCCTTCCAAGTCATCACCATGCGAGGCTCTTCGGTAATAGTGGCAACTTGAACCGCTTCCAAATTCTCCTCATGCGCATAAGCAAGGAAGGTTTCTTTATCTTGAGCACGAATTACAACCGCCATACGCTCTTGAGATTCGGATATTGCCAGCTCGGTACCATCCAGCCCTTCGTATTTCTTGGGCACCGCATCCAAGTCTATGGTCAGACCATCCGCCAATTCTCCAATGGCAACAGAAACGCCGCCGGCACCGAAGTCGTTGCAGCGAATAATCATCGAAGAAGCCTTCTTATTCTTGAAAAGTCGCTGAATCTTGCGCTCAGTAGGCGGATTACCCTTTTGAACCTCAGCACCACAGGTCAATACGGACTTCTCATCGTGCGCTTTTGATGAGCCGGTTGCACCGCCAATTCCATCTCGACCGGTGCGACCGCCGAGTAAAATGACGATATCTCCAGCAGACGGTCGTTCACGAACAACATTTCCTTCAGGAGCAGCAGCAATAACTGCACCAATTTCCATGCGCTTCGCCACATATCCGGGATGATAAATCTCATCGACTTGACCGGTGGCCAGACCAATTTGATTGCCATAGGCACTATATCCTGCCGCAGCAGTACGTACTATCTTCTTTTGAGAGAGCTTGCCGGGCAACGTCTGCTCAGTAGGTACCGTCGGATCGCCTGCCCCGGTCACGCGCATGGCCTGATAGACATAGGAGCGCCCAGACAGCGGGTCGCGAATCGCGCCACCCAAACACGTTGCAGCTCCACCGAAAGGCTCAATCTCCGTCGGATGATTATGCGTTTCATTCTTGAACATCAACAGATATTTTTCGGTGCCGACAGCGGTTTCAACATCAACTTTGATGGAGCACGCATTTATCTCCTCCGAGACATCTAAATCTTGAAGGAATCCGTCTTTTAACAATAACTTCGTCGCCATGGTGGCCATATCCATGAGACACACAGGCTTCGAAGACAACCTCTCCCCATAATACCGAGATCTTTCTGAAAGATACATGTCATAGGTGCTTTTTATTTCTTTGGCTACAACTGAATCCTCAGGAATTTCAATAGACTCCAAAGTCGTTAGAAAAGTAGTATGCCGACAGTGGTCCGACCAATAAGTATCTAAGACACGAATTTCTGTCACCGAAGGATCACGATTCTCCTTAATGAAAAAGTCGCGAGTAAATGTAAGATCATCGACCGACATGGCTAGTCCCATGTCATTTTTTAATTGAAACATCTCTGTGTCGGACTTCTCGCGAAATCCTTCCATAATCGATACATCTTCAGGCATGTCCAGATCTTCGAGCAAGGAAACCGGCATATCGAGTGAAGCGGATCGGGACTCGACCGGATTAATCAAAAATCGGCTGACCTTTTGCTTTGCCTCTTCATCCATTTCTCCATAGAACGCATATATCTTAGCGGTTCGAATCAGAGGCGGTTCACCGACCGTCATAATCTGAACACACTGAGCAGCAGAATCGGCGCGCTGATCATATTGACCGGGAAGCGATTCAACCGCAAGTACAAAGCACGCGTCGTTAAGATCGGGATCAGTCTTATAAAGCGTGTCCACCGGTGGTTCTGAAAAAACGATATTTTCCACCAAGTCTAACTCTTCTCGGCTCATTCCGGACACATCATAGCGGTTAAATATGCGGACGCGTTCAACACCCGAAAGTGATAAATCTGAACGGATATCTTTCAATACTTGATTGGCCTCAACCGCAAACAAAGGCTTCTTTTCCGAGAACAGTCTTATGACCTGATCGCAATTACTCATTCATTTCCTCCACCGCTGTTGTCGCGATTATTAATGATGTTCAATAGCAAAGTGGCATGATCCTTGAGAAACTTCTTAAGTCCCTCCGCATCTAGAGATCCATGGCTCAGTCTTGCCTGATCGTAAAGCTGATCACAAATGATGCGCGCAGAATCTTCCGCTTCGTCTTTTTCGACAAGATCAAGAAGTCGAACGACGAGCGGATGGTCAGCGTTGAGAACCAGATCCTTTTTCTCGGGGAACATATCGTCAAGATTTCCGTACGGATCGTCTTCACCGCTCTTTTTCATTTTCTCGAATTGCTTCTTCATCTCAGCCATGCGACGAGATTCTTCGGTCTCTCGAATAAACGCGGGAAAAGAATCCACACCCAATGACATGACTTCAACATCAAGCTTCGGCTCTTGAACCAATGACTTAAATCGCTCCACCAAATGAGTGTACGCCTCATCTTTGTGTGATTCACCATCAAACTCCGCGTCGACACGCATAAAGCGTTTGGCGGGCATTTTATATTCCATAAACGAAATGAAGTTGTTATCGATTTCATGGTCAAGAACAACAACAGGATAGCCCTTCTGTGTTGCAATCTCAACATATGCCGCCTGCTTGTCGGCAGACTGAGTATATCTGATGGCATCATGTTTTTCGGTAAGCTCGTCGTATGTGAGATACTTTCCTTCAACGGTCTTAAAAAGCATGAAGGACTTTGCCTTTTCGAAAAACTTATCTTCCTTCATCATGCCGTACTTGACGAATACGCCAATGTCATCCCAGTACGATTCATAGTCTTCACGTTGCTTCTTGAACAGTGTAGATAATTTGTCGGACACTTTTCGGATGATATGAGAGGAAAGCTTTTGCACATATGTATCTTGCTGAAGCGCAGAACGAGAGACATTAAGCGGTAAATCAGTACAATCCAAACAGCCTCTCAGTAAAAACAAGAAATCAGGAATAATCTCTTCAATGTTATCGGCAACAAATACTTGTTGGTTATAGACTTTTATGCGCCCGTCAAGCGTCTGATAAGCATTGTCCGTCTTCGGAAAGAACAAGATGCCTTGCAATGTAAACGGATAATCAAGATTCAAATGAATCCAGAAGAGCGGGTCCCTAGGATCTGAAAACACCTGATGATAAAACGAAATATATTCTTCATCCGTGCAGTCCTTCGGCGCCTTCTGCCAAAGCGGAGCCACCGGATTAATTCTGTCCGGAGCATATTCGGACACGCTAATTTCTTCGTCTTTATCAGAGGCTTCTTTGGCGCGTTTCTTTTGCGCTTTATCATGCTCATCTTTGCGCTTCAAGTCAGAATAAAACAGCGGATACGGCAAAAAGGAGCAATACTTTTCGAGTATACTTTTGATTTTTAGAGCATCGAACAACTTCTTAGCTTCATCGGACAAATATAACGTGATCGAAGTGCCTCGATTCGTTCTTTCAGAGTCCGAAACGGTATACTCCATGCCGTCTTCAGATTCCCACTTAACGGGCTTCTCTCCATCAATGTACGAAAGGGTATCAATGACCACACGATCTGCAACCATAAATGCAGAGTAAAAGCCGAGTCCGAAATGGCCGATAATAGAATTCTCTGAACCGCCTTTTTCCTTGAATTTCTCAACAAAGTCCATGGCTCCTGAGAATGCAATCTGGTTAATATATCGATCAAGCTCATCCGCTGTCATGCCGATGCCTTGATCCTCAATAACCAATATCCCCTTCTTCTCATTAAACGACACTTGAATCGATAGTGGGTCTTCGTCGACTATCTTGGTTTGCCCCAAATTGACAAGCCGATTCAGCTTAGTCGTTGCGTCTGCGGCATTGGACACAAGTTCCCGCACAAAAATATCGTGATCTGAATACAACCACTTTCGAATGATCGGGAAAATGTTTTCTGTGGTAACGGTGACTTTTCCTGTTCTGGTACTCATAGTATCAGCCTCCAAACATTTTTTATTTGCAAGCCCAAATGGCTTATTGACGTGTCGTATGGTCGGATTGCCTAGATTGAATATAAAAATCGACAATTTCCTTATAATACTGAGCAACGGATTGCAACTTCGAAGATGAAGCAGAATAAAACTCAAATTCAGAGATGCTCTTGATCGGAAGAATATCAAAAGGTGAGCTTGTCACAAAAACGGCAAAATCTTTACCTTCGCGACGCGCTCGACCTTGTAATTCGACCAAATCGGACAAGGCAAACGTTTTCTCTTGGTAATGAAGCCCGGCGTGAAGCATGGCTTTCAGAACGTATTTCCGCGTAATCCCAATTAAGATGCAATCTTCAGATGGCGAATACACCGTCTGATCGAAAAGAACGAAAAAATTCGAACGACTACCTTCAGTAATTTTTTGCGCATGATCACATAACAATACTTCATAAGGCATGCCGAATGGTGTCTCATGTTCAAAAGCTGCTGCGACAGCCGCCTTATAATCTCCGCGAAAAACCTTGATTTGAGGCTCAATCCGCTCCCATTCCAGTACAGAAGAAACTATTCCTTCTTGATAAAAAGATGACGGAGGATAAGATGCATCTGAAAGATGGACTAAAGTCTTAGAGTTCGTCAGTACAATTCGAAGGTTTCCCTCGGTCACCTCAGGCTCAACCTCTCTCATGAGCTTCGTCGCTTGCTCATAGAGCTGCTCAGAATCAAAGGCAAAATTCTCTTTCCCCGCAACTGATTCATGTAAACGAAGCATATGCGCTTCGAAAAATATCATGATTTGTGACTTAAATCGAATCGACTCATAATAAATTATATCATCGGTCGGCTCAAGAAGCGCTCTGCCCTCTGCCGAGTCAAAACGTACGGCATGTCCATCAATATAGCAAATATCGCCAAGTGGTTTTTCAAGCATTCGAACAGCCATAGAAATCCTTTCAACAAGAGACATAAAACAATTTACTGATTTGCATTATATGATTTTACCCCAGAGTGTCAACAGCGTAAAGCATTCCAAAGGCTATTAGGTCTGAATAACTCTCAGGATCTTATAATTTCGACAAATGATTGATAGCCGAGAATACGTAAAATGTATCTGAAGGCTCATAAGCAACACTCGCCGGCCGTCGGAAGAAGACGCGGCCGAAAACGCGATAAAGTCGATATGTACTCCATAAATTCTACATTTTTTCCTGATCAAAACTGCATCGATTGTTCTTCGATTTTTTCAATATAGTCAAACAACGACATACTGTCTTCCAAGTCAATCGAAATATCTTTCGGATCAATCATTGAAATAGAGCATTCGAAGTCAATAATATTATTTTCACTGTAGCCGTCATCTATGCGAAGTTTACCATCTTTAAACGTCGTCTCAGATTTGCCGTCGGTCAAAGCACCCGTCACTTCTATTACAAAGCCGTTCTCGCCTCCAAAAGACAAAACAGCTTCAAAGTTATCGCCCATTTTATCCTTAGTATCCCACTCCATTTCAAAAGTCGCGCTTAAATACTCTTCTTTTCGTTCTCCATCGATGAATACTTCAATTTCTCTTTTAAAAACACCTCGTTCAAAAGACTGCTCCCAATCCATGCCTAGCTCAACTTCTTCGCCTTCTGCGCTCAGCGTTAGGATGGCGGAGATGTCGTCGGTTGGGTTATTCTTGCCACCGAGCAGCATTTCAAATTCGATTGCAAGATCTCCACTTTCACCTACCATGGACAACTCAAATTCATCCACGGAAATTATTCGAACAAAATCATTCCTGTCAACATAGTAGGTGATGATGATGTCTCCCTTTATCTTGATTCCACTGAACACATCAAAAGCACTGTCAAAGGCCTCTTGACTGGTCTCGAGTTCGTATCCCTGATACATGTAACCCATACTGTCGAAAAACCACTGCTTATATGCACCCAACGCATCCTGCAAATAATCATTTGCGTCGTCTTCTGAAATCACGTAAGACATCGCATCCAGTTTATATCTTTTGCCATTTATCTTTTCAGTAACCGATTTTCCATGAGAAAATTCTGCAAAATCCTCTAAGAACTTTGCCTCTCGATAATACGCCGCAACCTCATCCAAATTCTTTCCCCCAGCCTCGGATTTTCCAAAAAACATATCCAAAGCTTCGTCGATATAATCTGACGGCAATGACGGCTCCGTCCCAAGTTCCTCAATATCATCAGCAAATGTATCAGGATCTATGGTAAGAAACGTCGCATCATTAAATAATTCCGGAAATGAAATAGCAATTAGCTCTCGCGAAATATACATCAAATTGTCATCATAGACCTGAGTACCATTATCAAAAAGCATTTCGAAAAGCGCCTTCTCCGCCTCGGCATCATATAAGACAGATATATCCGCACCAACACCTTCCGATTCAACAGAAAACTCGTACTCAACCGCTTGATCCGCATATTTACTCATGTCAATTAATTGCATATCGCTTTTGTCAGAAAAAGTTCTGCCAAGCGACACCTGTAAATATCTCTCCGGATTAACTAACTTCAGAAACTTATAGCGCAAAATAATCCCAAGGCCGACGATTAATGCAACGAAAATGACAATTGCTATCACAGCAATGAAACCTTTATTCTCAGATTTATTCTTTCTCGAAGGATCTGCCACGGCGTGATTCGAAATCTTTTCAGCATCGCCTTCAGTCGTCGAATTATCAACAGAAACTGGACTAATCGGTACGAAAACCGTATTTTCATCCTGTTCCAAAGTCTCATTATTCATAATAACTTCATCGGAATTATCTTGATCCGTGTCCAAAGCAATCAACTTCTCGCCGCACGATTCGCAATAAGTCGCATCCGTAGAATTTTCAAAATTACATTTCGAACAAATCATTATAGCCCCCCCTGCCAGAACATCTTCTATTCGTCAAAGAAATATTTTCTATTATACCAGAGAAACTATTGGAATATATTTGTATTCCTCTGGAGTCAGCGTGTCCAAGAGAATAATCCTCTTGTTTATACTGCCAAATCACTGTGTCCGTTCTTTTGACTGCAACTGCATTAAATCAATTCAAAAAAATAAATCCGCCCCAAAAGACTGCGAATATTTTGTTCAATTGGTTAAATATATTGATCCCATTAACGCTTTATGCATAAAATGATTATTATCAGAAGTTCTTGTATTAATATAGTCATAAATATAGAATGGATATTGACTCGCATTATTACTTCTGATAATATTCAGATATTTATTCGTCAAGATTAATATTTATGCATAAATGGAGGACAATATGACTAAAGAAAAAATTTTACTTGCTTATTCCGGTGGTCTGGATACTTCTATTATCATTCCGTGGTTGCTTGAGCACTACGATTGTGAAGTTATTGCTATGGCCGGCGAAGTCGGAATTGGCATTGACCGTCAATTCTTGATTGACAAGGCACTCAAGTGTGGTGCAAGTGCATGTTTTGTTGAAGATATTTCTGAAGAATTTATTTCTGACTTTGTTATTCCGACGATGAAGGCGGGCGCTGTTTACGAAGGCAAGTATTTGCTTGGCACATCTTTTGCGCGTCCCGTCATCGCAAAAAGAATGGTTGAAATTGCAAAGCGAGAGGGTTGTACCGCCATTGCACACGGTTGCACCGGAAAAGGCAATGACCAAGTACGTTTTGAGTTAACGATTAAGGCATTGGCTCCTGAGATGAAGATTATTGCTCCTTGGCGGATTTGGGATATTAAGTCACGTGACGAAGAAATCGACTATGCCAACGCACGTGGCATACCGGTTCCTGTTACCAAAGAAGATAACTACTCCATGGACGAGAATCTTTGGCACCTCTCTCACGAAGGTATGGATCTTGAAGACCCTGCGAATGAGCCCAATTATGATAGGATACTGAAACTTATGACATCTCCCGAAAAGGCTCCGGATGTTGCTGAGTATGTCGAGATCGAATTCATTAAGGGTACACCGGTTAAAGTCAATGGTAAGTCTGTTGACGCGGTATCTATGATCAAGACTCTTAATGAAATTGCCGGACGTAATGGTGTCGGAATTGTTGATATGGTTGAGAACCGTTTGGTCGGCATGAAGTCCAGAGGCGTTTACGAGACCCCCGGCGGCACTGTCCTTTATGCAGCACATCGTGAACTTGAGCTTTTAACGCTGGATCGCGAGACACTACACTATAAGGATTTGGTTGCAATTCGTTTTGCTGAGTTGGTTTATTACGGACAGTGGTTTCATCCTTTGCGCGAGGCGCTTTCGGCGTTTGTCGAGCAAACACAGCAAACCGTAACGGGAACCGTTAAATTGAAGTTATACAAGGGCAACTGTTTGCCTGCGGGAACTACATCTCCCTTTTCTCTTTATGACGAAGAGATTGCCACGTTTGCAGAGGATGATGTTTATGATCAAGCAGATGCCGGTGGATTTATCAATTGCTTTGGTCTACCGACTAAGGTAGTCGCTCAGATGAAGAAACGCAACGAATTACTCTGATTACAGGAGAATGACTACGTGAGTAAACTAATGTGGAGCGGTCGCTTCAAAAAACAACTCGAAGATAATGTGAATGCACTCAATGCTTCTTTACGCTTTGACAGCAGAATGTATGCTCAGGATATCCGAGGAAGCATTGCGCACTGCCAAATGCTGGGAAAGCAGGCCATCATTTCTTCGGAGGAGGCCTTGACCATTGAGCATGGACTGAACTCAATCAAAGATGATATCGATTCCGGTGCGCTGACATTCGACTCAAACGCTGAAGACATTCATATGTTTGTCGAAGAAGAGCTGACAAAGCGTATCGGCGATGCGGGAAAGAAACTCCATACCGGCAGAAGTCGAAATGATCAGGTTGCACTGGATCAGCGACTCTATCTACTGGATGCCTTGGCTCATATTCGCGTTCAAATTATAGATCTATATCGTGTCATCTTGGATAAGGCTCGCGACAACATCTATACCTATATGCCGGGCTACACGCACTTACAACGTGCACAGCCGGTCACCTTTGCACACCATCTTTCGGCATACTTACAGATGCTGCAAAGAGATATCGGCCGAATCGATGATGCTTCAAAAAGAATGTGCGTCTCCCCTCTCGGCTCGGGCGCGATGGCTGGTACAACATATCCCTTTGATCGCGAGTTTGTCGCAGAGGCATTAGGCCTTTCCGATATTACTCATAACAGCATGGACGGCGTCAGTGATCGAGATTTCGCTATCGAAGCAACATCTGCTCTATCGATTCTCAGCATGCATATTTCTCGCTTTTCTGAAGAGATTATTCTTTGGTCGAGCCAAGAATTCAAGTTTATTGAGCTTGATGATGCATACTCTACCGGTTCTTCTATCATGCCCCAGAAGAAAAATCCGGACATCGCAGAACTCGCTCGTGGTAAGACCGGACGTGTTTATGGTGATCTCATTACATTACTGGTAACAATGAAGGGTTTGCCTCTGACCTACAACAAAGATATGCAAGAAATTCAGGAAGCAGTCTTTGATGCTTTGGATACAATTGAGGGTATACTCCCGCCATTTACCGGTATGATTGAGACCATGACCGTGAACAAAGACGCTATGCAGAAGGCCGCTCTCGGCGGATTCACAAATGCAACGGACTTAGCAGACTATCTCGTTCGAAAAGGCATTCCATTTCGTGATGCCCACGAAATATCCGGCAAGTTGGTCGCCCATTGTATTGATAACCAAACAACTCTCGAGGCATTGGAATTAAGTGTATTTCAATCATTCTCTTCTTTAATTGAAGAAGATATTTTTGATGCCATTTCGTTGGAGACCTGTGTTGGGAAAAGGACCATCATCGGGGCACCTGCTCCGTCAACGGTCAGTACTGAGCTCAATAGACTCGAAGAATTCAACTAATTTCTTTACACCATATACTTACAACAACGGACTGTTCAGCAATTCTGAACAGTCCGCTTTTTACGCACTTTAGATATTATAAAAAGGACAAGACAGGGCCATACGTCCCAACAGTTTCTAAATACAGTGCTAATCTTCTGAATCGCTGAAATCAGCGATAATTTCTTGGTCTTGCATTTCCATTTCCGCTGCCTCTTCGCTGAGTCCGAGCATCTGAAGCGCATCAATTTTTCCTTGAAGCGCATCAGGATTTTTCGGTTCAATCTCAAGCGCGCGTTCAAACCAGGACAAAGCCTCGTCCGGGAGCGATTGAAAAAGAAAATCATCTGCTTTTAATACGATTGAACCGACGTGATCAGGCTCACTGTTCAAAGAACGATCGAGTAGCCGGCGCGCCTCTTCAAAGTCGCCATTGCTAAAGTGAATGACGGCCATGCTGTAAATCAAATCGATATAGTCAGGAGCGACAGAAAATGCATTTTCCAATAATTCCAAGCTTTCCGCATCATCTCCAAGCATGTGCTTCGAATATGCAAGTTCATTTATGGCAAATACATTGTCCGGTTCGATGGATAACGCCCTTGAAAACCATTTGATTGAGGACTCAAATTCGTCATTTCTCGAGTCCATCAACCCAAGTAATACGTAAGCATCAGCGAATCCGGGATTAATGCGGAGTGTGTTTTTGCAACAGGCCTTCGCCTCACTGAAATATCCGGCCAAGTAATAAAGATTTGCTAAATCATGATACAACGTCGGATTAATAGGCTCGATTGCTATTGCTTTTTTTAATATATACATCGCATCATATTCCTGGCCGATTGCAGACAACGATTTTGATTTACCACGATAGGCTTCAATAATTGTCGGGTCCACTTCAATCGTCCGATTGAAGGCAGATATTGCCTCTTCGTAATCTCTCTTTCCAAGATAAGCATAAGCGAGAGCCAGATATGCCGGAGTAAATTCTTCATCACACGAAATTGATATGAGTGCACTTCGTTCCGAATCCACAAACAACTCCGCTTGAAAATATAACTGCGACCTCAGAAAGTGCAATATTTTGTCCTTAGGATGGTTTTCTAAAGCCGCATCACAGATGACCGCTGCATCTTGATAATTGTTGCTGTCAATCAAGAATTTGATCATCAACTTAGTAAACTCAATATTATCGGGGTGGCGTGACATGAGCAATTTTAGCCACTCCATCGCATTCACTTTGTGACCATCGGAATCTAAGTATGCCAATAACTTGAGTTCGAAGTATATCGGCTCGTCAAGGATTGGTCCGACTGTGCACAAAGTCTCCCACTCTTCAGCCAATACCATGGCTTTCCCGAATGCTTTACGCTCGAGTTGTCTTTCAATCTTCGCACGCTGCTCAAACCATTTAATAAAATTCAGTTGAATGTCACGTTGCAACAAAACACTTATGTCTCGTTTCGTCTTTCGCAAGGATAACGAATCAGATTTATCGAGCAATACATATGCAAACACGCGAAGAAGCCGTGCAAATTTACGCGTTAAAGCAATGTCTATAGCTTCAAAATCGTTCTTAGCAACGCGGTGATGTTCTGAGCTCATTACGATTTGATCAATTTCATTTAGGCACATTTCAACTTGCTCAGATGCAGCAAGATTGAGTTTATAAAGGTTTTCAAGAAAAAGCACTAGGCGAAACATAAGCGGCCAATGATTCTTGTTGTTCATCCGCTTAATCAGATTCAAGTGACTTTTGTCTTCTACGAGTTTAACAAACGGAGCGGTTTGAGTAAAAACATGTTCGACTTCAGCCGCACCAAAAAACGACCCTAAATAGCTCAGCAAAAAACGCATATGCGATGCTGCATGAACGAAAAAATACGGTTCATGATTGATATCAAATTGAATATCTTTGCCTTGGCCTTCTAGAATCTGTATGGTTGATTGAACATAAAAGTCAAAATCAAACTTAATCTGGTTTGGGTTCGTCATCTATACCTCTGATTAGTTCTTCATACTGTGAATTGGAGCCGGAATACGTCCGCCCCGATCGATAAATGCCTTGCATGATGATGGATTGACGCTCATAATCGGCGCACTTCCGAGAAGTCCGCCAAAATGAACCATATCGCCGACACCTTTTCCCGGAACAGGAATAACGCGTACCGCTGTTGTCTTGTTATTGAAGGTACCGATGGCCATCTCATCGGCAATCATACCTGAAATAATTTCTGCAGGCGTGTCACCCGGAATTGCAATCATGTCTAGGCCAACAGAACAGACGCAAGTCATCGCCTCTAATTTCTCCAACGTAATAGCCCCGCGCTTAACTGCTTCGATCATACCCTCATCTTCTGATACCGGAATAAATGCTCCGGACAGGCCACCGACAAATGAGGATGCCATCGTACCGCCCTTTTTGACAGCGTCGTTGAGCATTGCAAGCGCAGCCGTTGTCCCCCATGCGCCACAGTTTTCAAGGCCAAACTCCTCAAGTATACGAGCGATGGAATCGCCAATAGCCGGCGTCGGTGCAAGCGACAAGTCGATGATACCAAACGGAACATTCAGTCTTCTCGATGCCTCTCTGGCAACCAGCTCGCCAACTCGAGTAATTTTAAAAGCCGACTTTTTAATGGTCTCGGCTACAACACCGAGATCTTGCCCACGAACAGTTTCAAGCGCTGACTTAATGACTCCGGGACCAGAAATACCGACGTTAATTTCACATTCCGGCTCGCCGGGGCCGAGAAAAGATCCCGCCATAAATGGATTGTCTTCGGGAGCATTTGCGAAAACAACCAACTTTGCACAGCCGATTGCGTCTCTGTCTTTTGTAAGCTCAGCTGTTTCAAGGATAATCCGCCCCATAGAGCGAACAGCATCCATATTAATACCTGTTCTTGACGAAGCGAGATTGAGGCTTGAACACACAAAATCTGTCTGAGCCAGACTTTCGGGAATCGATGCCATTAATTTTTCATCGCTTTTCGTGCATCCCTTATTGACGAGTGCAGAAAAACCACCGATAAAATTAACGCCGCAAGCTTTAGCCGCCGCATCCATAGCCTTCGCAAAACAAACATAGTTATCGACCTTTGAAGCTGCCGCGACAATCGAAATCGGGGTGACCGAAATACGCTTGTTGATAATGGGGACTTGATAATCCTTTGAAATCTGTTCGCCGACTGCAACCAAATTCTCAGCATACCGTGTAATCTTGTCGTAAATCTTTGCACAAGCTCGATCAGGGTTCTCATCGGCACAATCCATCAAATTGATGCCCATGGTAATTGTGCGCACATCAAGATGCTGCTCCTGAAACATACGAATGGTCTCGAGGACTTCTAAATCGGTAATCATATATGTTTATCCTTTCAGGGATTAAATTCGGTGCATGGTGTTAAATAATTCTTTTAGTTGAACCCGAATCGAAAGATTCCTGCTCTCGCCGACTTCGCAAAGAAGTTTTGAGAGTGATTCCATATCAATCTTCGACGATGACAAATCAATGATCATAATCATTGTGAAAATATCGTCAAGTATAGTTTGGGTGATGTCCTTAATATTAATATCGTTATCCGCTAGAATCGTACTGATCTTCGCAATAATTCCAACTGCATCCGATCCGACAACAGTCATCACCGCGATATTCTTATCATTTGTACTCATGTCTCTTGTCCTCCATAAACACTATATTCTACGCCGATTTTCGGCAACTCAAAATGCCAAATGCCTAATGCAGATGCTTCCGCAACGGTATCCGAAAGATCATAATAAGGAATTAGGTGTGAAAGCACAACCCTCTTGCTACCGGATTTAAGATAAATTTCTCTCCATTCTGTCGGAGTCGTATGAATCATCTTATCTTTTCTTCGCGACTCTAAGGCACCGGCGTCAACGATTAGCAAATTCGAATCTCGCACAAATTCGGCGAGCATCGGATCGTAAGCGGTATCAGAAGTATATACAAACCTAGCATTTAGATAATCGACTCGCACGGCGTAACATTCGATCGGGTGAATGGTCTTATAAAATGAAAAGCGAGAGCCCTCCCAATCCAATACGCTATCCGCATCATATGTTTGAAAAATAAAGTGGGGATCTGTTTCGAATCGCGCTCTAATGTTATGTGGCTCAGAAGGACAATAGATTGGGATTTTCTTAATCTCAAAACCGTCGGACTTCATCATCTGTAATAAATATCCAAAGACACCCAAATCACTGATATGATCTTGATGCCAATGCGTCAGAATAATCGCATCAATCTTCTCCGGTGACATGACCTTGGAAAGCTCCGATAAAACACCGCTTCCGCAATCAATTAGGACGTTTCGATCACCATAGGTCAAAAGATATCCGGAAGTGGGGCGCATCGCTGTCGGAAAACCGCCCGAAAAACCAAGAATTCTAACCTTCATCATTGCAACCGTCCTCCTATCCTTAACAAAATCTATTCTATCACTTGAGAAATATCCATAATTATTTGTTCAGCACACTTCAAACCATCGACTGCAGAAGACATAATTCCACCGGCGTAACCTGCTCCTTCACCGCATGGATACAAACCCTTGCACGATGCGCTTTGAAAATTATCGCCACGCAATATTCGCACCGGAGAAGAGCTCCGCGTCTCAACTGCAGTCAACATTGCGTCCGGATGAGAAAAACCATCCAGCTTTCTACCCATTTGAATAATGCCTTCACGAAGACCTTCGTAAATAGAATCCGGAAACAGTTCTTTGAGATTAGTATACGTCACTCCGGGCAAAAACGAAGGCTCGACTTCTCCACAACGATTGCTAGGCACCCCTTCAAGAAAATCGACAACGCGCTGCACCGGAGCATATCCCTGACTGCCTCCGAGCAGAAATGCTTTTTGTTCGAGCATTTCTTGAAAATACATGCCTGCCAGCGCATCATCCGTGTCAAAGTCTTCTGAAGATACACCGACCAAAATCGCGGCGTTCGAATTGACAGCATCTCGACGGTAGCAGCTCATCCCATTAGTTACTACTTGTCCAGGTGTGTCAGAAGCGGCAATCACATATCCACCCGGGCACATGCAAAAGGTGTATGCCGATCGAAGTAAATTATGATGAGACACAAGTTTATATTCTGCTGCACCTAATGCAGGATGCGACGCATACGGCCCGTATTGCGCCTGATTTATCCATGATTGAAGGTGTTCAATACGCAGTCCGACCGCATATGGCTTTGATTGCATATCTATCCCGGAAGCATGCAGCATCTTGAAAGTGTCTCTGGCACTGTGACCAATAGCCAAGATCAGGTGCGAACATAAAATGCGTTGTTCATCTTGCCCTGAAATTGAGCAAACATGAGCGATAGATTTTATCGATGAATTTTCTGTCTGAACTTCAGTCAATTTTCTTCCGAAAAGAAAACGTCCCCCAAGACGAATGATTTCTTCTCTAATTTTGGGAATGACAGTACGCAACCGATCTGTGCCGACATGTGGGTTGTTCAGATAAAGAATTTCACGTGGTGCACCATAGCGAATGAGCGTACTGAGCACAATTTCTCTTCGCGAGTCCGATATTCCGGAATACAGTTTGCCGTCGGAAAATGTTCCGGCACCGCCTTCTCCAAACTGAATGTTCGAAGCCGGATTGATGGGCTTTCCGTTCTGGTGATTGAGGACATCTACAATACGCTGATCAACCTCAAACCCGCGCTCGACGATGATTGGCTTCATGCCTTTCTGCGCTAAATACAGGGCGGCAAAAATACCAGCGGGTCCAAACCCTACGACGACCGGAAAAGCATCCTTTTGATAGTAGTTTATGTCAGAATCGTCGTGAACAAAGAAATCATGATGTTTCGGATCAAGCGGCTTGTCTATTAATTCAACTTTAAAGCATATGCGCAATTGTGACTTGCGCCGAGCATCAATAGACTTCTTTTTGATTCGGTAATCTGAACCGGGCTTCAGACTGGTGCGTCTCAAAACTTTGGCTATAGATGAACGCAAGTCTTTTTCGTCCGAATCGGTTATATCGGGAAGCATCATATACTCTTCTGGTGAAAACGAAAGATCAATCAACTTACTCATTATATATACCGGATAAAAAAATGTTTATGCCGTCTGCAGCCAGACGTCCTGAAGAAAATGCCCACTGCAAATTGAAACCACCGCAATCACCATCTATATCAAGAACTTCACCGGCTGCGAAAAGACCGGGTACATATATTGACATCATCGTTGTCGGATCAAACTCTGAAGTTAAGGCACCACCGATTGTGACTTGAGCTTCCTTCATCCCCATCGTACCTTCTACATCCAATATGCTGTCCTTAAGGCGATTCGATATCGCAACGACATCTGAATCCGAAAGATTTGATATGGGTTCAGAAAAGGATATATCCGTTGCGCTTCTGATGAGAGCGGTTGCTAAACGATTCTGTACCAGACCGACCAACAGAGTATCAACTGCACGATGCGAATATTTTGCTCTTCTTGCCATAAGCTCATTTCTAATATCCGAAATGCTCATGTCAGAGAAAAAATCGATGTGTAAAGATAGTGCTTTCTGGTGTTCTATATCATTCTCATGCAGAATCCGAGATACATGTGATGACAATTGGAGCGATGCCGGTCCCGAAACGCCATAGTCCGTGAATAGAACTTCTCCAAATTCTTCTCGAACACATTTATCTTCAAAAAGCAGAGCAATGTTTGCTGACAACCTTATGCCGGAGAGTTGCTTGACCCAATCTCGTCGTGTCTTTATTTGAACTATGCCGGGCATTACATTAAGACACATGTGTCCGAAAGACGAAAGAATATCGTAACCGTTGCCGTCCGAACCGGTATGTGGCGCGCAAGCGCCACCGGTTGCAACAAGAACAGATTTGCTTCGTATGACCTCTCCATTATGGGTACGCAAAATAAAACGACCTTTGGAATATTCAACGGATGAAATCAACGTTGACAACATGACGGAAACGCCATAGTCAGATAGGTTATAGCGTAAACAATCCAACACGCTACCCGCATTTTGAGTATTTGGATACACTCTTCCAAATTCATCGGACATAGTCGGTAATCCGAGTTGTTCAAAAAACTCACGAGTATCATCAACGGCGTATTTTCGAAGTGGCTCGCAAACAAATGTCGGATCTGAACCATGGTAATAGTCGACCGATGCCCCAATGTTAGACAAGTTACATCTTCCGTTTCCGGTCATTAAGAGTTTTTTCCCTAATTTGGGATTCCGTTCAACGATAAGTACTGATGAATTGGGTCGAAGTTGGCTCAATTGCAAGGCTGCAAGCATCCCGGATGCACCACCGCCAATAATGACGGTATCCCACTCGCAATGAAAATCTGGATCTGTATTCATTCAGACGTCTCCGCTTCAAGCATAACTATCGCGCGCGAAAACTTACTCATGTTCTCAGGCACGCAACTGCAATGACTCTGAACCATTTCTCCGACGGCAATAATGTCACGAACGTCGCCTTCAATCAATTCAATTTCCATTTCGCAAATCGGCTCGCGCTTGTTACCTGCAATAATTTCACCGACATCCAATGCAATTTCAAAAATACTGTTACCGTAACCACCTAACATGCGGGTTCTTGTAAAAACTGTTTCGAATAAGCAGATGAATTCATCATGTACTGCCGGCTCCAAAACCGATTCTAAAATAGACACCGGATCGGAACCTAATGACGTATGACTGAGAAAAAACACAGGGTCGAATTCATCTTGGTCACATTCACAATTCCATTCAAATCTCTGGTGCAATCCATCTGCATGTCCCGCAGAAGTCTTAACTGTATGGATATAGGGGTGATCCTCTACCTCGCGAACACGGACAACAGCCTTTTTTGAACGAAATTTATAGTCTTTAGTATCAAAATAACGATTGCGAAAACGCAAGACTCCGGACTCATCCGGCAAAAGGAATTCCTTAAACCACGGTTCGTCCAAGACCGCCATCAAGTGCGTACTTTGTTCAAATCTGAGTTTTAGTTCCGTTTCCACCTGGTTCCTCCAAAATAATCAGAAAGAGATCTCTCGAACTCCCGTTGCCGTTACGATTGTAGATTTCCTCTTGTCTCTCAAATAGACTCGAATCACATCTTCATCGACATTCAGCGAGACATCAACATTTTGTTTTCGAACATTATAATACAGCAAACGATCGTCTACCGCAAAAAGAATATGGTCTCCATAACTACTAAAAGCCTTCACTTGGTTCCCGAGGTCAATGGTATTCACAACTTCCAATGATAAATTCAAAAATGAAGCTTTGAAAGACTGGCCAATACCATCTGAATAAATAACACAAATACTGTCATACGTCGGAACAATATAAATAATATTAGCAAACTGCTTATCAATCGGTTGAATATTCTTATCAATCACTGCTTCTATATCTTCTATGCCTGCGACCAAAAAGCGTTCATTATCAAGCCAGACCATTTGGGGCATAATTGATGCGGATTGAGGTGAATAATACCCATATTCGTAAACCGAAGATTTGGACAAATCATCAGGGATATAGAGCTGCTTGATACTCGGTTTAATCTGAGACCGATTCGTATCCACTAAGCCGATATTAATCAGAGAATTGTCCGGTGAAAAAGCTAATGAAATCGGATAACCTGACTCTCTGGAACTCCATTTTGCAACTAAATTGCCCGATTCATCAATAATGCATACGGCACCAAAGGTATCTTTCTCCTCAGCAATTATTGCAACAATGCCATTATCCGATACGGCAACATAAGATATTTTGGCGTCTAGATAATTCTGATAAATAGCACCTTCTTTATTAAACAAAGCGAAAGCAAACCCACCCTGATCTGCTACTACAAAAAACGAGCCTGCTTGGTCTGAAAATGGCGCTTGCATCGTTATATCAAAACTAAAAGTCTCGTTACCTGAAAGAGTTAGAAAACCGACCCGATTAGAGGTCAGTTTCATCAAACCGTCCTCAAACGGGAAAAGCCTCTGTGCCTCCGAAAAATCACAATCAAACCCGGCATCAGCGCTAAGCGAAAGTGAATAGTCAACACCTTGCGAAGCGGCCTCGTGTTCTCGCAACAAATAGATAAGGACACCGGAACAGATGACCAGCAAAATAGAAAAAACAACAATCCATGGCAAAATCGGATTTTTATTATTGGAGCGCTCGTGGGATTTATTCACTTTTGACATAATATCCTCGTTATTCTTCATTAGAACATCATACTTGTGGTCATATTAGGCGTCAAGATGACCCTAGAACATAATTCATTGCACCCTCAAGACTATTCTCCGAAAATACATTTGAATCTGAATGCAACAATGTCCCGGCGTTTACAATTAATCCGGAATAAGCACCCTCGATAAACAGATATAATTCTCGATCATTTTTTGGAGAAAAAGAATAATTTATTTGTGTCCGATCTCGAAGAGTCAAAGTAAGATACGTCGAGATATCCGCGTTGGGAGATGCATCCGGTTCATATCCGCTAATTCGAACATTTTGAATAGCTGCAAATACAACATCAAACTTAACTCGCCCGTCATCGGTCGAGGTCTTCAGATTGACATAGTTTAGCGACGCCCTAGCCCTATCTGAATCCACTGTCTCAGAATCAAGGATATCAACATCCAGACGATAAGCGAAAGAATCAGAATTGAAGTCCATTGCTGTAAGTTCTGAAGTATGAACGTGCAAAAGATAGAGGGGGAAAAAACTGACGGGTTCAGCGCGCAAATTACCAATAGACTCAAGAGATATATAAAAAGGATAAATGAAATCATCTGTATATCCGACATATCCCCCTTCAGCACTGTGAGATAGATAGACTGTTCGATTTTGCCCGTTTGTGTTGACAATACAAATAGTATAATCCGGATTATCAAGACCAATATCAGAAATGTCAGTGTCGATTGGCAAATAGCGCTCAACCGGAAATGAAAGCAAGAAATGAAGAACATTCATTGAAAGTGGTCCCGGGAAAATCGTTAAGGGCTCTGTCATTTGCCACGAGCGATTCATAATACCATTTGAGCCAGTGGAATGTGTGGCATCAAATGAAAACGTTAAATCGTCAGAATTACGAGAGATACTCACCGTCTGAACGGACGAATAGTCCGAAGACAAAACACTACTTGATATCAAAGATCTTTCGCCCAAATAAATATACGCGAGACTCGACGCATCAACTACATAGACTTCTTCTTCACCGTTGATTTGTAAATATTGTAAATTACCATTTGCAGATCGACCACCAATTTTTAGCGAGACCAAGCCATCGTCCACAAAATGAATATTAATAAGAGCCACAGGATCTATTAATCCGTACTGATCATAATCTGATACACCCGTTACTATTTGTAAATATAAAAGTGTCATCGGAGTAACAAATATCTGTTCAAGACGATTCTGGTCTGTCCAGTTTGTATCAAAGTAACCCTCTTCAAAAGAGAGCAAATAGTGTCTATCAAAATTTGACGAGTCCTCGGCCTCAATCGAAAAAGATGTACCGTCAGGAAAATGATAATCCACGCGCTTGATCGAACTACGATCCTCGATTAAATAAGCATCTTGTGAAACTTCAACTATGCGATCAGGCCATAACAGCAAAATCATAATAACTATAAGCATAGCCACACTCAATACTGACAAAATAATGAGGGGGATTCTGTTATTCATGCTATTCTACTTATTCTTTCTTTTAAGGTATACAACCATTCCCGACAAAATAAAACCGAGCGGAATGATTGACATCAAGAAGACCGACCAATAAGACTGTTGCTTGACCGTCAGTATCTGACTCAGTTGGTAACTAGGAAATGACTTCGACCCGACTAATTCTGTTTGTTCCTCATCGTACATGAACTGGACCACATTCTTTATAAATACAGAATTGACATCATTAATTCCCACCTCTGCGAGGTATTCATCTGAAGTAAAAAATGAAGTACCAAATACAAATAGTCTTGCTTCGCCGCTTGGCGTCGTTTTAGAAGATAATAACGCAATATTTTGAGCGCCTTCTTCGGACTGATTCTCACCCTCGATCAACAAAGCAGAAGGAGACGTTTGAACGACTGCCTTTACATCAACAGAGGTATCGAACGGATCCAGCAATTGTAATCCACGAGCATAGCCAACAACTAAATTCGGCGAATCAATCCCTGAGAAGTCTCGAACAATCGAGCTTTTAAATATATAGCGTTCAGTGACATTAAAAAGATATTCAGTATTGTACTCTGCGACAATAGAGTTTGTAAATTTCACATTCATTTCCGCCAGTAAAGAGTTGATGTTATCAAACGAGGAGGTGCTTCCGCTATATTGAAAAGCAAATATAATTCTGCCGCCTCCTTTAAAATAATCTATTAACAATTGTGTTTCAGCTTCGGAAAAATCTTCCAAGGGAGAATTCACAATAATCAATTGACAGTCTTCTGGCAAAGAGTCCTGAAGGTAAAGGTTAAGATCCTCAGTGGTGAAACCGGCATAACTTAAAACGGTATTCAACATCGTATGTGAAGCTTCTCTATGACCGCTCAACATATAGATTTTACGAAGATCACTAGATTGAGACAATTGCACAATAGTGCCGGTAAACATCGGTTCAACATTATTGTATAACGGAACAGATACATTCATGTAGGGCAAATATGTCATTATGATACATCGACCGGGATCGATGACGCGATAAGAGTCACCGACTTTAATCACATATGTCCCTTCTTCAAAATTCTCATTTCCGCTCGGGTCAATCTGCAAATATATACCCGGACGAGTATTCGGGTTAACATATTCAACC
>DUPM01000026.1 GCA_012838315.1 Clostridiaceae bacterium
CATCGCAGAAACCGCAAGATTACCACCCAACGCAACCAACTGACGATTTCCAACGATCTGAACCAGCGAACCCAACATCTGAACCGCGAAAGAACTCATGCCAATAGCGATGACCGTCTTCAATATTCTGAAGTGCGGCTTGAGCGATGCGATTTTCAAGGAGACCGGAGACTTGCCTGCGACAAAATAGACCACAACCACCAACAGTGACACGCATTGCGCAACACCGGTAGCCAACGCCGCACCCTGAACGCCGAGACCCAGGCCGAAATCCATCGTCCACGAAAATGAGCCCAAGTTGAAAGTATAATTATCAAAAATGAATATCGGATCCAAAATCATATTCGTCACAGCGCCAATCACTTGCGTCATGACGGCCCAAGTCGGATGACCGACGCCTCGCATAGTGCTCGACATGCCAAACTGCACCGAATTCACCAGATTAAAAAGCAAAATAACACGCGCATAAGCCAGCGCGTGGGGCAACGTATCCGCGTCAGTACCGAACATCGGTAAAATCTTATCGACGGTCAACAAACCGACAATCATCACCACAAAGCCGACAATAGTCGAAACCGTCAAACAACTCCCAAGCACATCTTCTGCCTGCTTGTATTCTTTTTGTCCGAGGCGAATCGAGATCAACGCCGTCGAACCGATACCCACTAAGACAATAAACGCAAAAGCGATGCTGGCAATGGGCATCGTCAATCCGACGCCGGCCATTGCATCTTTGCTGTTCTCCATGCGACCAATCCAAATACGATCGACCACAGTATAAAAAGCCTGACCCAACATCGCCAAAATCGTCGGAATCGAAAAACTTAACATCAGCGGCACAATCGACTTGTTCGCCAACACTTTCTCTCTGCGATGTTGATCCGCATGCTTTTGACTTTTTACAGACGCATTACTCATTTTGAAAAGACCTCTCCTCAATAAATATACACAACTTGCGCATGATAAATACGCGCGTTATGAGAGAAAACACGAAGCCTATTATACACCTTTAGAAAATAAAAAAATAATAAAACTATAATGCGAGTTTCGAGGTGTTGTGATAGAATAAATATATATTTTTTATGTCATGCTAATAGTACTACACGCAGTTAATTAGGAGGTTATTATGTCTACAAATGACAACAACTCTAGCAACGCAACTCTTTTCGGCGTTCTCGCCTACATTCCCCCGCTATTTTTAATCGGACTTCTCACATCTAAGAATGATGAGTTTATCATGTTCCATGTCAACCAAGGTATTGTTTTGACACTGGCTTCCATTGCTCTCGGCATCGTGTCCGGAATCCTCGGCGCCATCGTCGAGATCCTTGGTAGTATCGTGAGTGGCATCGGTGGCATAGCGATTTTCGTTTTACTGGTTATGGGCATTATCAATGTCGTCAACAAAGAGATGAAAGAACTTCCGGTTATTGGCCAGATTCATCTGATTAAGTAATCCGACAGTTCCGAAATTCAGAGCACAAACGCAACTCATATTACGATTTGAACATCACAAGCCTGCTACGGATGCACGACTCGATCGGCACGAAGCAGGCTTGTTGTTATTTCATCCATTGAAACCGTCCGAATTTTCCTGTTTGGTAGATCAATAGCATAACGCTCAAGACTCTCGCCGCAAGCTTTAACAACAACCTCAAGATCGCAAAGTATTTCGAAAAAATGCAGAGCTGAGGAACCTTTCTCTAACAGCAAAACTCCGCGATGATAGACCAGCACCTCATCCGGCAACTCTTGTTGGTTACAGACACTCTTCAAAAAATGAATCATCAGATCCCGGCCGTGTGGTTCATCGCCGACGCCAATCGCATCAGAAGACAACGCCACGACGGTCACGCCCGAGCGACGCACCTCATCATATGCTGCAAGCATTACCTCGAGGTCCGGTTCTTTTTCGCGAAAAATCGGATCACTGACCGCCACCCCCGGCGAACTCGTATTGTGAAAATAGAAATCTTCGAAATCTACCATGATTATCTATCCGCCCCCGTCAATAAATCCATGGACCTTGGAATGGCATCCTTCGAATTCCCCCACGGCATATCCTTGTTGCGATAATCAAACTTGAGCGTAAAGCGATGCACGTCCTCCGTCATCTCATCAAACCCAGCCTGATAAGCCGCGACCAGATCCGGAACAAATACCGCTGCTTTGTTTTGAGACAAATGCTTAGCAGCGCCACGCAATAAAAACGCCATGTGCTTCATGCAGTGCGCCTTCACGCACGAAAACGCAGTCTTAAACGCCTCATCTTCAAAATACATCCAGAATATAACATCCAAATACCGAGCCATCGTAAACTCGACTTTATCGCAAACGATACATGAATCCACTTTTTGCGAGAACGCGTTCGCCATATCCTCCAGGCGCTTCTTGTAGTCACCATCCCGCCCTTTCAAAAGTGTTCTGCCGTTTGGCGCCAAGGCACATAAAGATGGAGACAAATCAGACTTCACCTGGCACATGTGGGTATGAAGCATTAATCCCAATCCCAAACGATTGATCTCCGCAGCATACATCTTCTTGAAATGCTCATGACAAAAACCGGACTGATTCGTCGCGATGCGCGTATCCGGCTCCATCAGGGACGCCCCCAGAAAATACTCAAGCGTTGATTTTTCAACGTCAGCTTCGAGTTGAC
>DUPM01000027.1 GCA_012838315.1 Clostridiaceae bacterium
ATCATTTTGATCGGCCTTATCTTCAGGTCGATAGGTGTCATAATCAGTACGCTCGGCGCCTCGCTAAACTCGAAGGAGCGCTTATTTTGCGTCATCGCCTATATTCCTAAGGCAACGGTCCAAGCCGCTATCGGTGCCATTCCGCTGGCGGCAGGAGTCCCCGGAGGCGCGGTCATCTTGAGCGCTGCGGTCATTTCCATTTTTCTGACAGCACCTCTCGGAGCACTCGGAATTCGACACTCTTCTCATAAATTGTTAGTTCGTGATGCGTCAAATGTTGATTCGCAATAGTATAATGATGATATGTCAAATATTTTCGAGTTATCGGCTCTTGCTTATGAACCTGCATCGCACCTGCCGATTTAGTTATTGTTACGGAGGTTATTATGAGTGATGTGACTATTCGCTCTCTCGATCCGGATGAATACAATACAGCACTTGAGCTCGTTCTACATGTGTTTATGCGTTTTCAGGCCGATGCCTTTCTGTCGGAAGGTGTCGAGACTTTTAGGCGCTTTGTCGAGCCTGGACACATGCTTCCATTAATCGACAGTGGCATTATGTTTTTTCGGGGTGCATTTGATGATGGGCGACTCGTCGGAGTAATTGCAACAAGAGGCTTTGCACATATCTCTCTGCTTTTCGTTCATCCGAGCGATCACCGACGCGGTATTGCGACGCTCCTGGTCGAAGAAATCATGAGAGTCGCCAAAGAAAAAGCGTTCACGGAAGTTTCCGTAAACGCTTCGTCCTATGCAATTCCGTTTTATCGTCGATTGGGATTTGTGGAACAAGATATAGAAAAAGAAGAGGACGGCATCCGCTATACTCCTATGGCGCTTCAAATCATCTGACAATGATTTAGGCTTCCTTCTGCTCCTTCTTTTCCGCTCTCTCGGCACTTCTATCTTGACGCTTCACCCACTTGACGGCATCTGCCAGAGAAGCCGTAATATCGCGCGGCTTATACTGTAGATCCTTCTCAGCAAGTGTGTGACTGTATTTTACATTCGGGTATATTGTAAACAACGCAAATTGGTCTATCGGCGCTTGCTTCTTGCTGATACGATAGTAAAGCCGACTCAATTTTGCTGTTCTTCTGGCCATCCAGAGCGGTACGACCTTCTTGAGCGGCGGGTAACCGGTGATGTCTTGAAGACCATCCAAAAATTCCTTCGAGCTGATGTGCTGATTGGATAGAATATAGCACGAGCCCTTATTGCCTTTTTCTGCCGCAGAAAGAACACCTTGAGCCACGTCTCTCACATCTGCAAAATCATATCCGCCGGTGACTGCAGTGGTTATATCTCCCGACAAGTATTCGCGAATCAAATCAACCACTTCGGAATTACCGAATTCGTACGGTCCGATGATGCCGGAAGGATGGACAATAACCGCGTTCAAGCCGTTAAGAGCGACTTTATTGAGGATGTACTGAGTTGCCTCTGCTTTAGATTTTGCATAATCGCCGGCAACCAAATCACGGTTAAAATGATCAATCTCGGATATATCTTCACCATTGGACTTGACCGGGATCGCATGAGCTGATCCGATGTAGACCAATCGACCATAACGCTTCTTAACACATATATCCGTCACATTCATTGTGCCTTGAACGTTGATTCGATGGATTTGTGGATCCCGCACCGTCGCCATAGCTCTCTTTTCAGCGGTGTGTATAACCACTGCTTCTCTTGGATTCTCAATTTCGAAAAATGTCTTAAGCGATTCCTTGACTAAAATGTCACCATGAACGATCTCAACCGGCAGTCCCTTCAGAGGAAGCGCATCTTGCTCCGGATGGACGAGCACACGAACGGTCTGCCCGTGGTCCAAAAGCAACCTCACAATTGTATTGCCTAACTGGTTGATGCCGTCGGTAACCAAATACTGACGTGTCATAATTCAACCCTCCATTCACATAATATAGATTCAGACATGATGCTTTGAATAAAATCAGCCGAACCGTGTAAGGTCAGCGATGACTATTTGTATAATCATTATGCATCGAACTCTAGTCTCAGAGATTGAAAAAGTGAAAACAATTTGTCGTTTTATATTGTCAAATGTGAACAATCCGTTTCGAACCATCAACAAATCCAGAGAAAGCCCTGTTTATAGGGCTTTCTCGCAACTATATGTGATATTTTTTTGATCCCATGAGATAAAAATCAAGACACTACTATGACAAATTCCCGTTATTTTTCTCGATTACCGACAGGATAACTTTTGTGCCCGAATTCTATGAATTGGGGTTCGCTTGCATTTCTTTTATTTTTTTCTGAAGGGAGATATAAGCCTCTTGTGGTTCTTGAATTCCAAGAACGGTTTCTTCCATGGGGCACATGCCATCGCCTTGCCGATTAACAACATATGGAACCATGTCCTCAAACGTAACCACAACACTCGATTGTGCGAATGCATCAAGTGCATGTTGACTGATTATCTGCGCGTGAACGAACTTGACGCCACCAAATATCAAGAGCAATGCAACCGCCCGACCGACAATTTTATCGGCTACGGAAGCGCCTTTCATCTTATCGGGTTCTACAGAAAGACAGTGCATTGGCGGTGCAATACCGCGCGCACTTGACTCATAGACATAATCCCCCGAGATTAGTGCAAACCCAACACCCGGTTTCTCAAGTCGTCTTTTTGCCTCTGACAAAGAATCCATTAATGAACCCTCCTTTGTGCAATGCCAAAACAATCGGCGGAATGACAATCAACTGAATCCCAATTCCAAAGAGTCCTGTTGATACTGCGGCCCAGACTGACGCAACGTTCGCACCCTTAACCTCAAACAGCGTCGCCAACAGATAAAGCGATCCCGCATACACCAATCTTCCGAAAACCATTGCGGCTACAAGCGTAATAATGACAGACTCCAAGCGCTTAACCCAAACAGATACTGACTTACTCGTCATTTTTTGTATAAGCTGAATGAACGGGGCAACCGGCTTATGAAAACCGAAGGTGTGATATATTAGGCCTGCGACAAACCCATAGACAGCTAATTCCAAGACCATGAACGGCATGATGGGTGCCGGTGGCATGCTCGTAATCAAAGAGCTGACAAATGGCGACAAACCACCAACTATCGCTCCGAAAAAGGGTCCGAGTATAATCCCCCCCAAAAGAACTGGGATGTGCATCGGTAAAAATACGCGACCGGAGGACGGCCCACCGGCCAAATGAAAGAAATAGGGTATGATCAAGGCTAAAGCCAATAGCATGCCCCCGACGGTCAATTTATGCACGTACAATCTGATTTCATGTCTGTTGCGAGATTCTGTCATTGAAATACCTCCGCCAGGCTTTTTTACTCGCTATCAGCGACTAATTGATCAAATTCGGACTGAAGCGTCTTCAAGTCTTCAATAATAGATAGAGATTGTGGGCAGACGGCCATACACGCCCCACACTCCGCACACTTCTCAGCCTTGGCATCCGGACTAAATTGCTTGGTCCATTGCCATATAACCTCGCCTTTATTGCCATACATAGCATAGTCGTTCCAAAGTTTGAAGTTGCCTGGGATATCAACGCCAAAAGGGCAAGGCATGCAGTAACCACAAGCCGTACATCCGTTATTGATTCGCGCATGAAGCATTTTCTCGACACGACCGACTACATTCTTCTCCTCTTCGCTCAGGGGTTCAAAATCTGTGAAGGTCTCACAGTTTTCGACGACCTGATCCATCGCTGACATCCCACTCAGTATCACCTTCACATTATCAAGAGATCCAACCCAACGCATTGCCCAACGCGCCGCAGAATCCGAAGGACGAAGATCGCTGAATACTGAGACTATATCATCCGGAAGATTAGCGATTGACCCCCCCTTAATCGGCTCCATAACGACCACCGGAATGCCCAGCGACTTTGCGAGCTCGCAACCTTTTATGCCGGCCTGTTCCCGGGTATCCATATAATTAAGTTGCAACTGACAGAAATCCCAATCGCAGTAATGCACAATATCATCGAAAACTGCGTATTCGTCATGAAACGAAAAGCCGAGATGTCGAAGCTTGCCGGTCTCCTTCAGCGAAAGAAGATACTCCACAACGCCTAAGTCACGCATTGTAGCCCACGATGATGCCGATAGTGCGTGCAACATATAAAAATCCACGTAATCCTTTTGGAGGCGAGACAACTGATTCTCGAACATAGCCTTCGCATCGTCAAGCGTCTTCACTTCCCAACAAGGCAACTTCGTCGCAAGATAGAAGCTCTCCCTCGGATACCGCTTCAAAAACTCGCCGACAAAGAGTTCACTTTCTTTATCGTGATACGGGTACGCCGTGTCAAAATAATTCACGCCGTTGCGATATGCATAGTCGAGCATTTCGGATGATTTATCGCGGTCAATTCGGCCTTGTTCGTCCAAAGGGAAACGCATACAACCGAAGCCAAGAAGCGACACCTTCGCACCTGATTTTTCAAAAACTCTCTGATTCATGGGGCACCTCCGTCGGAACCGTAATGATGTCATTCTTCGGGATATTATATCCAAGCATTTATGATCCCGACGACACCTCTTTAGAATAAGCCGCCAGCCACTCAGCCAGCGCATATTGTTGCTTGACTCGAAACAGCGGTTTCTCATTTTTTTCACAAAGCGATCTGAGAATGCGTGAAAGCTCTGAAGACAGAACCCCCACCGCTTGACGAATCTCATTATATATTAGACTGTTTTCACGAAAGTCGCGAGGGGTCTCATCAAAAAAATGCGATGAATAAGGGACAACAAACGTATACACCTGTCTCAAAGCCTTCGACGGTACTTTGCGCGAGGTGCGCATCGCACCCCACAGCGTGTATGTCGATTGCTGGGCCAACCCCAGCGCGCGCATATTCTCATCAAAATCTCTGGGCCGATCCGGCGAATAAAACGAACGTTGCTGCTCTTCTGCATCATAAATAGCGACGATAGATTGATTCAAGAGTAAGAGAAAATCAATTCTTGCCGATGCCCCACCGTGCTGAACATATATATCATATAGAACGAGTGCGGGAACACGACTTTCGGCAATCGCGTTTGCGATGGCCCGGTGAACTTCAGACTTCGCTTTCAGCGATTCAATAGCATCGCGAAAGAGATACTTCGATTCCGACGGCGCGCTTTGAAGTCGCGCCTCCAACTTCGACACCGCCTCTGTGCTATCGAAATATGGCTTGAAAAACACCGGCCCGGGCAATTGTTTTTCTTTCCTGTAGTCGGTCTCAGCACCGGCGTATCGGCTCTCTTTGCTTAACATTGACACCTCGTTGATAACCTCACTCAGCGCAGAGCCAAGCAAAATTGATAGAGTTATTATATCATCGAAGTCGTATTTGTCACGAGAGAGGCTTCGGACGCTACGCGCATCATGCCATCATGCGACCATGGTTCTCTCCTTCTCCATTTCGTGAATCTTTATCGCTTTTGTATGTTCAATAGGTTGCCATGTGACATTTGCAAACAGAGCACACAGCGAAATCGGAATATACGTCATCATAAATACGGGGAACGTAAAGATGGACCACACTTTTCGGGCGGTCGAAGCGTGAATCTGTCGCCACTCGAAAATTGCCGTGACCAAGCCAATTAATAATAGAAATCCATAGGTGTTCAATAGCATTTGAAGCATCGATGTCACCAATACCCTCAATGTGTCTGCCATAACAAGCGCGTAAATACCGGCCGATAGATTCACGGTTACTCCAACGATCGTCAAAACAATAGCAGGCATAATCGTCAAAATCATATCCAAACATGCAAAATGTTTTTTGCGCATTAGCCGCTCGAATAGTCTAATTCCATAGTGCCGGAATACCTGAAGATATCCTTTTGCCCATCTCAAACGCTGACGCCAAGATTGCGTAAACATCGTCGGTTGCTCGTCAAATAAGACTGCTGTCGGACAATAAGTAATCCTCTCCCCTTGCAATATCAAGTCCGCAGTGAATTCGATATCTTCCGTCAATAAGAAATGCTTCCAGCCACCGTTACGAGCCAGAATATCGTGATGCACTAAAAAGCCGGTGCCGGATACGGCGCAAGATGTGTTGAGCATACTTCTCGGTTGGTTCAGAAATCTAGACTCGCGTAAAAACCACAAAGAATAGCCCGCGGATATCCAATTGTCCGAATAATTCTTGGAGTTTCGATACCCGGTAATGACGCGTTCTCCCCGATCAAAATGATGATTCATCTCACGGATGTAATTCGGGCTTAACAGATTATCGGCATCAAATACGAAATACCCTTCATACGTAGCGCCTGATTGCCAAATATGCTTAAGGAGCGATTCCAGAGCATACCCTTTGCCGACATGAGTTTTGGATCGTCTTTCAAAAACTCTCGCGCCGCAATCTCTTGCAACTTCGGCGGTATGGTCATCGCAGTTATCTGCAATGACGTAAATATCGAGAAGTTCGCTCGGATACTCTTGTTGATTGATGCTCTGGATGAGCGCCTCAATCACCTTCTCTTCGTTACGCGCCGCAATTAAAACGGCGTAGCGGTGATTTTTCTCTGCAAGAATTTTCGGAGGGCTCTTAACACATCCGACAATAATGTAGATAATCTGATATGTGTAACATAAAAAGAATGTTACCGCTATTCCGAAGTTGATCCATTGGACTGTTTCCATGTTGCACCTCCATGCCTGTGCGTCTCTTATTTCTATAAAAGTCCGCACGAAGACGAGCCCGTGTACTTGAGCGAAAAAATCAAAGTTTGAATCGGGACTCTAGCCTGTGATTATGGCACCACTCAATCCGGAAGCCTCTTGTCCTTCTTGTTGACGGGGAAAAATCGCACGTGCCGTGAATAGATCAGCATCAATCGACAATTCAAGTTTTCCGCCCATGACTCGCATCAAACTGTCGGCAATCGACAGCCCTAATCCGCTACCTTCCGTCGAACGCGAACTGTCCGCGCGCACAAATCGCTCTAATAGTTCATCTGCATCAATATTCAGGGGTGTATTGGAGACGTTTCGCACTCGTATTTCTGCGCTGTCATGAGTCACATTCATATCCAAATATACTCGGGAATTCGGCATACTGTACTTAAGCGCATTGCCAATCAAATTATCGAGAACGCGACCCGCCATGCGTGCATCCGTAAGCAGACTAACTTTTTCGGAAAGAGGAGCTAGAACCAGCTCAATCTTTTCACGCTCAAAACGCTCTTCAAATTCACCGCAGACCTGGCGCACAAGCTCGGAGAGATCGCATTGATTCATGCTTGGAGTTTCGACGCCTGAGGTCAACTTGGCGGCTTCTATGACATCCTCTGTCAGCTTCTTAAGCTTTTGGCTGTTGCGTAGAATCACCTCAATATATTCTTGCGCTTTTTCATCTTCTTCGAGATGTTTTGCCAACAAGTGCGTATAGTTCACGATAGATGTCAAAGGTGTTTTAATATCGTGAGATACGTTCGTGATCAATTCCGTCTTGAATCGCTCGCTCTTAAGCTGCTCTTCGACAGCGATGCCGATGGATTGCCGAATTTGAGAAATATTGCGCGCCGGAATTTTGAAAAAACCTTTCTTCAAAGATTCATGCACCGGGTATGCGAGTTGCCCCTCGGCAATTTTCTGCGTCAATTCGCATAGTCTTTGGTATTTCACAGCAAGCCACGAGCCGCCAAAGACAATACCGGCATTGACGACAAGCAATCCAAAGACAGTCCCTTGCTCGTTCATTTCGATTGCGAACATCAGTACAACATATAATTCTACACACGTCACCGCAACAAAAAACAATACTAGTTTCCACACCGCATGAAGATTTTCTACAATCGTACGAGTCATTCGGAATATCGCTTTTGAGATGGAATAGTGCGAGATGCCTCGCGAAGATTTTTTAAGTGCGATAAGGCATAATGTTCCGACATCCAAACCAATGATAATACCCATGCGAGTCACAGTTGCTGAATTGATTGGTACATACGAGAGAAACGAGTACCATTCAGCAACATCAAGAGTAAACAATGTTACTAAAAAGCCAAGTAACAATAACATCTCAATCGGAACATAGTCCAAAAAATGAAGATATGAAGGCAGAGCCTTTCGCTTAGAAGCCATCCCAGAGAGCAAATATCGGAGACAAATCAAAGACGCGATGATCGACGCGATAATAATGATCGGAATCCACTGGGCATAGTTATACATAAGTAGTAAGTGGCGACTCGCCTGAGAGAAATAGAAATCACTTTCGAGATATAAACGGTCAACAAAGATCTCCACCGTGTAAGCCGTATCGGGGACATCGGTCATGCCAGACTCCGAAGCTCTTAAATCGGAAATGGTATAGGAATCCGGTTCGTCCGGATACGCATAGACATACCACTTATTTGCAGTACGATATAGGTAGGTGTCACCGTGATCCGCAGGCAAAATGTCTTTGGAGACCTCTTGCTGTGATTCACTCGAGCCTAAAGAAGCCGGCATCGCAGAAGATGCTAAAAGTGTACCGTCATCACTGTAAATATTATATTTAAGATATCCTAATCTATCTTGGTCTAAAGCGGGATAATATGACCGCGCGCTATTGATACCGATTGATTCCAGATAATTACTGAGAAAAAACGAACTCTCATACGAATTCCCCATGCCCGACAACAATATGTAATAGGCGTACCGAACCTCTTCCGGCAAAGATTGAATGACCTCATCATTCGTCTCGGTCTCGATGCCCCAATAATTGAACTGCTCATCAATATAGGGCTCCATCCCCTGATATTGGTGTTTTTCTATATAGATGCCCAACTGCATGACAGAAAAGAAGAACGTCATAAGCAAAGCAACACTCATAATAAATAAGATGATCTTAGCTCCAAACATCTCTCTTGTTCGATTTTTACTCGTATTTTCCATCACATCGACCTCTTTCTTAATGTTGGTCAAATTTGTAACCCTGACCCCACACCACCTTAAGATATCGTGGTTCTGCGGGGTTATATTCAAGTTTTTCTCTGAGATGGCGAATGTGAACCGCAATGGTATTATCGGCCCCCAGTGCGCTCTCACCCCATACTCCTATATATATTTGCGCCGAAGAAAATACTTTGCCGGGCTGACGCATTAAGAAAAAAAGAATTTGATACTCCGTAGGCGTCAGCGAAATCGGGTCACCGTCCCTCGATACGCATTTCGCATCATCGTCAATCTCAATGCCGCCGATAGAAATTGATGCGGCGTTTTCGACGGGTTTTGCAACACCGCCCAGACTAACATACCTTCTGATCGCTGAGCGAACGCGCGCCAGCAACTCAATCGGATTAAAGGGCTTCGTAATATAATCATCAGCACCGACGGTCAGCCCGAGAATTTTGTCGGCATCCTCGCTCTTTGCCGTTAAAAATATGACCGGTACATTGTGCGTCCGCCTCAGCTCTGCAACGGCACTGACCCCGTCTTTATTCGGCATCATGATATCCATGAGGACGAGATGAAGTGGCTGTTGATCAATCAATTCGAGTGCCTGCTCACCATTTTGAGCGGCATAAACACAATAACCCTCCGCCTCCAAATATATACGGAGTGCGGAAACAATATCTTCTTGATCATCACAAACAAGAACGTTATACATGGGTGTTCCTCCCTACTTTTCAAATGTAATCGAAATCATCTTAACAAACCAGTGCGCAAATCTTTAATTCTTTCTTAAGAAAAACGTTTTGCGAGCCGCATAATGTCCTGTATTTTACTTGTCAAGTCATGAATAACGTGTGAGAATGGTATGTAGGTTTTTTACTAATATCAATGTAATTACATTTCGGAGGGCAACGATGGCATCAGAGCATATCAACATCATCTTAGAGGCCGAAAGCCGTGCTCAGGGCATTGATCTTAAAGCCAAGCAGGAGGCTGATCGCATTATCGCAGCCGCCGAGGAAGCCGCTACATCAGATTATGCGAATCGCATTTCGGAAATGCATGACTGCATCCGAGATAATTTAACTACTTTTGAGGAGCAGAATCAGGCTTATATGTCCAAAGCGAGGCAATCCGCCGAAGATGAGGCCGCCGCACTTCGTAACCTCGTTGAACCCAAAATTGCCGAAGCTGCGATGCTTGCCGCTGATATTTTGTCAGGAAAAGGATAATTATGTCTCTTGTACCGATGAAACGAATTGAAATTATCGCCATGCAGCGCGATGCTAAGAAAATCGTCGAAACTTTGCAACGCCAAGGTGTCGTTGATATTTCTGATTTAACACCGTGTGCACCGGATGAGACTGATGTTGCTCCTACTTCACCCAGCATTGCTCAACTGGATCGCCATATCGCGACAACGACCGTGGCTATCTCTGCGATCGAAGACCGCGCTCAAGTCAAAAAGTCTCTTCTGTCCGGCTTTGCCGGGCGAAGCGAGATGCCTTTCGATGTTTTTTCGCGCGAAGTTAAGCGCGCAGATGACTATCTGCGTATCGCCCTTTCTATCGAGACCCAACGCCGTCTGATCGATAGCGAGCGATTATCTATATCACATACATACAACCGCCTCCAACAGATTCTGCCGTGGCAGTCTTTGGACATCCCGATGCAGTACAAAGGCACGGATAAGACCGCGGTTTTTATCGGTACATTACAGGGCTTGTGGACTGATTTGAGTTTTGATGATGCATTTCGTGAGAGTTATTCCAATTTGTTTGGAGCCGATTCTTCGGATCCATCGCACGCAGGCGATTCGGATAGCACTTCAACCAAAAGCGCGACGGTTTCAACTGTATTGGCAGATCCAAGTGCGTCGATTCATTTTCCACCTTATGTCATCGAATGGATCCACACCACCAATATGATTTCTTGCCTGTGTCTGATGACGCATAAATCCGATGCTAATGCCGTTGAAGCAACGCTCCGACAAATCGGTTTTATCGTACCGACCGACCCGACGACACACCCACCCAAACATCGTATTGATCGACTTCGAGCTCGTATTAAGGCCTCCGAAGCTCTAATTGCAGAAGCTGATGCGAAGCTTACGTCATATGTCGAGGATTTGCCGTCTCTATATTTTTTACTTGATTATCTTAACATGCGGATGGAGAAATACCGTATTCTAGATCATCTCTTATTTACCCAGAAGGCTTTCGTTTTGTCTGGCTATGTACCTTCTCATCGCGCCGAAGATTTTCGCGCCAAACTCGAGTCTAAGTTTGATATTGTCGTAGAGATTGATGAGCCTTCGGATGACGAAGTGGTTCCGGCGCAGTTTTCGAATAATATTTTGGTCTCGCCGGTCGAGGATATCGTTATGACATATAGCCCGCCAACTCGCAAAGACATAGATCCCAATCCGGTCATGAGCTTTTTCTATTACCTCTTTTTCGGTGTGATGCTCTCAGATGCCGGATACGGTCTATTATTGACACTCGGAACGTTCTTTGTCCTGCGTGTCAAAAAGCCGGAGGGTGCAAAGCGAAAGAGTATGTTAATGTTCATGTACTGCGGCATGTCGTCCGTCCTTTGGGGATTACTCTTTGGTAGCTTTTTCGGCAATGCGGTATACGCAATCGGACACAATTTCTTCAATTCAGATATCGCTCTTTCGGCTTTTTGGTTTAATCCGGTCGAGGATCCGATGAAGCTCCTGATTGTCAGTATGATTCTCGGATTTATACACATTCTGGCCGGTTTAGCGCTCAAGTTCGTCAATATGTTCCGCCAAGGACATCGTTTGGGCGCATTTTTCGACGTCGGTCTTTGGTGGGTGGTTTTCGCTGGTTTTATCCTAATCATATTGAATATGGTCATGACGACTTCCGCGCCGCTTGGCACTATCGGCAAATGGCTTGCCATCGGTGGTGCGATCGGCTTAGTATTGACGCAAGGTCGCAGAAACCCATCGATTCCGGGCAAATTAATGGGCGGCATTGCGAGCCTTTATGGTATATCGGGATATTTCAGCGATATCCTCTCATACTCACGCCTCATGGCGCTCGGCCTGGTCACCGGTATTGTCGGAGAAGTCTTTAATACGATTGGCACATCTCTCGGAAGCGGCATTGTACGCGTCTTCATCTTTATTCCGGTGTTCCTGTTCGGACACGCCATCAACCTTGGCATTAGTGCGCTCGGCGCCTATGTACATACCAACAGATTGCAATACGTCGAATTCTTCAGCAAGTTCTACGAGGGCGGCGGCAAGGCCTATCAGCCATTTGCCAGCGCGACCAAACACTTCAAAATCAAGGAGGAAATTTAAATGGGATTCTTAGGTATTATTCTTGCTCTGACCGGAGCGGCTCTTTCGGTTACGCTCACTTGTATCGGGTCTGCAAAAGGTGTCGGCATGACCGCCGAAGCATCTGCTCCTGTTATGATTGATGATCCGTCGAAATTTTCAAAACTTCTGATTCTTCAACTCATGCCGGGAACGCAAGGGTTGTACGGATTAGTAGTCACGGTTATGGTCATGTTGAACATCGGCCTTTTGGGTGGAAGTCCTGACCTCTCTCTGACCGAAGGACTTCTCTATTTCTTTGCCTGTATGCCAATCGCCATCGGCGGACTGATTTCAGCTCTGATGCAAGCTCGTGTCACCGTGACCGGCGTCAACATCGTCGCTCAGAAGCCTTCCGAGTCCGGCAAGGCCATCGTATCCGCGACGCTCGTCGAGTTCTATGCATTGCTTTGCTTCATCGCATCAATGCTGATGGTATTGAATATCAGCCGCCTTGGGCTCTGATTGGAGATAAAGATGTCATCACTGGATCTGATCACCAACAAAATTATAAGCGATGCGAACGACTCTGCCGCACTTCGGATTGAGCGCGCCAACGTAGAAGCACGCCGAATATTCGAGCGTAAAGCCGAGGCCGCTGATCAAGAGTGCGAGAGACTACGTGCCGAATCCAGCCTAAATATGGAGCGACTTCGGTATAAGAGCGAATCTGCTGCAAAGGCTATGGCCGGAAAGCGTATTCTTGCCGAAAAGGGACGTCTCATCGAAGACGGCATTCTCAAGGCGAGAGAAGTCATCAATAATCTCCCTCTCGAAGATGCATTTGATATGATTTCGCGTTTTGTTCGTCATTCTCTGGAGGGCATTCAAGAGCCTGCCATACTGGTGCTGTCTGACAAAGATCTGGGGCGAGTACCCGCGAAGTTCATCGATAAACTCAGTTCGGATGTTGGTGCGGACATCACGCTGTCTGAACATCCGGGCGATTTTGATGCCGGTTGCATTGTCATATGCGGGCTCGTAGAGTATAACGGCACGTTGGACGCTTTAGTCCGCGAATACCATGATCAACTCAGCGATACGATCGGAGCGTTTCTTTTCTCCGAACTATCGCAACCCGAATAATCCACCACAAGAAAAGGAGTCTGCAGTTGAAAGGTAAAGTCAATGAGTCACATTATGCATATTCGGTGACTGCCGCACGCATTATGCAGCGTGCGCTTCTCAGCGATGCCGACTACGCCCAACTCATCGCTGCTCCGGATGCAATTGCGGCTTTGGCCGTCCTCTCATCGAAGGGTTGGAAGACACCGGATGATATATCACGCATTCCGCAAATGTTAGATGATGAATTGCAAAAAGCATGGGATTTTTTGACAGAATTCGCCCCGGATATTGACATTTTCAAGCCTTTCATTCTTCGCAACGACTATCACAATCTCAAAGCGGCGCTGAAGTGCGCATTAAGCGAGCTCCAAATCGACCGTTACTTCATCCGCCCGGCCTTAGTGCCACGCAAGCTGATGATAAATGCACTTTCCGAAAATCGGTTTTCTCTCCTCCCTGAGCCGTTTTCAAGTGTGCTCAAGAAAGCTTATGACGCATTGAACGAGACCCGCGATGGGCAACTAGCAGATATCATTATTGATCGTGCCGCAATCGACGGCATGATTGCCGCAGCCGGAGAGATTCGAGAGCCTTTGGTCCGGCGCATCATTGATACCCTCTGCGCTCTTTCTAATATCAAGATTGCATTTCGCGGCGCGACACTCAGCAAGAACAAAGACTTTTTCGAGACCGCTATCGGAAATTGCTTTTCTTTGGATCGCAAGTCATTGATCGATGCCTCTGCAAAAGGTTCGAATGAATTGTTTCAATACCTCAAAACAACGTCATACGCGGAACACACTGAACTTCTTAAGACCTCTCCCATTGACTTCGAGCGTCATTTCGAGGATCGAATTCTCTCGTCATTGGAACCCATTCGATTTGAGGCACTGGGCGCGAACCCGCTGATTGCATTTTTCCTTTTTAAGGAGGCCGAAATCAAAAATATTCGCTTGATTCTAGCCGGCAAACTGGCCCAAAGTTCAGGCGAAGAGATTCGTCGGAGATTAAGGAGAATTTATGTATAAGATTGCCGCTATGGGTGACCGCGACAGCATATCAGGATTTGCATCCATCGGGCTTGAACTTTTCACGCTCGATCAAATGCCCAATCCTTCCGAAACGCTTCATAACCTAGCTGCTAATCAATATGCAATCATATTAATAACAGAAGCGTTGGCAATGACACTCAAAGATGACATCGCCAAATATAAAGAGCGTCAGCTGCCAGTCATTCTGCCGATTCCCGGAGTGTCCGGTGATTATGGGATTGGCATGAAGGCTATCTCCGATGCCGTCGAGCGTGCGGTCGGAAGCGATATATTAAAAGATACATAATCGTCCGCAAATTTATTTTTCGGACATATAAAGAATGATACGAGGAGCAGACACATGAGTAATGGTACGATTCTGAAAATATCCGGTCCTTTGGTCATTGCCCAAGGCATGCGGGACGCCAACATGTTTGATGTGGTTCGAGTCAGTAATCAGCGTCTGATCGGCGAGATTATCGAGATTCACGATGACCGCGCGTCGATTCAGGTCTATGAAGAAACCTCCGGTCTTCGCCCCGGCGAACCGGTAGAATCTACAGGCGTTCCACTCTCCGTCGAGCTCGGCCCCGGCCTAATCGGCGGCATCTTTGACGGTATCCAGCGTCCGCTTGAAGAGATAATGGCCATCAGTGGGAATCATCTCCATCGTGGTGTCGAGGTCCCTTCTCTGAATCGAAAAACAACTTGGGCCTTTGTCGCAACCGCCAAAGCGGGAGATACATTGATTGGCGGTGACATGCTCGGATATGTGGATGAAACCAATGTCGTGAGACATAAGATCTTAGTGCCACCTGCTCTTTCGGGAACGCTCGTGAGCATCCAAGATGGCGACCATAAACTTGATGACGTCATCGCTGAACTTAAAGATGACAAAGGACATATCCACAGCCTCAATCTATATCAGCGATGGCCGGTTCGAGTCGGCCGCCCATACAAAAAACAATATGCTCCAACGATGCCATTAATTACCGGGCAGCGAGTGATTGACAGCCTCTTCCCTTTAGCCAAGGGGGGCGTTGCCGCAATCCCCGGACCGTTTGGCAGTGGCAAAACCGTCACACAACATCAGTTGGCCAAATGGGCGCAAGCAGACATCATTGTGTATATCGGTTGCGGAGAACGCGGTAACGAGATGACCGACGTGCTCAACGAGTTCCCTGAATTGATTGATCCCAATACAGGCGAGTCCCTGATGAAGCGAACGGTATTAATTGCCAATACATCTGATATGCCGGTTGCCGCTCGCGAAGCCTCCATCTATACAGGAATTACCATTGCCGAATATTTTCGTGATATGGGCTATGACGTCGCTTTGATGGCCGACTCAACTTCCCGCTGGGCGGAAGCCTTGCGCGAGATGTCCGGACGTCTTGAAGAGATGCCCGGCGAGGAAGGATACCCTGCATACTTAGCCAGTCGTCTGGCTCAGTTTTATGAGCGTGCCGGACGAGTCCGTGTCCTCGGGAGTGACGACAAAGAAGGATCATTATCTGCAATCGGCGCAGTATCTCCTCCGGGCGGAGATATTTCCGAACCGGTATCGCAAGCCACGCTCCGAATTGTCAAAGTCTTCTGGGGCTTGGATGCACAACTGGCATATAAGCGTCACTTTCCGGCGATCAACTGGCTGACCAGCTACTCGCTTTACTCAAATTCACTGGCGTCTTGGTTCAATGAGAACGTCGCATCTGAATGGAATGATTTACGCTCGCGTTTTCTCCACATTTTACAGGAAGAAGCCGAACTTGAGGAAATCGTAAAGCTCGTCGGTATGGACGCACTTTCGCCTTCAGACCGTCTGAAAATGGAAGTCGCAAGATCCATTCGCGAGGACTTTTTGCACCAACTGGCTTTTCACGAGGTCGACACACACACCTCGCCCTATAAGCAATTCTTGATGATGAAGCTGATATTGCTCTATTACGATAAGGCCACCGGAGCGCTTGAGTTTGGTGCGGATATCGAAGACATTGTCAACCTGCCGATTCGCGAGAAAATCGGACGTTTCAAGTATGTCCAAGAAGATCAAGTCCGTGATGAGGCAGAATCCATCGAATCCGAGTTGGTTCACGAGATTACTGAGTCCATCGAGAAGGAGGGTTTTTGATGCCTAAGGAATATCGAACCATTAAAGAGGTCGCTGGTCCGCTAATGCTGGTTCAATCCGTAACGGATGTCAGTTATAACGAGCTTGGCGAAATCGAATTGGCAAACGGCGAAGTGCGTCGATGCCGCGTATTAGAAATCAACGGTGAGGACGCTTTAGTCCAGCTTTTTGAAAGCGGTGCCGGGATCAATTTATCTGATAGCAAGGTTAGATTTCTTGGCAAGCAACTCGAACTCCCTGTATCTGAGGATATGCTCGGACGTGTTTTCGACGGCATGGGCAAGCCTATTGATGATGGTCCGGCAATTATCCCCGAAGCACGCCTTGATATCAACGGCACCCCTATGAATCCTGCCGCACGCAATTACCCGATGGAGTTCATCCAGACCGGTGTGTCCGCCATTGATGGCCTCAACACCTTGGTCCGCGGACAAAAGCTGCCTATCTTTTCCGGAAGCGGTCTCCCGCACGCCAATCTCGCGGCGCAAATCGCTCGCCAAGCAAAAGTTCTGGGTACAAAGGAACCCTTTGCAGTGGTCTTTGCGGCCATCGGCATTACCTTTGAAGAAGCCAATTTTTTCATGGAGAGTTTTCGAGAAACCGGAGCGATTGATCGCACTGTCCTCTTTATAAATCTGGCCAATGATCCGGCAATCGAGCGTCTTGCGACGCCACGTATGGCGTTGACTGCTGCTGAATATTTGGCCTTCACAATGAACATGCATGTTCTGGTTATCATGACCGACATTACAAACTATGCAGATGCCCTGCGCGAGGTTTCCGCAGCACGCAAGGAAGTTCCCGGCAGACGTGGTTATCCGGGTTATATGTATACTGACTTGGCATCATTGTACGAGAGAGCCGGTCGACAAAAAGGAAAAGATGGAAGCATTACGCTGATTCCGATTTTGTCGATGCCCGAAGACGACAAGACGCATCCGATTCCTGACTTAACAGGCTATATTACAGAGGGTCAGATTATTCTGAGTCGTGAATTATATCGCAAGAGCATTTTGCCGCCGATTGACGTACTGCCGTCATTATCTCGTCTCAAAGACAAAGGTATCGGCGAAGGCAAAACGCGAGAAGATCACTCCAATACCATGAATCAGCTTTTTTCAGCATATGCCCGCGGCAAGGACGCCAAGGAACTGATGGTTATCCTCGGTGAAGCCGCTTTAACCGAAATGGACAAGCTTTACGCCAAATTCGCAGACGCCTTTGAAAAAGAATATATTTCGCAAGGCTTCACAACTGATCGCAGTATAGAAGAAACACTGGATTTGGGTTGGAAGCTTTTACGCATCCTGCCTCGAAGCGAGCACAAACGCATCAGCGATAAGTTGCTTGATCAGTATTACGACGCATAATTGCAAACCTAAGCCCTAACGATAATCCACAAGGGAGATACAATCCGATATGGCCGGAATGACCTTTAACCCGACAAGAATGGAGTTGACAAAACTCAAGAAGCGCCTTGTGACTGCCAGACGTGGTCACAAGTTGCTCAAAGATAAGCGCGACGAGTTAATGCGTCAATTTATGGAGGCCATTTCAGAAAATAAGCGTTTGCGCATCGCTCTCGAAAACAAAATCCGTAGCGCCAACCGCCACATGTCTTTGGCGAGATCGATGGTACGCGACGAAATTATTGCGACATCTCTTCTTTTCCCTAAACAATCTATGAGCCTAACGGTCGAAGAAAAAAACATCATGAGCGTTCGTGTGCCACAGTTTACGGCCCAGTTTCGCTCGTCAGACCCAGGTGACATATACTCTTATGGATTTGCTTTTACTAATGCTGAACTGGACGATACCATTCAATCCATATCTGACATTATGCCGGATATCATTCGCTTGGCTGAACTCGAAAAATCTTGCCAACTCATGGCTTCCGAAATTGAAAAAACCCGGCGCCGCGTCAATGCGCTTGAGCACGTCATGATCCCGAGATACCAAGACGCCATACGCTTCATCACCATGAAGCTCGACGAAAGTGAACGAAGTGCGATAACGCGTCTGATGAAAGTCAAGGATATGATGATTGAAAAGGCCATTAATGACCGTAGAAAAAGAGACGAGTCGTGAGCTCAGCTCACGACTCTTTTGATGAAGATTAACACTATGTATTCATTATGTCCGAATCATCCACTTCCGCGAGGCTTAAGGTGTAGTGTTGAGATAATGGTCTGAACCACGGCCTCGGGTGTTTTCCCTTCAACAGAGACCTGCAAATCGGCATATTGCCGATAAATCGGTTCCCGCGCAACATAGAGATCTTCAATAGACTGCCCCTCGCCCAACACGATTCCTCGTGTCTTTATATTCCAAAGTCGCTTCTCAATCAACGACAAAGGAGCTTGCAAATATACTATCTCGCCGATTTTCTTGAGATGGGCCATAGCATCAGGCAACAACACGGCACTACCACCGGTCGCTATAACTAACGTTCGTCCATTGATGGATTGAATGACTTCGCTTTCTCTGTTTTCGAAATATGCCTGTCCGCTCTCGTTGAGTATTTCCTGGAGAGATCTTTTTTCGATGTCTCTAATCATCATATCCGTGTCGACGAATCGCACGAAAAGCGCCTTGGCCAACAACAGGCCAATGGTGCTCTTACCGGAGCCCGGCATACCGATCAATATGATGTTCTTTGTCTTTGACACTGAAAATGACCTCCAAATATTGTTTTCAGTATATCACTGATTTACAAGTTCAAAAGTCAAACCTCATTGAAATTCAGTCAGATTTTCCCAATATCTCTTGGGCATCATATTCATCTGACATCGTGGATTCCGTCGCTCTTGAATCGCGATGGTCTCATGAAAGCGTTGCCACAACAACTGGTAGACCTTTTCACTGTCATCAACCGGCGGCAAATCAAACTGCTCCATCGCCGTCAAAACGCAACCGTCCCTATTGTGCACCAACGCCATGTGGTGCGTCTTATCGTATATCATGAATACCTCGCCAGGGTAGCGATCCGAAAAATGATCCGCAATCAAGGGCAACACCTGATTCTTGGGGGTAATACAAGCCACCATGACTTTGTCGTAGACATGAAAACGAATAAATCCCATAAGTAGATGAGACTCTCTCTTAAGATGCAAAATACCCTTGTTGATCGTGCACATCGGTTCATCCGTCAGGCAACCCAAAATCTTCCGCCCGTGTCGGTAAGCCATTCGAATAAATCGAAATATGAGCATCTCCTTATCCGGTATACACGTCAGGAACGCATCCCGTACATAATCTTGTGCCTCCGGCCCAACTTTAAGTCCCAAAGAATCATAGACTTTCCCGGCATGTGAAAAATCCGTCTTAATCCACTCGGTCTCCTCGAAAAGCTGTGATTGCCCCTCATTCGTTGCAATTCGAAAGGGCATTTGCTTGTGGGCGTAACTATTATACACACAGCACAAAAAACCTTCTAAACTACCATCATATATATATGCCAAATTCACTTCTTCTCTCATATGACGCTCCCCTCGGTACGAGCGCAGGCAGTCCCGCCTGCTCATAGCCTTCTGTCAAAAACCGAAAGTCTTCCATGCCAACTCCCGCATGCTTCGGTTCGGGTAATCCCAATTCACCAATCTGCATCTGCCTGCTGTTGATCTTGGTCCGCTTCTCAATTTCTCTCAAAGAGAGCAATCCTCTCAAAATTGCATCCGGCTCCATAATCACATATTCATCTGTTCTGCCGCCGCAAGTAATGAAGTAGCGGGCACGCTTTAGCACAACCCCAATCTTCTTTAACCCTTCAAAAGTCAATCTCG
>DUPM01000028.1 GCA_012838315.1 Clostridiaceae bacterium
ATCTGCTTATTTTGGCGGATCTAATTCTATGTGCATTGATGATCTTTATTATGCTTCAAAATTATTCTTTCGCGTCGTACGAGTACCGGCGATATTTCAGAACCGAAGGGCTGGCTCAAAAATATAATATTTATGCCATAGAAGATGAAGCGCAAAGCGATCCGTTTAAGTTTAATAAGAATTCTCCGATGTACGAGGCCACCTTGCGCGTTAAAGAGGAGATAGAAGAAAGCAATCTCTGGACCCCGTACTATTTTTGTGAGTTTTGCTTGCCTCGAAGTATATTTGTCGAAGAGCTTCCCAGTGATTTTGAAGTTCAGTTCGCAATCTATAACCAACAGCCACCCGGAGATACGGACGTTGGTGGAATAGAGATCAGCGAACACTTAATGTATGTGCAGAATATTAAGGTTCAAGAAGGGCGAGCATTTACACATGATGATTATGCCGTCATAGGCGAGACGTGTGCGATGATTATGGGCTATGACTTTATGCCATATTATGACGTTGGAGATATTATCGTTTACGAGAACCGAAAGGCCGAAGTCGTCGGCTTTTTAGAGGACAACGCCTTCTTGGAAATCGATGAATTAGAAATATGTAATTTGGATCGGTACGTTATTCTTCCAAGATTGTTTTTCTTAGACGAGAATGAGATAAAGTCCGATTCGGATGCATTGCTACTGCTTAGTGGAGGAACACTATCACTGAAGGACCCTCAGACCGATGTTCAAGAAGAGATCAATAAGATTACGGCAAAATACGGTTGGTATCCGATACAGTGCACTCCGTTTGATGGTTCTGCGTATAGTAATACCGGGATCGTCAGCCAGAAAAACATCGCCTTGCTACTATTTTTAGCCATCGTCTCCGCTCTTCTGTGCCTCGTTGCGCTGAGTAATATTCTTTACAAGCGAACAATGAAAGAGAGGCCGACGCACTGTACGATGCTCCTTACAGGTATCCCACTCTGGAAAATCAATCTATCGTTAATCATTGAAATGGCATTTTGGACGGGTATTGCCATGATACCCGTGGTTGCACTGTCCTGCTTCGAATTTGGCAGGATGGTTGTCTCACCATTATACATCCTGGGATTTATGGCAATGATTGTGATGTTATCGATGATTCCGATATTCATACTCAACGGAAAAGCCAATCTGGATGTGTTTATGAGAAGCCGAAACGAATAATCAGAATGATACGCATGGGAAACAGTGAAGGAGATATTTCATGACGCTACTGAAGTTGACCCAAATAACCAAAAGCTACGGTAAGGACGAACGCAAGACCGTGGTGCTTGATCGTCTGAATTTAGCTATTGAAGAAGGCGAGATGCTTGCCGTCATGGGCAAAAGCGGTTCAGGAAAAACGACCCTCCTCAACATCATTGCCGGCATCGATTATCCGGACGATGGGGAATATGAATTTCTCAATGAACCGGTAAATCTTCGAAAGACCTCGGATGGCGTTCGTTTTCGCCGCAACCGAATTGGCATCATCGTCCAGCACTTTGCCTTAATCAATGACTTTACGGTATATGAAAATGTTGAAATGGGCTTATGGGAAACCAAAATGTCTCAAAAGAATCGCCGTATCCGAACCATGGAGATACTCGATCAACTCGACATTCGAGCCCTCGCCGATCGTTATCCACCAGAGCTCTCCGGTGGAGAGAAACAGCGAACGGCCATTGGGCGCGCAATAGTCGGAAAGCCTCGGCTCATCTTGGCCGATGAGCCGACCGGGGCACTGGACAATCAGACCGAGCATAATATTATGGACATCCTCACAAAGCTCAACCAAGACGGAACGACAATGATGATCATCACGCATGATGAAGATATTGCGAAGCGTTGTACGAGAGTCGTTGAACTCAAAAAGTGAGTATTTTTGTGCTAAAAATGGGTCCGGGAGAGTTCTTTGATAGTTCTTCTGTTCGGATTGCGACTGATTGGGCGGAAGTACAGCCTAGATCCTCAGTTTCGGCGTTCAAGGCTGTATTTTCGAGCTCGTCGCCCTGAAACTACCGGCAAAATTTAACAACCCCGGTGGTTCTGCTGGTATCTCCATGTCGCGAAACGTTTCACCTTAAGCGAGTATTCAACCACAATCTCCCCTCTACTCAACCTCCTGATCAAACAAAACACATCTCCTCAACCACGAACCCCGAATTATTTTTCCGCCTTCACAAAAATATACGACGCGCCTGACTCAAGTCAGGGGGGATTTTTCGACCGCGCGTGTGTTAATATAAAAGGACTTAGAGTTGTGTTTCGGGCATCACCGGACATGGCACGACATCATGTGTTCCTCCTATATTTTTAGGGCCGATGGGCAGAAAGGATCGTGTATGTCTTCGGATAAATCGGTTATTGTTATTGGTGGAGGTCTGGGCGGCGTGTCTGCTGCTATTTCTCTGGCGCAGAAGGGTTTCAATGTCCGTCTTTTCGAAAAGAATGGCCATCTCGGTGGCAAGCTGAATCGGCTTGAAAAGGATGGTTTTACCTTTGATCTCGGGCCGTCGATTCTTACGATGCCGCAGATTTTTGAAAAGTTGTTCCGCGATGGCGGGCGTGATATGGCGGATTATGTGAAGATTCAGCGGTTGGATTTGGAGTGGCGCTCGTTTTTTCCGGATGGGTCGGTGATTGACCTTTATGGGGATTTGGACAGGATGGCGCAGGCGAATCCGCAAATTGATCCCAAGCACATGGAGGAGTATAGGGCGTTTCTGGATTATGCGCGCAATCTTTATGATGCGACGGATAAGGGCTATTTTGAGATGGGTCTGGAGAATACGCCCGAAGTGCTGCCGGCATACGATCAGCTTTTGGGCGAAAAGGATTATGCGGATAAGAAGCGCGAAAAGTTTGAGCCTGCGTGCTCCGGCCTGGTGCTTCACCTGGGTGTGGATCGATTGTATCCGCAACTGGCCCATCACAATTTCTTTTTCTCGTCGAATTCCAGAGGCCACTTCAACAAGGTTTTCCATAGTCATGAGTTGCCGGATGATCCGATTCTTTATGTGGTCAATAGCAGCAAGACCGATCCGGGGCAGGCGCTGCCGGGTCACGAAAATATCAAGATCCTGCCGCATATTCCTTATATACAGGACAAGGATTTTTCAAGGGAAGAGTATATGCAGCTTCGTGAGCGTGTGCTGATCAAGATGGAAAACATGGGCATCACGGATCTTCGCAAGCATATTGTGACAGAGGATATGTGGATTCCCGCGGATATCAAGCACATGTACAAGTCGGATCGCGGCGCGATTTACGGGACGTTGTCGGATAAGAAGAAGAATAAGGGTTTCAAGAATCCGAAAAAGAGCGCGCTTTTCGACAATTTATATTTTGTCGGCGGCACGGTCAATCCGGGCGGTGGTATGCCGATGGTGACGCTGAGCGGGCAGAAAACGGCGGAGTTAATCGCCGAGGGCCGATGAACGTGAGCGCCGCTCAGTTTGAGAGCCTGTCCGACGGTCATCGTGGGCGCAGAATCGGGAGCTATATTGCATAGTGAAAAGGGGGCGAGAGGCAGTGAGTGATGTCGCGAAAAAAGACGGCAACCCGCCTATTTCCGTCCCAATCTCCGGAGTCGACGCGTCGCAATGGGACGATTTGATTCGCAGTCAAAAACGCTATGCGGCGCAGTTTGAGAATCGACGCGCACGCGGTAAGTCAGCGCTTTTGAAGCTGAAGCGACTCATCGTTGAGAATGAGGAACGGTTTTTTCTGGCGCTCGAAAAAGATCTCGGCAAGTCAAAGATGGAAGCCTATGCGTCGGAGATTGCGGTCACGCTCAATGAAATTGACTATCTTCTCCGCCATTCGGGTCGCGCCTTGAGAGATCGACGTGTGATGACCAAGCCGGGAAGCGGTGCGCGCATCAGTCGCAGACCGTATGGCTCGGTCTTGATCATGAGCCCTTGGAATTATCCGTTTCAGTTGGCACTACTGCCGGTCGCCGGCGCATTGGCGACGGGAAACGGTTGTTTTCTCAAGCCTTCCGAGCTGGCGCCCGCGACATCCGGCTTGATTGCCGAATTGGCGCCCAAATATTTTTCGAAAAACGAGTTTGTGGTGGTTGAAGGGGACGGCGCTACGGCGGCCGCACTGCTCGAAAAAGACTGGAATTTCATATTTTTTACCGGAAGCGAGCGCATCGGCGGCATCGTCGCCGCGCGTGCCGCAAAGCTTCGGATTCCCTGCATTCTCGAACTCGGCGGCAAATGCCCGTGTATCGTCGACGCATCTTCGGTCAATGAAGTCACCGCACGACGCATAATCTGGGGCAAGTTTTTCAATGCGGGACAGACGTGCGTGGCCCCCGATCATGTGTGGGTGGAAGCGTCGGCCGCGCCGAAACTCCTTGAAGAACTCAAAAAGCAGCTCGCCATCCTATACAGCGAGGACCCGGAAAAGAGTCGGGACTACGGTCGAATCATCGGTGCGGGGCATTTTAATCGACTCCGATCGATGCTTGCGGACGGCCATATTTACCATGGCGGGCGGACGGATGAGGCGACGCTCTTTTTCGAGCCGACCATCATCACCGAGCCGGACCGGCATGCACCGTTGATGCAAGAAGAAATTTTCGGGCCGATCCTGCCGATCCTGACGTGGACGGACAAGGACGCCTTATTGGAAGAACTGGCGACTCGCCCGGAACCCCTTGCGATGTATGCGTTTTGTGCGGATCGCGACTTGGTTCATCGCCTCGAAAAAGATTTTCGCAGCGGCGCATTCTGCGTCAACAACGTACTCGAACACGTAGCCAAGATGTCGCTGCCTTTCGGCGGTGTCGGCAACAGCGGATACGGCCGATACCACGGGGCCGCCTCGTTCGAGGCCTTCACCTGGTCCAAAGTCATCTACAAAAAATCAGGTCGATTCGATTTTCGCCTGATGTACCCGCCTTATAACGAAAAACTAATAAAGATCCTTCGCCGCATCCGTCGATGGTTGCCATAAGGCCCAAAAAAGCGAGGTGGTTATAATGATCTTCTACTTTAGTCTGGCAGTCATTGTCATCGCAATTCTCTCCGGATTTCTCATGATGTATAAGCTGCCTTCACCCGGGACAGAGCCTTTGGAAGACGTCTCGACCGAGCGAAAAGCGGTGCCGTCACTCGACTCGCTGGCAATAGAAAACGACCCTGTAACTCGAAAAGATTCGCCATCGCTCACCATCATCATCCCAGCGCGTAATGAGCAAATGCGACTACCGAACCTCTTGGCTTCCTTGGCGATTCAGGATTTTCGAGCGTATGAATTGATCGTCGTCGATGATCAGTCCGATGACGAGACGGCTTCGCTGGCGAGCGCCGCGGGCGCCAAGGTGATTCGGACGGAGCGGCTTGAGGAGGGCAGCTGGATCGGGAAATCCTTCGCTTGCTGGACCGGTGCGCAAGCGGCAAGCGGTGAATGGCTCCTCTTTCTGGATGCCGATACCCGACTTGAAAAACCGGACAGCCTTCGCAGATTGATGTCGGTCTATGGTCGAATGAACGGCAGCGGCATATTGTCGCTTCAGCCCTATCATCAGACGGTAAAAATATATGAAAGTTTTTCGGCGATATTCAACATCATTGTCATTGCCGGCATGAACTCATTTACGCCATGGGGCGACAAATTCAAAAGTGCCGGATCTTTTGGCCCCTGTATTATGCTCAACAAAGAGGAGTATTTTCGCACCGGCGGTCACAGCGCGATCAGCGGCGCCGTCATGGACGACTTAGCCCTGGGCGTGTTGTATCAGAAAAACGCACTCAAAACCGTCGGCATGAGCGGGCGCGGACTGATCAGTTTCAGAATGTATCCGGAGGGATTCCGATCGCTTTTCGAGGGGTGGACCAAAAGCTTCGGAACGGCCTCGTCTTCGACGCACCCGTTCGTTTTTGCCATGATCATCGCGTGGATCAGCGGCGGCTTTTCGACCGTCGCACTTCTGATTCGATCGCTGATGGAAGGCTCGCCGCTCTGGATCACAGTGTCTTCATTGGCCGTACTAATCTATATGGTTCAGCTCATTATCCAGGCGAGACGCACCGGAAATTTCAAAATTTTCGTGCTCGTCCTCTATCCACTTCAGCACATATTCTTTACCGTGTTGTTCATGTGGTCGTTGTATATGACCAAAGTCTTGCACACCGTGAATTGGCGCGGGCGCAAGATCAAAGTATAAATGTTTGGGGGATTAACACATGCGAATTATTGAACTCTCGATCTTTTGGACGGTGCTTATCGATTTTGTCGCGTGGTTCATATTTCATATGGCTGCGGCAATTTTCACGTTGAAATTGCCAGATCGCTTTTTCGCTAAAGATAATTGGCTTTATCGCACGCGAAAATGGGAGAAATCCGGCAAGATCTGGGACGAACTTTTTCGCGTGAAAAAATGGAAAGATCGCTTGCCGGATGGCGCGGCGATTTTGAAGCAGGGTTTTGCCAAGAATCAACTCAAAGAGACGGATGCCAAGTATTTCGAAAAATTTGTATTAGAGTCTCGGCGCGCGGAGTGCACGCACTATCTGGCCATGCTGCCGGCGGTGCTGTTTTTTCTCTGGAATCCGGTCTGGGTGGGTGTGGTGATGATTTTTTACGCCATTGCCGCCAACATGCCATGTATTTTGGCGCAGCGATATAATCGTCCAAGATTTGCGAAAGCGGCTAGAATGAAGGCTTTTCTCTCTCATATAGAATGAAGGGTTTGAGCGAGCGGGCGAGTTTGAGGTTGA
>DUPM01000029.1 GCA_012838315.1 Clostridiaceae bacterium
ATCCACCATTGTGTTTCTGTCGGGCGCCAAGAGAAAATGTTCGTGATGTTTGAGCTTCCATTGTAATTATACAGGTAAAGCTGCATAGGGATAGCTGAATTTGGCCACACAAAATAGTGGTCCAGTCCGTTTGGATCTTGTGCCATTGCCGATGGACGTTAGTAGAATCGCGATTGCTAAGGTAATCATTGTCTCGTAAATTACTTAACGAATTCTCCTATTTCTACTTTATCACCGGTTTCCGTGTTATATATATGCAAATATGTTATTCCGATACAAGTGGGATTATCTGTATTGATTAAGTAAGAATGTGTATTAATCTTGTATTCATTTTTATCAGTATCAGTTTGTATTTTCTCAATTAAATATCCAATATGAATATCTGTCCACTCACCATCCCTCAAGGAATCTCCTCCACGTACAACGATGTTTCCAAACGATATACTTTTTCCTTCATAAAAATCCATCGCTTCGGCAATCTCTTTATCCAAATCGTGAGAGGATGCGACTTTTTCGCAAAACAGGCTCTTGAGTCCTTCTGCATCGTCCTCATCAAGACAACGCAGGATTTCCTTCGCTTGGTCGTGGCTCGCTTTTCGCGTATTAACAGACCGGCTGTCATTACATCCGGAGAGAGATAGGACGAATGATAGGGCAACTATTACAAGAAAGAGTTTTTTCATAAAAGGCTCCTTTTGCACCACGTGATCCAAACTGTTTTATTATCATCGTCGAAAACAAGGAAATCCTTAACAGTTTCACGACGTTGGTTTTGGGTTTTGAACTTATCATACATCTCGTTCTCACCGTTCGCATTGGTATACTTTGAAAAATCCACTCATCCGACCATAACTTGTGTATTTACATTCACGTTGTTGACGTATTCGGGATTGAAGCCCGTAATCCACCATTGTGTTTCTGTCGGGCGCCAAGAGAAAATGTTCGTGATGTTTGAGCTTCCATTGTAATTATACAGGTAAAGCTGCATAGGGATAGCTGAATTTGGCCACACGAAATAGTGGTCCAGTCCGTTTGAATCTTGTGCCATTGCCGATGGACGTTGGTAGAATCCGATTTCGGCGCCTGCGCCGAGATTGAGATAATCTCCTCGCCATGTCCAAAGTATGTATTCTGTAGAGCCCACCGTAAAGCCAAATTTTTCTCTGTCCATATTATTGCCGGTGAAATGTCGGAATATGGCATCATATCCGTTATTGTAACCTCCCAAAGACTGCCAAGAATATCTCTGAGAATGAATAATTGATCTGCTGTCTGCTTTGAAATTTAGAAACCGTGATCCAAGGCTCGCAAGAATCTTGTCTGCATCTTCGCCTTCGGCTACATAATCGCGTAAGTTTTGTATCATAAGCTGTACTGATGAGATAATATATTAATATGATTTAACCAAAAAAAGAATGCAACCAAAACAGATAAATCCATTATGCGACGGTCCATCTGATTATGGCGGGGCAATCAATATGAATGAAGACAAGTTCAACGGCAAAGGAAACATCTACTCGAAATATCGCCCGACATATCCACGGGAGTGCATCGAATATCTTTACGCGATGGCATGTGTCACCGAGCGAAGCGTCATCGCGGATATCGGCTCCGGCACGGGCATATTGACCGCCTTGCTGCTCGAAAAAGGCAATCCCGTCATCGCGATCGAGCCCAATGCCGAAATGCGACACATCGCAGAGGCGGACCTCCATCTATTTTCGCGCCTGACCTCCGTGGCGGCGAGCGCCGAACACACGACACTTCCCGATCAAAGCGTCGATCTCATCACAGTCGCTCAGGCCCTTCACTGGTTTGACCGACCAGTTTTTCGAAATGAATGCCGTCGCATACTTAAGCCATCCGGGCACGTTGCGCTCATCTGGAATAGCCGTGACAAAAATAACCCGCTGGTCGCCGAGAACGATCGGATGAACAGAAAATATTGCCCGGAATTCAAAGGATTCTCCGGTTCGACTCCGAGTTCGAATGACGAAGGTGATTTTTCCGACTTCTTTTCGGGCGGCTACAAAGAAAAACGATTTGCAAACGATTTAGTATTCGATCTGACGGGTTTTATCGGCAGAAACCTCTCTGCGTCCTACGCACCCAAAGTGGGTGACGCGCAATACGAGACGTATTTAACGGATCTCGAAATGCTTTTCGAAAAGTATGCCGTTGACGAAGCCGTCACGATGCCAAACTTCACCGAATGCTATATCGGACTCGTATAAAGCATAAACGAATTCAGTAAAGGCCGGTTCATCTGCGGCGAGCGTTAGCGAATGCGAATGCAAACAGCCCCAGAAGCGCGCTTCTACCAAGTATCCCTATGAATGACTTTTTCGAGAGGGTGCTCGATCTGCTTAAGTTGGGTCGTGTCCGAAGGGAGCGATCGCTCTGATTGTGATTCTCTTCAATTTTGGTGCGCCGGAGTTAGTTTTGATGTGGTTTGGGAGCGAATTTTTGAGTCACATGCCATCAAGTTATTATCCACATTTATATAGGTATCGAGGGGGAATAATCGAGTTTCATACTTGTAAAATCGAACATAACAAGTTAAATACTGTTGATCATTTTTTTTTTTGAGATATACTCGCTTCATGTCTGGAAAACTGCTGTAGAATGAATCACAAGGAGAATTGAAATGAAAACAGGAGAAGGTTGATTATTGTCATTTTATCAGTCGCGATATTGGTTTCAATAGCTATGCCTGTGGCAGCATCGGCATTAGTGCTTGTACCACAAAACTCAATATCAAGAGGTATGTTCAGATACTATGGTTCTGGTCGACAAGAGAAGTTTTCGGAAAGTGCAATGGTCATTGGAGGAAATGCTTACGTAAGGGCGACATGGACTTATGGCGGATATAATACGTGTTATGGATCATATTATTATATTTCGCGAGGCGATACGAAAACAATTTATTCCGGTTGGGCGGATCATCCGACGATTTATTCACCAGGTGGCGTCAGCGCTTACGCATAGTAAAAGAAGTTTTAGATATCAGAGGAAATACGAAATGAAAGCACTTCACTTCTACAGCAGATTTTCCGCCTTAATTCTTTTTTTCTTCATGAGCTTTTTGCCGTTCTTTTTTCTGGGCATTGATGCGGAATATAATCTCAATCAGCAGATTGATCGAGGATATATTTCCAGAAATGCCATATTTTTCGCTCCGGACGTGGGTCAGGAGCAATCGAGCAAGGCAGTAATTGTCGCGACAGAAGAGGAAGCGCAAGCCATCATTGAGGCATCTGAAGCACAGGATGAATTGGAGTCACAAACAATTGTGATGCCTGACAATCAATATGGAGAGAATGGATTGACCAATATTGAGACGATTTTGTCATCAGGGGGTTCAGACTATTTTGCAGCAGTGCATACGGGAAAAGGCCGTTTTGTATATTTTTCTGGGAATGTTATGTTGCCTCCAATTTTGGAGGGACGCTTTTTTACTTCTAAAGAGTGTTTGAGCCGTGAGCCGATGGCTGTGATTGGCAAGGATTTATTGAATCAGTCGTTTATCGAAGACGGCAAAAGATTTATTTATTTAGATGGTCTGGCGTGCGAGGTGGTCGGCATCGCCGGGATTGCTCATGATTCGACGATTGACGCGCTATATTTTATTAATTTGGGGGCGATATCTCCCGAACGGCAAATCGGGCGATATTATGTGGATGGAGCCAGAGATGTGTCCGCGGTATTCGAGAAAATACAGCTCGTGTCCTCAGATCAGCTTCATCTTCCAATGCGAAGACTGGATTTACCAATGACGTTTACCGATGCTGTGACCGGTGATGTGTATCTGAAAACGTATCTGAAAGCCGTGGTCGCATTGCTACTTATTTTCATTTATTTGAGCGTCTTAAGCCAAGCTCTTTCGGCGGAGAGACGCAAGATTGGCATCTTGAAAGTGGTCGGAATCAGCACGAAAAATGTGAACAGACGGGTACACTGGCCGTTGCTTGCTTGGGGGGCTTCCGGAATCGCGTTAACACTTCTTACGGGCGCGATACTCGTAGGGATTAATTATTTCGCCTTGCCGCAATCCGAGGCAATCCGAATTCTGGTTGCCTGTAGTTTAACAAGTAGCGCTTTTTTGGTGATATGGTTGCTGTTGTTTGATGTATTTGATCGACGTACAGACTTACGAGAGGTGACTCAGCAGTGTTAAGATTTTTCGCAAAAAATATGAATCGTACGCTCATCACACATTGGAAAGCGAATCTGCTTATTTTGGCGGATCTAATTCTATGTGCATTGATGATCTTTATTATGCTTCAAAATTATTCTTTCGCGTCGTACGAGTACCGGCGATATTTCAGAACCGAAGGGCTGGCTCAAAAATATAA
>DUPM01000030.1 GCA_012838315.1 Clostridiaceae bacterium
TACATCTTCTTGAAATGCTCATGACAAAAACCGGACTGATTCGTCGCGATGCGCGTATCCGGCTCCATCAGGGACGCCCCCAGAAAATACTCAAGCGTTGATTTTTCAACGTCAGCTTCGAGTTGACACAGCGGACATGCACAACCGGACTGATAAGCATCGTTGACCGGAATGGTGTAAATCTTTTCCTTCATAATACGCTCCCTGTCTCCAAAATATCTATAATGTCATTCAGGCGATGGCCGCCGGAAGTATCCGATTACGACGCATGCACTAAGCGCTTGGCTCGCACATCAATCGCGACCGTGTTGATTGACGAATACTCCTCAATATATCTGCCAATCCGCTCCTGCGCCTCTTGTAAAACCTCTTGCGCATTGTAACCATAAACTAGAGCCAAATCGACGCTCAACGCAAATCCGTACACGCGCTTTTCAGTGCGAAAATGAATCACATCGTGTACACCGGGAATACGCCTCAATATGATTCGCACCAAATCCAGCAACGCCTCATCGGAAATTGAATAAGAGCCCAAACTGGAAAAAGTCGGTCGAACCATCGTCCGCTCTGAATCCGGGGCGAAAGGAGCCAGCCCCTTCTCTTTGTCCAAGCGACGTCTCAATCGGTTCAACGGATCTGCGAAATATCCCGAAAATTCATGCTTAATCTCCATGCTCGGGACCGGAATGGTATGAAGTCCTTCAGAAAGGCGCGTGTGCTTAGCCAACTGCATTTCAGCCTCAGAACTAATATCTTCAATGCGAATCAGCATCGCCGGCTGCGGCAACCACAAGTTTTTACATATCTTATCGAGCATGGCATCCGATGTACCGAGAATCATCAACGTCGTCGGCTGATGCTCCGCCAAAGCACGCCGCATGACCGCTGAGCGGCTCTCATCAGCAAAAAGCGCCTGACGAACCGACTCAAGCTTTGTGGCCGCTTTCTTAGCAGAAGAGCCGGCCACAATTCTACTCCCATTGATCAGAAGCCCATCATCTATAATGTAATAAATAGCATTATCTCGTGCGACTTGAATGGCACGCGTGCTCTTGCCTGTTCCGGATGATCCGATAAAAGCCACAATTGTTATCTGCGACAAGCGCTCTCTCAGGACGGCATCACTACTCAGCGAATCGTCGGATTGCTTCTCCGCACGACTATGAGCAATATTGTCGCCGATTTTTTCAAAACGCTTCAAAGTCGCCATTAACTCAGGAATCAAAACCCCTCTTTTGAGAAGGGTCTGAGGCGCACCGTTCGCCTGTGCGTCTTTCGCCTTGTCTTTATCCGGATTCATTTTCTTATGATCCAAGACACTTCCCTCGCTTAAGATATTCTGTCGGTACTACCAAGACAAATCAGTTGTCCCAGTTGTGATAGACATCCTGAATATCGTCATTTTCTTCCATCTTCTCCAAAAGACGCTCAAGCTGGATAACCGCCTGCTCATCCTCAACTGTAACAGTGTTAACCGGGGCCGGGCCGTGGGCTGTATCCGCAAAAGTATATCCCTTCGCTTCAAGCGCGTCCTTAACGTTATAATAATCATCATATGCGGTAATGACCTCATAGTAATCCTCTTCGGAAATGAAATCTTGCGCACCGGCTTCAAGTGCATCCATCATCACCTGCTCCTCGTCATCAAAAGAATCTGAATCGATAATAATCGAACCTTGCTGTTGAAACATAAAAGCCACGCTGCCGGAAACACCCATATTGCCGCCATACTTGTCATATATATGGCGCACATCGCCGGCTGTCCGATTGCGATTATTCGTCAATGCGCGAACCATAATCGCCACGCCGGCCGGACCGTATCCTTCATAAACAATCTCTTCGTAATCATCGCCATCATTGGAGCCCGAAGCCTTCTTAATCGCGCGACTGATATTGTCGTTGGGCATATTATTGGACTTGGCCTTGGCAATCGCATCCTTAAGTCTGGAATTCGACTCCGGATCCGCGCCACCCTGCCGAACGGCAATAGCGAGTTCCTTGGCCATTTTTGTGAAAATAGCTCCTTTGACTGAATCCGACGCCTCTTTTCGACGCTTAATATTGCTCCACTTGGAATGACCTGACATACAAAACCTCCATGTTGTCCGAATATACGGATATTATACCATGTCTGACAATCAGAATACGCTGCGCGAAAGCACCGCAAACGCGAGCCACGTAACAGCTGCAGTGAAAAGCCCGATGTATCGAATGGATTTGTCGATGATAAATATCGCCCTCACCAAAACATACCCCACGGCAACGGGTAACGCTACGGGGAAACCCAAGACGAAACCCAACGCCAAAACAAGTGCGTCCGATAACCGCACCGCATATCTCTGCGGAAGAAAATACGATTGGAAGCCCCGAAGTCTCAGCGCGGACAAACGATGCGCCTTTGCACTCTCAGCCACCGTATCACCGGTGAAAAAAACAGAAATCAATACTGCTAGGCCACTCATACTGACGCCCATCGCAGACGAAATCAATACTTTTTCGGCGAGCGCTTGCTCAAAAAACAATAACGCAAACCTCAAAACACCTATACCCATCACCGTCAGCACGGCCCCTTTGAGTCCCTTACCATGATCGAATTGCACCATCGTCGTCACGATGACCACCGCGCCCAAGACTAACAAGAGAAGAAACTTAATCATATTAACAACATGGGCCGTTGAAAACTCATACCACGGCATAAAAATCCAATCCGACCTCAACAGAGCCATTGAAATAAATACAAGGCCGGTCAAACCTTCGATTTTCGCATATCGAGACGCAATCGGCGAACCGCAATATCGACATTTACCTCGCAGAAACAACCAGCTAAAAACAGGAACTAAATCTAAAACACCCAGATTATGTCCACAATCCATGCACATCGAGTGGCCCTTTGCGACATTTCGGCCAGCAGGAATTCTATAAATGCAAACATTCAAAAAACTTCCGATAATCAGGCCAAAAATACCTGTATAGAAGATAATAAGCAGCATAATAATGAATTCCGGCTGCGACCAAATCGAGGCCGCCTCTTGCACCATCCTTATCACAGGAACACTTAAATCCTGCATTGCTCCCCACAAATCTTTATCCATTTGTATCCCCCTACGAATAACCCCTAAGTTGCCTAAGCCAATATGATCAAACAAAAATGCAGTGCGCCACCATGCGCCACCACAAGACTTACTCCATAGATAATACTCGAAGACTCAAATTTTGGCATCAAAAACACATAAAAAAGACTATGAAACAATATCCGGCAAATAATTTATATCTTTTTCCTCAAAAGTTAAATTTTTTTTGCAAAACACCTCTTTATGGTGTATTATTTAATCGCTTTGAAGCGTATAATGACTGATAAATGATATGAGCTTGACCCGTTCATAGTGAGATCGCAGATTGAATTTTGTCAATTCTCCGGACAAGAGAATCGACTTGTTTATTCGTTTGCTCTATACAAATGTTGCTCTCATGGTGTAAATTACACAGTAGGGGTCAGTTTATTTATACGTTATTTATATAATGTGCCCACAACCGGCACCATAATACAAACAACATTTGACGGAGGATACGATGAAGCGACTGGGGGACATATTAATTGACAGCGGCTTTTTGACCGCTGCAGAATTGGCAGAAGCGCTATCAGCACAACAAGGTTCAAACAAGAGATTGGGTGAGATTATCGTTGAGATGGGTCTTCTGACCGAACTCGACATATTAAGGGCCGTTTCCAGTCAATACGATATACCTATCATCGACCTCCAAAATGTCGATATTGATCCCAACGCGACGAAGATTGTTTCAGAATCATATTGCGAAGAGAATCTTATCATCCCCATCGGTTATGAGGACGATAAGATTGTCGTTGCCCTTTATGATCCATTAAATATCTTGGTGGCAGACGATCTTCGCTTCCGTACCGGTAACGAGATTATTCCGATGCTGGCAACGAAGAACGCCATCCACGAAGCAATCAAGGTGAATTTTGGCAAGGAAACCGCTCAGCGTGCCGCTGCTGATCTCGAACAAGAGATGGATATTGCTGCCCTGAGCAGACTCGGCGAGCAGATTACAGACGAAGTCAATCAGGCTCCTGTCGTTAAACTCGTCAATTCTATGATTGAGTTCGCAATTCGAGCGAATTCCTCCGATATTCACGTCGAACCGATGGAAGACCGCGTTCGAGTTCGTATTCGTATCGATGGTGTCTTATCCGAGATCATGAGTAACCCCGTCGCCGCAAGAGATGCGATTATCACACGTATCAAGATTATGTCCGGCATGAATATTGCAGAGAAACGCATACCTCAAGACGGCCGTATCCAGACA
>DUPM01000031.1 GCA_012838315.1 Clostridiaceae bacterium
ATAAATATGGTAAAATTGACATTATAATTTATTATTTGTATCTACTATTTATTGTTTGTGCCTTGATTCGAGATTCTATGTATACAATAGCTGAAAGGAATGCAATATGAAACGAGCTTTTTCATACATAGGATTTTCGAGCTTTCTTCTCTTTTTTAGTGTCATGTTTATACCGTTTTTTTACATGAGCACCGGAAAAGAATACGACTATAACCAACAAGTCAGCCGTGGATTTATCAGCCGGTCGGCCGTGTTTTTTTATATCGAAACCGGAGAGACCAAACCGGAATTACACGTTCACATAGAATATAATACCGGAGAAGTTTTCGATTTTGGTACCTACTCCCAGTCGGAACTGGATGGACTGACATCCCCGGAAGAAATGGAAGAATATATCGCTTCGATTACACCCCCTCCCGAGGCCGTTCAGACTTTTCCGAATACAAGGGATGCGTCCGGATTATCCGTTGTCGAGCGCCTTTTGACTGCGGGAACCGGAGACTATCTGGCGGCGGTTCATGACGGTGATACCCGATATGTCTTGATCGGCGGAGAGCCGACACTTCCACCGGTCGTATCCGGACGTTTTTTCACGCCGTCCGAATGCCTGTCTTCCGAGAAGCTCGCGGTGATCGGCAGAAATTATATGGATGATATTTATGAGGTGGGTGAAGAACGATTTATCCTTTATAACGATATTGAGTATCGCGTGATCGGGGTCGCTGGGCTGTCGTATCCGACCACGCTGGATTCCTTAAGGTTCTTCAATCTCGGATCGGCACCGTTCCTTGAACTGAACGGGATCCGGTTTTTTGTGGATGGCAAGACAAATACTCCCGAGGAAAATTTCGAGACCATGAACGCCTTTGCGCAAAAAGAGATTGGAACCGAGCTGATTCGAATGGATATGCCCACGACCTTGACCGACCTTGTCTCCGGGGGCGTCTATTTGAAGCAGCATTTGACTGTTCTGACTTTCGTGTTCATCGTTCTGACCTATCTGAGCATACTGACTTACACGCTGTCCGCCGAGAACAAAAAGATCGGCGTTATGCTCTTATCCGGCATTTCTGTTAATCGAATCTTCCGGCATGTTTACGGTCGGATATTTGCTTTTGGCATAGCGGGGATCGTATTGGGAGCCATCGTATCTTCCGTTGTGCTTTCCCTCCGCTATTTTCAACTCTCCATCCCGCTCGTATTCCGGGATCTGATTTTCTGGTGCGCGATAAGCCTTTTGCTCCTGCTCCTTTGCATCATACCGATCGTATTTCGGGTTCGGACACTCCATGTTGAGGAGGTCATTCGAAAATCATGAGTTTTATTTTGCGAAACATCCGAAGAATGTCCTTTGCGCATTGGAAAAGCAACTTGCTGATTTTTATTGAAATGGCTGTATGTACCGCCATCTTTTTCATCATGCTTCATAACTATACGCTCGCACAGCACACCTATGATGAAAAACTGTCGGACACCGTGCGCGCGCAGCGCGTCGCCATCAATCTTCAAGATCCCACGAAGATCGGTGAATTACTTCCCGGATCGACATTATATGACATTGCACAGAAAGTCCAAAGGGATATTCTCGAGTCCCCGGACTGGGTCACCTATGAAACTTTCTCGTTGACTTCTATTCCATACAGCCGCGATGGGTTCCCGACTGAAATCCCCGAAGAATTTATGGAAGAATTCGGTTACTCGGATTTCTGCGATACCTTGTTGCGCGGCATGCTGCTTTATAGCCCGACATATATGACGCAAAATGGACTTCGTGTATCCGAAGGACGAAATTTTGAAGATGCGGATTTTGATGAGATCGACGGCCCGACGCCTGTGATCATCGGAGCGGAATTATCTCCCTATCTGAATGTCGGTGACGTGATCATCTCAAGCGAAACTTCGGATGGAATCACCTTCTCCGATCGTCAAGCGGTCGTCATCGGGATTCTGGAGGAAGATTCATTTACGGTTGTGCAAGAAGGTGACGTCGACATTAATAAAACTTTCATTTTCCCTGCTTCATTCGAAGATCAGGGAAG
>DUPM01000032.1 GCA_012838315.1 Clostridiaceae bacterium
AAAACGACACCGTCTACACCTACGACGATAACGGCGCCCTCATCGCCGTCACCGGCCCGGACCGCTCGGCGGAATACACGTACAACGACCTCGGCCGCATGAGCACGGCAACCGTCACCGCAAACGGCACCACAATCACGGAAAGCTACCTCTACGACTGGGCCGGCACCCGCACCGCGAAAATCACCGACGGCGTCCTCACCTATTACCTGGTCGACACCGCAGGCGTCCTCTCGCAGGTCCTCGCCGAACTCGATCATACCGGCGCGCTCATCACCCATTACACCCGAGGATCGGAACTCATCAGCCTCTCGCGCGCGAGCGAAAAGCGCTTCTACCTCCACGACGGTCAAGGCTCCGTCCGCGCCCTCTCGGACACAGACGGGCAAGTGACCGATACCTACATTTACGACGCGTTCGGCAATCTCCTATCGAAAACCGGCACCACCGCAAACGACTTCCTCTACACCGGCGAGCAGTACGATGCCAATACCGGCTTCTACTACCTGCGCGCCCGCTATATGAATCCCTCGACGGGCACCTTCACATCGATGGATGCCTATGCCGGAACGATTTTCGATCCGGTCTCCCTGCACAAGTATCTTTACGCCAACGCGAATCCGGTCATGAATAGGGATCCGAGTGGGTATTTTACGCTGACAGAGATGGAAACGGCAGTCGCAATACAGGCAATTATCGGTGCGGCGTTGAACTCGATTCCGAGCGGTATTTCGCGTCTTTTGAATGGTGCGCCGCTGGACGGAAATTTCTGGTTAACATTTACAGGTGATTTTGCATTAGGGTTAACGATGGGTATTGGATTCGGCTGGCTTGGATTTCTTGCGACGAAATACCTTCTGGCGTGCTGCTTGCTCCGCAGTATTTTTGGTACAATGGGTTTAGGGTTTACTTGGAACTTCATTCAAGATGTATCGAACGGAGATTGGGGTCGAGCTGTACTGAACGCCTTTGGTGCGATTACCTCGTTTTTGGGTGCATCGACGAACTTCTATCAAGGTGGCGGCTTAGGGAATCACGGAGGCGGGTCAAGTTCCGGCGTTGTAGCGGATGACGCGGCAGGGGCAGCGGATGATGTTGCGAATGTTGTGGACGATGCAACGAATGTTGCAAGTGATACGCGAACAAACCACATTCTATATGGAGACGAAACAGGTGGAGGACATTTGTGGCCCGGACAGCAGGGAAAGTCATCTTTTCCACAAAATTGGGATGCAAATACTGTAATGAAAAATATATCAGACATAGCTACCGATCCAACATTAACATGGACTCCTGGCAGAGTGATAAATGGTGTCCAAAGATATGAGGTTGTAGGAGTACGAGATGGAATTGCGATAAAAGTGATCACAGACGCAAATGATATTATTACAGCGTTTCCAATTGGATAGGAGAAAGAAGAGCGATGATGATCGAGAATGAATTGTTTAATTTAATTAATTCCATACAAGAAATACCCCCAAAAGACAGAGAAGCAGTGAGTGAATATCTAAAGCATAGAGAGTGGGGTGTAGCCTTTGAAATTTTTTGCAGTACCCTTGAACAAGAAAAGATTCTGGTGAGCAAAACTCAGTATGAAATAATTGAAAAAATCGGTCACTTAATGAACTATGAACATACCTTATGGAGAAGATTACTAATCTCGGATGACTAGGAGTGAGCATCGTGAACTTTTCGATGAAAAACTGTTGCTTGTGCCGACGGATTTTTTCCTGCAATAGCCGACAGATAATGCCCTTCAGCAGCCGATAGGGTTGTCCTGAGTGTATTTGAGTAGGTTCGCCGGCCTCCCGAAGCGCGTTTCTTATCCTTGACAAGCCTACTCAATCAGCGTCTGAGTGTATTTGAGTAGGTTCGCCGGCCTCCCGAATCGAGTTTATTGTCATTGACAAGCCTACTCAATCAGCGACTAAGCGAATTTGAGTAGGTTCGCCGGCGTGAATTCGATACTCTATAGGAATTCTTTCTCCTTGGCTCTAACTCGCCGTAACGCTGACTCGTTCGCCGGCCAGGTGGCTCTCTTCCACCGGAACGCTGGCTCAATTTGGCACGGATTACTCAGTTTCCGCTTATGTTAAGTAATTAACACTTGTCATGCCTTCATGAAAATAGGTGAAGAGCCCCCTCAAAAATGTGGTTGACATTCATAAGACGGATGACTATAATTACCTTTGTTCGTTAGAAAAACAAACGCGATATTTCCTTTATGCACCTTTAGCTCAGTTGGTAGAGCAACTGACTCTTAATCAGTGGGTCCCGGGTTCGAATCCCTGAAGGTGCACCAATCATTAAGTGTCTGTCATTCGACAGACACTTTTTTGTGCAAAAAAATACGACGCATAAAAGCGCCGCCAATAATTGACGACGCTTTCGAAATAAATATCCGATGTGATGAATCAGAGCGCAGCGTTGATCATTTCTTCATATTGGCTCTTGTTGCCCATGCCCACTTTTTGGTTGACTGGTTTGCCGTCCTTGAAGAGGATGACGGTGGGGATGTTCATGATGCCATACTTTGCGGCTATCTCTTGAGCCTCATCAATGTTGAGCTTGCAGACTTTTGCTTTGCCTTCAAAAATTTCGGCTATGGCGGCAATCGTCGGCGCAAGCATGCGGCATGGCATACACCAGTCGGCGTAAAAATCGACCAAAGATAAACCGGATTGGATGGAGGTTTCGAAATCTTTTGCTGTGAGTTGAATTGTGTTGCTCATAATAGATCTCCTTTCGAACTTTAAGGCTTAATTTATATTATATCTTTTATGTTATCGATTGGCTAAGAATTCTATACCAACCCATGAACATACTGATACCGATGAGGATTAAGAGTATTCCGCTTACAAGTCTGATCAATTGTCCTTTTTCGTTTAGTTTCTTGAACAGTGGCTTTAGTTGTTCTAAGAGTAATGCAGATATGAAAAACGGTATGGCCAAACCGAGGGAGAATAAGGTGAGAAGGATTCCGCCTTGTAAGACGGTGTCGGTTTGTCCGGCTTTTAGTAATGCGGCGCCAAGAAAAGGTCCGATGCAGGGCGACCAGCCTAGGCTGAATGCGATGCCCATCAGTAGTGATGACATGCCGCTACGTTTGTTGTTTTTTATTTTTAACCGCTTTTCTGTTTCCAGAAAAGGGATGCGAATGAGTCCGGTCATGAAGATGCCAAGAAGAATGATGAGTATGCCGGATATCTTTTCGAGCAAATTCATGTTCCGAGAAAGAAGGCTTCCCAGCGCACTGCCGGCGACACCGAGACCGACAAAGACGATTGTGAATCCGAGAATAAAAAGCGCCGTGTTGCGAAGTAATATATGTTTTCGCTTGGTTTCACCGTCTTGGATCGGCACACTTTTCCCGGATAGATAAATGAAGTATATCGGCAGCATCGGGAGGATGCACGGTGAGATGAATGCTAATAGACCTTCCAAAAAAACAAGAATGAGCATAGAAGGGTTCATATTAATCCTCCAGACCAACCAGTTCAGCAAGTGCGTCGTAGCTCGTCGTGCCAACTATGGATGCCGTGATCAGGCCGTTTTCGTCGATGACAAAGGTATGAGGTACATAATAGATACCATAATTTGTGGCAACGTCTCCTTTGTCCCAATAGGTCGGGAAGGTGTAACCGCTGTCGTCAAGTTGATTTCTAATTTCGCTGATGTTCGGTGTAGAAGCGTTTTCAGGATTGATGTAGACCTTAATCAGTTTGACGTCTTCAATCTGATCTTGTTCAAGTTTATCATGCAATTTCTGATATTCGGGGAATTCTGCGTAACAAGCTGGACAACCGTAGATCCAGAAACTGACGATGACATGCTTACCTCGATAGTCAGAGAGTGTAACGCTGTTAGTCTGCTCGTCGATTAATGTGAAGTCGTAAGCCAAATCTCCAATCTGGTTGCCTTCCTTTGCTAGAGGGGCTGTGTTGCTTATGGGTTCCGAAGATCCTTCTAAGTTACGGGATTCCTCTGAGTCTTCAGAAATTTGTTCGGTTTCTTTTTCGGTCGTTGCTTTTGCGATGTTACTTTCTTTTTCTTCTGACATCAAATGATTATAAAGAAGAGTCGCACCGCCAAACAAAGAGATGCTAAGAACAATTGCAATGATTATTTTTATAGGTTTCATCCGATCACCTGCCTTATATCTTTTCAAAACAAACATTCAAACATATAATTAGATTATAATATTCAAATGTTTTCGTTTCATGTTATAATCATATCATAATAATTGAATGTGTCAACATCTCGGAGGAAATTATGGACAGAATCGAATTGGAGAAGCGAGCAGACATGATTAAGGCGATTTCACATCCGGATCGTCTTTGTATTGTTTTCGGTTTGTGTCGGCACCAGTGTAATGTCGGTCAAATTCAAAACAAGTTGGGACTGAGCCAGAGCGGATTATCTCAGCATTTGGCAAAGCTTAAGGCCGCAGGGATTATTCGCGGTGAGCGCAACGGCAAGCAGATTTGCTATCATGTGGTCGATGGGTTAGCAAGAGATGTCGTCGAGTTGGTTTTTATAGGTCTTGATATGACAGAAGAAGACTGTTTTTGACTCTTGCCGGTCCCATTTGAGATCAATACAAACTGAATGACGTATCAAAGCGGCATGCATTGCATCAGATAGAAAACGCCAATCTTGGGGGAGCCCCTCGGATGGCGTTTTTCTCTTTGATATTATTTGAAGAAACCGGTCATATCCAGCGTGGACTCATCTCCGGTTAATGGCAATGCGATTTTTTGCTCAAGCTTTGCGGAGGCGTAGATACCGAGAACAGCCTGCACGGATTGGTACCCGGACGCCGCATCGGCAATCGGGTTGCGCCCATCGCGAATCGCGCCGGAAAGGTCATCATATATACCGTAATGGGGGTTTGTCGCTCGTGTAAGGAATGTGTTGCCGTAGCGTATCAATGCCCTGAAAAGATAACGCATGGTTATGTTGCGACCGGCGGCGTTTCGAATCTCCAGCGCCGGACGGCCTTTACGCAATGCGACGCGAACTTGTCCTTTTTCGGCATTGACGAAAAAACGCGCCTCATGATCTTTCGGGGAGGTCGCAGTCGTGCCTTCAATTTGACAGAGGGCGCCGCTTCTCATTTCAAAAACAGCCATTCCTAAGTCTTCAGCCTCGATGTCTCTCGAACGCCTGGCGATGACACCCGAAACAGATATTGGTGCGTCGTTCATCAGCCAATACATCAAATCTATAGCGTGAATACTCTGGTTCATCAGAGCGCCGCCGTCGAATTGCCATGTCCCGCGCCAAGCGGCTTGATCGTAATATTTCTGATCGTGTCCCCAGCGCACGATGACGCTTCCGTGTGTGATGGTTCCGAAGACGCCGGTGGCTAAATCGTTCTGAATATCGGCCACAAGCGGAATATATCGATAAATGTGCCCCATCGCGATTCGGCGATCGGCGGACCTCGCGATATCGACTAATTCTTTGGCCTCGGATACCTTCATAGTCATTGGTTTTTCGAGAAGGACGTGCGATCCGCTTTCGAGGCATCGCTTAGCCATTTGAAAATGTAATCCGGAAGGTACCGTGATGGCAACCACGTCGGGGTGAAGTGTTTCCAACATCTCGATATAATCCGTGAATAATTTTAGTTTGGGAAAAATCTTGGCGGACTTTGCATCGTCAATCTTGAGGCTTTTGAGTAATGCACCGGGTGCTGAGGGGTTCGAGTCCGCCAGAGCGACGAGCTCGAAACGATCCTCGAGCTTGATAATCGCACGAAGGTGTTTTTTTGATACAATGCCGCAACCGATGACTGCGACGCGAAGCTTTGTGGGTTGATCCGTCATGAATGATCTCCTAAATTATGCATTCGGCGAGAGGCTCCGATAATAATCGACAAACTGCCGGGCGGTTCTCGGTGATCGACCGTTTTCGCGCATGGCCCACGCCAGTGCTTTTTCGGCGATTTCTTCCGGATTGTATTGTAAAGCATGTTTATCCAATATGCCATAAACGATGGATAAAAACGTCTTTTGATTGGGCGAAGCAAAACGGATGGTTACACCGAATCGATCGGACAGTGAAAGTTTTTCCTCTCGAGCGTCATTCTCGTACATATCATTATCATGCTTTTCGGCAATCATGTGACGGCGGTTCGACGTCGCGTAAATTGCGACGTGCGGTGGACGTGTGTTGACGCCGCCCTCAAGAACGGTTTTGAGAATTCGGAATTGAGAATCATTTTCTTGAAGCACCAAATCATCCAGAAAAATAATAAAAGAGAGGTCGTATGGGGCCAGCCCGGACAGTTTTTCAAGAAGAGCCGGAAGATGAGCGATGCCGTCTTTATCGACTTCAATCAGTCTTAACCCTTCGACGTGGTAAGCGTTGACCATCGCTTTGATGGAGGATGATTTACCGGTGCCTCTGGCGCCGAAGAGAAGCATGTTTTCGCCCAGTCGCTGATGAATCAGACGCAAGGTATTGTCTCTCACTAAAGATAACTCATATTCGTATTCAAAAAGCATCTCCGGCAGAATCGGATCCGGATGGAAAACGGGCGCCCACTCACCGTCGAGATATTTGAAAAAATGGTGCATCGCGAATGGTCCGAAGCTATTTGTCGTGTGGAATTCGAAAAGATATAGATATAGTTGATCGGCATCCATACTCGTGGTGGCGCGGTTGTTCCAACCGGGACAAGCAACATAATCGGAGATACATGACAGGTAAGCGTCTGGAGAGGTATTGGCAATATTAAGGATGCAGGATAGTTCCTCCTTGACGGCGTGCTCGAAGTCGTCTTCGATTCGATGGGCGGATGCCGATTCGGGCGAGTCCTTACGCAAGGCACAGCGACGTGCAAAAAGGTTATCGTCCTTCCGGCATAGATTCAGGACGTATTCGCCCCAATCCGGAGAAAAGGCATTCTGATCTTCCGATAGGGCGTAATAGAATTCCGAATACAAGGCGAGCAAATTTATCTCTGAGGACTTAGTGTCTGCATGTTGTTCTCTACAAGCAAGATATGCCGCTTTTGCATATTGGACGGACAGAAGCCTATGGATGAGCGGATCATCTTTCAAATTGCGATAAATCATAAGTCTCGAGACGGATGCGTTAATATCTTGCATAGTGGCCTCTCATTCAAATCAAAGTCGTTTATAAACAAGAATTGAAACTATTTTATCACAGCCCCGCAATTTATCGGTGAGTTCATGTAAAATGGTATAGGTAAGAATACTAAGGTAGGTTTTATTATGAATTTTCAGGATATTATTCTGGCGAAAAGATATGGGCGAAAGTTGACGAACGAGCAAATTCGCTTTTTTGTAGATGCTGTAACGGATCGGAGTGTTCCGGACTACCAGATATCGGCGCTTCTTATGGCTATCGTGCTCAACGGTATGGATGATGAAGAGACCACATCGCTGGCCTTGTTTATGGCAGAGTCCGGCAAGACCGTGGATCTATCCGCCATACCCGGCAAGAAGGTCGATAAGCACAGTACCGGCGGTGTCGGCGACAAATGTACGCCGATTCTTCTTGCATTGGTGTCTTCTTTTGACATTCCTGTTGCTAAGTTATCCGGTCGTGGACTGGGATTTACGGGCGGTACCATCGATAAGTTTGAGTCCATTTGTGGCTTTCACACCGAGATACCGATCGAAGAATTTCCGAGTCAGATCGAGAAAGTCGGCATGGTGTTATCCGGACAGACACCGGACCTTGCACCGGCGGATAAGGTTTTATACGCATTGCGCGATGTGACCGGTACGGTCGATTCCATTCCGCTTATCGCTTCGAGCATCATGAGCAAGAAGCTCGCAGGAGGTGCGGACGCCATCGTGTTGAATGTGACTTATGGCAATGGCGCCTTTATGAAAAATAAGACGGATGCCGTTGCGCTTGCCGAAAAGATGATTCGAATCGGTCATTTATCTAAAAGAAAAGTCACTTGTGTCTTAAGTCCGATGAATCAGCCTTTGGGTCTTGCGGTCGGTAATATTTTGGAAATGCAAGAAGTGATGAACACCCTCAAGGGTTTTGGAACGGATGATTTGTTGGATATTTGCATTCGGCTCGCGGTCGAAATGATTTTGCTTTCGGATAAAGCGGCCGATCATCAGCCGGATAGTCTGAGAAGTCTCTGCGAGAAGAAGATACGTAGCGGTTCGGCATGGAAGAAATTTTCTCAATTCATCGTGGCTCAGGGCGGAGAAGTGGATGAATACGGAGATCCCGTATTTTGCGACGTTCCGACAGAGGTCGATGTGGTTCGATCCGGGCGAAAGGGCTATGTTGAGTCTATTTCTGCCGAGCACGTCGGGCGGGCATCGGTCATGCTTGGCGCAGGGAGACGAGAGCAGAAGGACAAGATCGACTACGGGGCCGGTATTGTATTCTCAAAAAAGGTCGGCGATGCCGTAGATTTCGGGGATAAGATTTGCGCTATTTTCATGGGTCAATCTCATCCGAAGGATTCGAGTCGCGTTGCTCAAGCCATAGAGATTCTCGAAGCGGGCATCGTTATATCATCCGATCCGGTTTTGAGCGCTGAAGACGAGATTGTTGTCATTAAGTAAGGGACTCTTTTTCGCTGCTTTGGACTTTGTTCGAAAAGCGAATCCGCATTTGCCTTGATTCAGCATCGACATGTTGATATAATCTAAAAAGAACGAATGTTTGACATGAGGTTTTACATGATTATTATCGGGATCGACCCCGGATATGCGATCACAGGTTACGGCATTATTGATTATTCGGGTAATCGTTTTCGCGTTTTGGATTACGGCACTATTACGACACGCGCGCATGTGCCTTTTGAGCAACGTCTTTTGACGATTTATTCTGAGATAGAGTCCGTATTGACGAGATTTCGTCCGGAGGTTATGGCAATTGAAGAGTTGTTTTTTTCGAAAAACGCGACTACGGCGATCGGCGCGGCTCAAGCTCGTGGTGTACTCATTTTATCGGCGGCCAAAGCCGGCATACCGGTTTTTGAGTATACTCCGATGCAAGTGAAGATGGCGGTTACTGGATATGGGCGAGCGGATAAGAACCAAGTGTCGCAGATGGTCAAGACGATACTTTGCCTTGAGCGGGTGCCCAAGAAGGACGATACCTCGGATGCTTTGGCGATTGCGATTTGTCAGGCACACAGTGGTCTGATTTCTTCAAACAAGGCCGTTTCGGGTTACCAGTACGGTCGGTACGGCAAGGATAATGTTAATAAATATCGCTAATAACAGCGATAGCAGTGAGGTGTAGATATTTATGTACGCATATATCAAGGGTCAGTTAGTTCAGAAAAGGCAAGAGCATATTGTCGTTGAGGCAGGTGGCATCGGATATCTTATCTATTGCCTTGCGCCGATGCAAGAACGCGTCGGGCATCTTAATGATCAAGTGACCATCTACACATTTCACTATGTCAGAGAAGATACAGCGGCTCTTTACGGTTTTTCGGCTCAGGAGGAACTGGATCTCTTTTTGTTATTATTGCAAGTGTCCGGTATCGGCCCCAAAGTCGCTTCCACCATGGCGTCGTATTTAAGCCCGAGTGTATTATCATTAGCTGTCATATCCGGCGATATCAAGAAGCTCACGGAGATTAAGGGGTTGGGCAAGAAGGGCGCAGAGCGTGTTATCTTAGAGCTCAAGGATAAGCTTAAGGGGTTCGTTCCGAAGGATGCGATTGTTTCCGATGGTACGGACGAGGCATTATCGTACTCCGCTGACGATGCCGTCATGCAAGAGGCGATCAGCGCGATGATTGTTTTGGGTTATTCTCAGAGCGAAGCCGTTCGATGGGTTGCGAAGTCATATCAAGACGGTGTAGGTACAGAGGCATTGATTCGCTCGGCGTTAAGAACAGCGTCAGGTCAGTATGTCGGCTGAAGGATAAAGGAGAGAAGAGATGGATTTTTCCGAGTTCGATCAAGATGAACGATTGATTGCACGAGAGCGATTAGTTGAGGATAGAGAAGAGAAGAGTCTTCGCCCTTTATGTTGGGAGGATTATTCGGGTCAGAATAAAGTCAAAGATAACCTCAAAGTTTTCATTGAGGCCGCATCACAGCGTCAAGAGGCATTGGATCACGTTCTTTTGTATGGGCCTCCCGGCCTGGGAAAGACGACGCTGGCCGGTATTATTGCAGCCCAGATGGGCGTCACCATGAGAATTACGACCGGTCCCGCGATCGAGAAGCCGGGTGAGCTTGCAGCCATTCTTACAAATCTGAATGCACGGGAGGTCTTGTTCATCGACGAGATTCATCGTCTAAACCGGAGTGTCGAAGAGATTCTATATCCGGCAATGGAAGATTATTGTTTGGACATTATGATTGGTAAAGGCCCTTCCGCGCGATCTATTCGGCTGGATTTGCCCCGTTTTACATTGATAGGAGCCACGACTCGCGCAGGTATGCTCTCGGCACCTTTACGAGATCGATTTGGCATGATTCATCGGCTGGAGTTATACACTCCGGATGAATTGTCGCAGATTCTTAAAAGAGATGCGGATATACTTAATATCAGCATTTCTCAAGATGGACTTGATACCATATCATCTCGTAGTCGAGGTACACCGCGTATTGCAATTCGACTTCTGAAGCGCATGCGCGATTTCGCCCAAGTCAAAGGTCAAGGGGTCATTGATCGCAATGTCGCCGATTATGGTCTGGACGCTTTAGAAATCGATCAGCGAGGATTGGACGCAACGGATAGACGAATTATTCGGAGTATGGCAGAGTTGTTTTGTGGCGGCCCCGTCGGCTTGGATACACTCGCGGCATGTACGGGTGAAGATCCGGTGACGATTGAAGATGTCTATGAGCCATTCTTAATGCAGATTGGGTTTCTTGCAAAGACGCCACGCGGAAGAGTCTTGACGCCGTCGGCATGGCAACATCTCGGCCTAGATTATCCGAATGATCGCGATAATCAATTAACGCTCGACAACATAACTTAAGAGGAAAAAGTTCAATGGATAATATTATTCAATCCGATAATATATTACTTCACTCGTGTTGTGGCCCATGTGCAGAATGGCCGGTACAGGTCTTGTCGCAGGAAGGCTATCAGCTGACGCTCTATTACGGCAATCCGAATATACATCCGACTATGGAATGGGAGCGTCGCAAGGATGCATTGAAGAAGTTCGCTGATCTTAAGAATCTCCCGCTTCATATTGAGCCGAGATTTGAACAAGCGTACTGGGAATCAGAAGCATGGAAGGATACTTATTCGAGTCGATGTGAGATGTGTTATGCCATGCGAATGGATATGGCGGCAGAAACTGCGGCGCAGATGGGCTTCTCGGCCTTTACGACAACACTTCTTGTGAGCATATACCAGGATCACGAAGCAATTATTAAGGCGGCCCAGCGTGCGGCTGAGAAGCATAAAGTGCAATTTCTATACCGTGATTTTCGAGAAGGTTTTCGAAAAGGTCAGGATATGGCTCGAGAAGACGGCCTTTATAGGCAGAAGTTCTGCGGGTGTATCTTTTCACTGGAAGAATCTAAATTCAAAGACAAGATTTATCGCTCGTTTGAAGGTAGCGATGGCTGAATCAGTATGGTATTAAAATGGCTGTAAGTGACCATTCCCGGTTTTGCACCGGGAATTTTTTTGACGTGTTTGACCATACAATAATCGACTTCAATTTTGTAATTCGGTATTTCCTTCGAAACAATCCCTTTAGATAAATCGGTGTTGGCGGATGAATAATAGGCAGCAACTGCTGCAGATATTTCGAACACCTGATCCGAAGGTGTTTGGCCAAAGTTTCGGAGGATGACGTGTGAACCAGGGATGTTTTTGGCGTGAAACCAATAGTCGTCTTTGGATGCAACCTTGAAGGTTAGGAAGTCATTCTGTATGTTGTTTCTGCCGCACATAACCAGTTCGCCGTCGGAGAGTTCAAACTGTCGATACGACTGAATAGAGCTGGCGGTATGCGCACTTTCAACGACTTTTTTCTTTCGGCTTTTAGCCTTCGCAGCTTGCATGGCCGAGCGAATGGCCCGAGATTTCTGCTTGCCGTTTTTGGATTTGCCGGGATGGAAACTGTTAGGGTCTTCGTCGGTTTCCGATGTGTCTTTAGTATTTAGCCAGTCGATTTCTTGCTTGACCGCTACTAAGTCGCGAAGATCAGAAGCCTGTGTCGCAGCATTCAAAAGAGACTTGAAATACTCTATTGCCAACATATCTTCTTTGAGAAAAGTAACCGTCTTATCGTACTTCGTCTTGGCCTTACGGTATTTTCGATAATATCTCTGTGCATTATCTGTCGGAGACAGATTCTCGTCGAGATCAATCGACAGTGAAATCGGCGGTTCCGAGTAATCGTTACAGACGAAACTGGACGATTTCGGTGGTATGGCGTATTGATAGGTGAGCAGCAAATCACCAAAGAGCTTTAACTTCTCGAATTCTTCCGAATCCGAAAGGTCTGCCAGGTGTACATTGTGCTTGCGAACGGCGTGAGCCAGTCCGGATTCTGCGAATCGGATGAGCGGTCGCTTTTTTTGCTCAAAATCATTCGTAATCTGTCCCGGAACCACTAACAGATCTATCGCTTCAGAAATCGAATCCGTCTGTTTCGATCGCATACCCTTCGGGTAGGCCAGGGCGTGAAAATCATACGGGACATCCTCATTCTTCTTGAAAAAGACACCGGGCGAAAAGGTCCGGGTCTTAATCTGAACAAAAAAGGAGGCGAGTGTGTTACATAGATTATGGTGTTCGAGTGCATCAAGATCTGAGATGCTTTTTTTGGCATCAATATCTGCATAAGTACAGATTTCGGATGCGAAAAACGGCGATATTCCGGTAAAGGTTTCAAGGATGGCCTTTTCGGCCGGTCGAACGATAGTGTTATCCGGAAATACAAACGAATGATTCTCTAGCGCACTGAGTGCGGTTAGAGGGTTGATTTTGTTCTGAGAAGGTGGATAGTCGTATGGTCTTGCCGGCATCACCTCGCGGACGCGACTCATCTGTGCGTCCACATGAAAGATGCTGTCGATGATGCGGCGGTCTTGATTTAGCAAAATAATATTACTGTATCGTCCCATCATTTCAATAATCAGTCTGAAAGAAACTGTATCCTTGATCTCGTCAACTGAAGAAAACTCAATCTCAATGATTCGTTCAAAAGAAGGCGAGCTGATACGTGAAATGCGCGAGCCACCCAGGTGCTTGCGAAGCAACATACAGAAGCTGGGAGGCGTGGAAGGATTCGAGGTTGCGACCTCGGTAAGATGCGCACGCGGAAAATCCGGGTCAGCAGATAGCAATAACTTCGAGTTGCTGTTAAAAGCTCGAAGTAAAAGTAATACCGATTTCTTATCCGGTTGATAAATCTTATCTACTCTTGCGCCGCTCAGTGATGCGTTGAGTTCTTCGGAAAGAAGGTAAGTGGTCACTCCATCTAATGGCATCAGGTATCCTCTTGATCTCTATTACGCTCTCGGAACAAATACACGACCCAAAATACAAGTATCCCGATGACAAGCTCGGCGCCGAGTAAAGTGAAAAAGCGATTAAAACTATTCAATGAAAGGAGCAAATTGAGTCCGACAAGCGCTAAAACCAGCAGTATAGCAATCAAAATTCGACCCGCAAGAGTGTTGCGAACGATGTAAAAGACATCAGAAAAAGTACTGCCGTTATTCGCAGAAGCTTTAGGAGTAGTCTTCGTTGATTTGGCACGCGTCGACTTTGTCGATTTGCGTGACGTTGAAGTCTTACGTGTTGAAGGTTTTCGAGTGGAGGAACGGGATTGATTTGGCAAACCGGAGACCACCTTTCAAATGATATGTCTCAGTATACCAAAATACGCGCGGGCTTGGCATGGCAAAGACTTATCTTTATCTGAGCGAATTAGTCCGCTGTCTTCTCTGTGCGCTTTGATTTCCGGTTATCAATGGACTCAATCACCTTTTGAAGCACGATAATCGTGACAAAGAATAGGAGTAAAATAAGAAACACGCCCACAAGGCCAAAAATGACAACAATAAAACCCTGATAGAGCAACGACTGAGATAATTGATATGAGATTGAACTATACATATGTCGTATTCCTCCTTATCAGAAAACAAACATGCTGACTAATGCGATGACCAAACCACCGGCAATGATGGAACCCAGTTGACCTGAAACGTTTGCGCTTATGGCCTGCATCAATATGAAATTTGTGGGATCCTCTTCCTTCGCCAGTTTCTGCACGACACGTGCAGACATTGGGAAAGCGGAAATACCTGCCGCGCCGATCATTGGGTTGATTTTTTTCTTCAGGAATAGGTTAAGGAACTTGGCAAAGAGTACACCACCTGCAGTATCGAAGACGAATGCAAATAATCCCAAGAGCATGATTAGTCCGGTCACAGGGTCGATAAAACGATCCGCCAGCATGGTCGAACCGATAGTGATACCGAGGAGCAAAGTGACCAGATTGGCCAGTTCGTTTTGAGCAGATTGAGATAAGCGCTCAAGTACACCGGATTCGCGAATCAAGTTACCGAACATCAATGAACCAACCAGCGGTGCGCTCATCGGAACAAGAATACCGGCAATCAGTGTAACGAGGATCGGGAAGAGGATTTTAACGGCTTTCGGAACCTTTTCTTCATAATAGTCCATTCGAATCTTGCGCTCTTTTTTGGATGTCAGTAATCGAATGATCGGTGGCTGTATAATGGGCACCAGTGACATATATGAATAGGCGGCCACTGATATCGGCCCCATGTACTTGATGAGGTTGAAATAATTGCCGACATATATCGTTGTCGGTCCATCCGCTGCGCCAATGATACCAACGGCTGCAGAGAGCTTCAGAGCTTCGTCTCCGACGATGCCGAATTGCGGAAGTATTAACAAGGTCAGAATGAACGTTGCAAAAATACCAAATTGTGCGGCAGCACCGAAAAAGATCATAAACGGATTTTTGAAAAGAGGTGTAAAGTCAATCATCGCGCCGATGGCAATGAATATCAGAATGGGGAAAAGCTCTGTTGAAATTCCGGCTTCTCGAAGAATTTCAAGAAAACCAACTTCGGCAGTCTCTATGCCAAAAAGGTTCGTCACTCTTCCCACAACATTGAAGGGGAGATTGACGAGAATCGCACCGAAACCAATCGGTAAAAGAAGGGCGGGTTCGTATTCTTTTTTGATTGCGAGATAGATCAGAACACCGCCAATCAAATACATGATCAACGCTTTCCAATTGTCGCCGTGTCCAAAATAGAGTACGCCTTTAAAAACCTCGGATAAAATTTCCATTGAACTCTCCTCCTCAAGAAGATGATGACGGATTGTTGCGTGCGTTCAGGAGTTTCTGGATTTTTTCGGTCGGGTTAATGAGATTGGACAAAGAGGCATCGTGATTAATTGCATCAATCAGCAATGCGACGAACTTCGTGAGATTGACATCATAGAACCAAGGTGCGTTGATGAGTTCCGGGCGTCTGTAAATGAGGTTAGTTGCAAATACTTTGCTGATTATACCCTTTTCGTAAGCATCTTGAAAATGATCTATCCCCTCGGTGAATAATCCAAAGGTGACCGCACAATAGATGTTTCTGGCACCACGGTTCTTCATCTCGGTGGCGATATCAAGGATGGAATCACCGGATGAGATCATATCATCGACAATAAGTATATCCATACCCTCAACCGAATCACCAAGAAATTCATGAGCGATAATCGGATTGCGTCCGTTGACGACTTGTGTATAATCTCTACGCTTATAAAAAGTGCCGAGAGGGACGCCGAGGACAGAAGCCATGTACATGGCGCGGGTGATACCGCCCTCGTCCGGGCTGACGATCATAAACTTATCGCCGGAGAGATCCAGATCCGGAATGGCGCGGAACATTTCCTTAATAATCTGATAAGATGCAGAAAGACTTTCGAAACCGGAAGTCGGAATCGCATTGGCAACACGCTCGTCATGTGCGTCAAAAGTAATAATATTCTCAACGCCGAGGTTGTATATTTCTTCGAGGGCGAATGCGCAATCGAGCGATTCTCTGGCATTGCGTTTGTGCTGACGACTCTCGTACAAGAAAGGCATGATGACATTGATTCGTCGTGCTTTTCCCGAGCAAGCCAAGATGACGCGCTTTAAATCTTGGTAGTGATCGTCCGGGCTCATGTTGTTTTCCGTGCCGAACATTTTATACGTGCAAGAGAAATTCATGACATCGCTGATGATGAAAAGGTCGTGTCCGCGAACAGAGTTTGTGATGACGGCCTTGCCTTCGCCGGATGAAAAACGCGTATTATTCACATCAATGCGATAATCGGAGCGAAAGAAACCCGGATACTTGCTGATGAGCTGGTGCTCTTGATATTCGGATCGTCTTTTATTCAGAAAATAATTAACGCTGTCTGAAAACTCGATACTGCCCTTAAGCGGAATAATGCCGATTGGGCCGACGGGAGCCATAGGATTATCACCGTACTGATTATATCTCGAATAGGCTTTCTCGTCTGCATTGAATGATGTCGGATTCATGATGTAGTCCCCCTAAAGTGATCCATTTTTATTCGAAAAGCTCTCCGATACGAATTTGGTTCAAGAGATCTGATATTTTGCAACTTGGGTTAATAAGTGCACCCAATGACTCATCGACGTTAATGGCGTCAATCAGTCGGGCGACAAAGGGTGTCATGTTAACGTCGACAAACCATGGTGCATTCAAAAGCTCGGGTTTGCGGTATATGAGATTGGTACAAAGCACTTGCTTAATGATGCCCTTTTCAACTGCTTCTTGCATGGCCCCGATTCCGTTTGTGAAAAGCCCAAAAGGTGCGATACAGTAAATATCTTTCGCGCCATTTTCATGCATTACGGTTGCCGTATTGATCATCGTCTTGCCGGAATTGATCATGTCATCGATGATGAGCACATCACGGCCTTCGATGGGTTCGCCCAAGAAACGCAGCTCTTTGATCGGGTGCTCACCTTCCACGCTGACAGAATAATCTCTGTGCCGATAGAATACACCGAGCGGTGCACCCATAAGAGATGAATAAAATATCGCTCTTGGAATACCGGATTCATCCGGACTGACAACCATCATGGAATCGCGGTCTATCTTGAGACTCGGATTAACAGCAATCAGCGTGCTGATTGCCTTGAAAGCAGACTTCGGCATCTCGATGCCCATCAGAGGCACCGCGTTAACAATGCGCGGATCGTGTGGATCGAAAATAATCAGATTAGCAACACCAAGTTGGTATAACTGCTGAAGCATAGCGGCACAATCTAAAGATTCCCGTGCATGACGATTGTCCTGCCGACCTTCGTAAAGAAACGGCATGATGACGTTGATTCGACGCGCTTTGCCACTCGCGGCCATAATAATCCGAAGGAGATCACGAAAATGATCATCCGGACTGGTGCGATGCGCTTCTGAAAAAATTGGGAATGTCGCCTGGTGGGATAATACGTCTGTAATTATGAAAAGATCGTGACCTCTAACGGTCTGATTCAATGTCACTTTGCCTTCTCCGGTCGTAAATCGAACAATTTGGGATTGTATCAGATAGTCCTTACGAAGGTAACCCGCACTGTCGACGTATGGGTTAATATGTTCATTCTTACGCTTCAGACGCTTCTCGTATAGAATGTCGTTCACTTGACGAACAAAAGCCTCGTTCGCCGTATGAGCAATAATGCCAATCGGTCCGAAAGGCTCCAAAAGGTATCCTTGATAGTCTGAAGAAGGGGCGATAATCTCTTGGTTATTTGGTGACGCTGTCATCATACTCCTCTAAATCCCGCCGTATTACGAATGATATTGCTGACAAAACACGCCTTTGCGCATACATTAATTAGTATATCGCTATTCTCCTCGTTTGTGTATGCACAATACTGCACGAAAATTGTATTAATTTGGTCTGTGCATTCGATAATGTGTCCGACGACAGAGAAATTACGATAAACGTCCTTACACGATTTCCAAGTATAGAGCATAACGATTCATTTCTCAATGTTTATATATCGACAAAAACATGATAATCTTATTAAACAAATCTGTGTGAGTAGGTGAATGATGAACGTTCAATTCCGAAACATCTCTTTCTGGGGGGTTGCCGCTGATGTGTCTTCGTGTCCTCCTTCGGATCGGCCCGAGGTGGTTCTTTCCGGTAAATCCAACGTCGGCAAATCCTCTTTGGTCAATGCTATTGCCGACAACAAGAAGCTGGCTCGCGTCAGTAGCACGCCCGGCAAGACACGACTCGTCATTTATTTTGATGTCGATAATAAATTCTATTTCACGGATCTTCCAGGTTACGGGTATGCAAAAGCACCGAAAGAGATTCAAAAAACTTACTCTGCGTTGGTGGAGCAATACTTTACGTCCGGCCGACCGATTGATTTAGTTCTGCATCTGATTGACATTCGTCATCGTCCTTCTAAAGAAGATGTGCAGATGATTCAGTATATGAATGATCACCGACTTCCATATTTTACGATTTTTACCAAGGCGGATAAGCTCTCGAAAGAGCAGAGGCGGAAGCGAATTCTTGAGATTCGCAATGAAATGGATATCAAGGATACAGCACATTGCTTCGCGGTCTCGGCAGAGAAGAAGGAAGGCCTTGAGGACTTAAAACAGGCAATCTCCGATTATCTATTTCCTTCTTAAGTCGATCCGGTAGGATTCGTCGTGCTATGGATGTATTGTCGAAAATGCGCAAATAATCTGTCTCGTCTATCAAATACACTCGTAATAAAGGAAAAGCGATGTGTATCGGACGAATATGGCTCGTTTATTAGTCAGACGCCGGATGGCGAATGTTCTTCATAACCGTCAATATGTGTCGGCGAGAATAGAATATTTCTGCCAAATGATAGCGAGTTTTCCTTTTGCGACGCTTTCGTTGTCCATCATTTTGGGTTATCATGCGGCATTATCTTCGATTCATCCACTGTCAGCGTATGTCTTTTTGGCAATTTTCGTTGGCGCATATATTCTATGCGTTTCACATTCGTCTTTTGGAATGCGCGTCGGGACGGCTCTTCTGAAACCGTACCCTTTGCAATCCCGTCTGAGAAACAAATTCGCAGAAAATTGTGTGCCTGTACTGGCGATATTGCATAGTATTGCATTTTTGTGCACATATAATGGCATTCGAACAGATATTGCGCGATCAGAAACCATCTCCCAATTGAATCGGACAGAGGTGTCACAAGAATATCGAGGTCAAGTCATATCTGAAGCTAAAGCGACAGATCAATATCGGTCATATATTATTCGTATTGATGAAGGAGTAAAAATCCTACTCTACTCGAATGTTGAAACGGAACTGGCATGTGGAGAAGGGGTTCAATTCTTTGGGAAATTGAATGCGTTCTCCGATATTCGAAATCCTGGGGGATTCGATGCTGCAAAGTATTATCGCGGCAAGGGCATATTTTTCTCGATATATTTGGACCAGGCTCCGATTGTCGTATCAAGCCCCATCATGCTACGAAGCGTTTTGAACTATTGCTTTCGAATTTCCGGAGACATTCGAGATGTAATTATCAATTTCTGGACCGATTGCCTCGGAGAAGATAAATCCGGTTTTCTCAGCGCAGTCATGTTTGGACTAAAAGAAAGCATCGACCCGGACATTCAGTCGGCAATGCGTATGAGTAATCTCTCTCATTTAGTCGCGGTATCAGGTCTTCATGTGTCGATGATCATCGCGCCATTCATTTCATTTATCTCAATGGCCGGGATTGATCGAAACAAGAAAAAAATCATCTGCGTTGGCGCACTAATATTCTTGGGTTTTTTGACAGGATATACGCCATCCGTATCTAGAGCGGTGCTGATGAATCTGTTATCGATCTCCAATTCAGCGACGAAATGCAAGAATTCGCCAATCAATAATTTATACTTTTCATCGCTCGTTATGTTAGGCATGTGTCCGTACTACGTCGGGGACCTGGGCTTCATTCTGTCGTTTACAGCAACACTCGGCATTATCTTGTTTTCGGAGAAAATCAATAATTTGCTTTCAAATTTTGTGTCTGCGAAATGGTTTTCTTCTACAATTGCGACATTTTGTGCGGCACAAATCGGCATGTTACCGACGCTTCTTCAGATGTCCGGCAGGCAATCCATTGTCATGGTGGCGGTGGCGCTAATCGCAGCGATTCCGGCCCAGGGCATTTGCATGATTACTCTTCCGTTTTCGATGTTGGCATATATCAGTGTTCCGATATTGGGGAGCATGCGATTTGCGAAAATTGCGATGTTGCCCTCGTATGTATTGTCCGACATTCTTGTGTTTTTATCTTCGATCGGACAGAGAGCATATTACTCAGCGACTGCGCTTCGAGACATACCTTGGGTGTTTATTATCTTTGGACTCATCATGCCACTTGTGTTCATCTACAAGCGAAGAAGTACGGTACGAGTCCTGTTGTTGCTATCAACGTTGTTATTTATTGTCGGAATGATTGAGTTCACACGAGCCAAGAGAGAAGAGCCGATAGCGACACTCATTATTGCGGATGTAGGGCAGGGAGACTGCATACTCCTAATGACGAAGACAAGATGTGTTGTGATTGATGGTGGAGATGAGAAAAAAGGGAATACCGTTCTCCTTCCGTTATTAGATTTCTTTGGCATATACAAGCCGGATATAGCGCTTCTGACACACCTGCACCAAGACCACTTTGCCGGTCTGATAGAAGCAGTCGATCAGAATCGTATAAACAGCATCGGGACCCCGTACTTTGTTGATTTTGAAGCGCAATCTCCTCAAGCGGTCGATCAATTGGATAAAATCTCTTTTTACGAAATCAACAGCGAAAATGAGATTCGAATTTCTCATGACGTGAAAATCCAAGTGTTGTCGCCTCAATACCCGACAGAGCATGGTGGGAACGAGGACTCGTTGGTTATTTTATTGCAAGCTTCGGACTTTTCAGCGTTGCTTATGGGAGATGCTGGTTTTGAGACAGAACAGTCCATTTTGAATGAATACGATCATTTACTTCGAGAATTAGGAGGAATCGATCTTCTGAAGGTCGGACATCATGGAAGCAAGTATTCGACATCGGATGCTTTTCTCAATGGGATTAATCCCCAATATGCTGTTGTCAGTGTCGGGAAAAATTATTTTGGACATCCCTCGCCGGACGCTATGCAACGGATAGAAAATTGCGGTGCCGAAACTTTTCGAACAGATTGGCATGGCGCAGTCATCGTTTATGTATATAATAATCACTATAAAGTTGAAACAATGTTGGGGTAAATGTATTTGGCGACGAAGAATAGGAACAAAGATGAAAAGGCAAAGGGCGTCATCGATTTTTCGGACGTCTCGGCGGAAATCAAGGCCGGTGTATATCGAAAGGTATATTTGATATATGGCGATGAGGCCTATCTATCGGACAGGATAGTGGCTGCATTGCGGAAAAACTTGATCTCGCCCGGTAGCGAGGCTGTAGATTACTATGCATTTGAAGTAAAAAAATCTTCGGTGCTCTCAGAAGATATTCGTGCTCAGGCTTATACTCCCCCGTTTTTATCTGCGAGACGTATGGTTGTGGTTCGCAATCAGGGCATTTTCACCTCTGATTTTTCAAAAGAAGACTTCGCGAAATTGGATGAATGGCTCAGGGGCTTGCCGGACTCCGTTTGTATTGTGTTTCTCGAGGAGAAGATTGACAAAAGGAAGAAGGCCCAACTCCAATTGTTTATTGATACCGGTGCTGTCGTCGAAGTGGTTAAACAGCAGGATGCAATGTTATGTCGATGGGTTGCGGGGCTACTCAAGAGAGATGGTATATCAATCACTATCGATGCTATCAACAGCCTTATTTCCCGCAATGACAGTGATATGCGCGCGCTGCAAAATGACATTGAAAAAATCATTCTTTATTGTCAAGGCAGCGGAATAGACAAAGCGGATTCCGAGGTCATTGAAAAGCTTTGCGCTCCGGATATACGTGGATCTGTATTCCAGATGACCGATGCCATCGGTCTTCGAAAAGTGGATGATGCGCTTCGCATCTTAGATCACTTGGTTGCGCTGAAAGAACCGGTGCCTAGAATTCGTTTCATGCTATCTAGGCATATCAGGCAGTTGATTTGTGCCAAGGATATCAAGAGCGCTGAAGAGATTATTCAGCAAATGAAAGTCCTTCCGTTTGTTGCGAGAAATCTGACCCGCCAGGCATCGGGTTTTTCCAGAGATCAACTTGTTAATGCATTGGATCTTTGCTTTCAGACGGATCTTCAAATTAAAACAGGTCAAATAGATGAAAAAACGGCACTAGAGGTGCTTCTTATATCTGTCTCACAGGTCGCAAGTGTCTCTTAAATGCGTGTTAATTGTCTGTTGATAATTGACGCTCAATCATGAATCATGTAGTATTATCAAGGTTAAAGTGGGAGGTATCTATCATGACAAAAATCAAAATGACGACTCCTTTAGTAGAGATGGACGGGGACGAAATGACCCGAATCATCTGGAAACAGATTAAAGATATTGTGTTGGAGCCATTCGTCGATTTAAAGACAGAGTATTATGATTTGTCGCTCGTTAATCGCGATGCGACCGGTGATAAAGTGACTGTCGACTCTGCAATAAGAACCCAAGAACTGGGTGTTGCGGTGAAGTGTGCGACAATTACACCGAACGCACAGCGCGTTGAGGAATATAGTCTTAAAGAGATGTGGAAGAGCCCGAACGGCACCATTCGCGCCATTTTGGACGGTACCGTTTTTCGGACGCCGATTTTGGTCAAAGGCATTACGCCTTTCGTCTCAGTCTGGAAAAAGCCAATTACTATTGCACGTCATGCCTATGGTGACGTTTATCGTGATTCAGAGATGAAGATTACCGGTAAGGCAACCGCTGAATTAGTAGTGACTTATCCGAATGGTCAAACTCAAATTCAAAAAATTCATGATTTTGATGGTGCAGGCATTATTCTTGGAATGCATAATACAGATGAATCGATATCGAACTTTGCAAGAGCGTGTTTCAGATATGCTCTGGATATCAATCAGGACTTATGGTTTGCGACAAAAGATACGATTTCTAAGGTTTATGACCATCGATTCAAGGATATTTTCCAAGACATTTTTGATCAGGAGTTCAAAGACGCTTTTGAAGACAAGGGCATTGAGTACTTTTATACGTTAATTGATGATGTTGTTGCGAGAATCATGCGATCTGAGGGAGGAATCCTTTGGGCATGTAAGAATTATGACGGAGACGTGATGTCTGACATGGTTGCATCGGCTTGCGGAAGTTTGGCGATGATGACGTCTGTACTCGTTTCACCGGACGGCAAGTATGAGTACGAAGCGGCCCACGGAACTGTAACACGTCATTATTACAAGCACCTTAAAGGTGAGAAGACATCGACGAACCCAATGGCGACGCTTTTTGCTTGGTCAGGCGCACTTCGAAAGAGAGCGCAATTGGACGGACTTTCTGATCTCGAATCTTTTGCGGAGCGCATTGAGAAAGCTTCAATTGATACGATTGAAGCAGGAATTATCACCGGTGATTTGAATTGTCTGATGGATCATCCCGACAAAAAGGTCGTTAACACTCAAGAATTCCTTGAGGCAGTGGCTGACAGATTAAAATAAGAGAGGCAAACATATGAGTTATTATCAAGACTGGACGATAAAGTCTGAGAATGTAGAAAACGAGCAATTATACAGAGCTTATGTTCAAAGATATTATGATTTAGAGAAAGCGGCCTATGATAAAATTCTTTCGGAATATCCGAACAACAAAGAACTGCTTGTGGGAACTGCCAAGGAAATGGCAGATAAATTCGGATTTCCTTACTCTGAAATGGAAGTATTTGTCGGTTTTTTGGATGGCATCAAAAACAGTTTAAATAATACACTGGTGGTCGATGAGATTGTTGATGATACACCAATCGAATTGGATATTGACTACAAGAAGTTATACCTGAATATGTTGGATGCGAAGGCCGATTGGCTGTATAAACTTTCGAGTTGGAACCAAGTCTTTGATCAAGAGACAATGGACTCTTTGAAACAGGAGTTTCGTCAATCCAATATGGCACATTCGGATAAGGTCGGTCGCAACGATCCTTGTCCTTGTGGCAGTGGCAAGAAGTACAAGAAGTGTTGCATTAACAAATAATTGAATTCATGATTTGAATAGACTTAGATGATTTAGAATTCAACCGCGAGGTGAAAAAATGGATCATCGAATCAATCAAATGCATGTTTCTGTTCGTCCTTATGAGCGATTGGAACAAAGCGGAGAATCAGCACTATCTGATGCTGAACTTCTCGCAATACTTATCAAGACCGGAGTTTCCGGAATGTCTTCTTTGGAAGTTGCAAATCAAGTTCTCTCCCTTGATCAAGCGGGGGAGGGACTTTCCTTTTTAAGAGATATGTCGCTGGAACAACTCAGTGAGTGCAAAGGTCTCGGTCGCGTTAAAGGAATCACAATCAAAGCGGCTATCGAAATCGGCCGCCGTTCTATGGCTGTCGCACCGTTTTGGAAAAACTACCAGATATCCAGCCCCGATGACGCTTTGTTGTATTTTGAGCAGAGAATGAGTCAGCTGAAGCGAGAAGAAGTACACGTTTTATTACTGGATACAAGGCACCGCGTCATTCGAAGCGTGATTATCTCGTCCGGCGGCCTCGCATCAACCGGAGTCTTTCCCAGAGAACTATTTCGAGAAGCGATAAAATCCAATGCATCGGCCCTTGTCTTGGCTCACAATCATCCGAGCGGCGACCCTCAACCCAGTGCAGATGATATAAAGACGACGCAAACACTTCTTAAAACATCGGCCATGATTGGCATTGATTTTGTGGATCACTTGGTCGTTGGTCGCGGTCGCAGCATAAGTATGAAGCGGGAAGGCCTTTTGTAGCCATAGACTTACGGTATATTGATGGAATAAATCTGTGGTATACTTCGAGATGAATTATTACTGCTTTAATTTAGATCTTTTTTCGGAGGATCACACTGTTGAAAAAATTACTTTCTAACAAAATATTCATCATGGTACTAGTGACTGTTTTGATTGTTATTGTCATAATTTTCAGTTCAATTCCCGGCAACCCGATTCATTCTTTGACTCGTCCTTTGTCCGTCGTTCTCAATCCGATTCAAAATGCTGTTTTTTTTGTCGGTGATCGAGTCGGAGCATTCTTTTCGGCGGTAACCGATGGCATGGAGATTCGTGAGGAGAATCAAGAATTGAAGGAAGAAATTGCAGAACTTGAGTATGAGTTATCCTTGTCCGATGAAGCCACCCGCCGATGGGAAGAATTGAAAGATGCTTTTCAGATCAAGGATACTTTCGAGCAATACGAGATTATCGGGTCATCCATTCTGACTCGCGATGCGGACGAGTGGTTTAGTGTCATTCGAATAGGTTCAGGGTCGAAAGATGGTCTGGATTTCGAATTGTTTGATGCTTTTGCAGCGGTCGATGCACGAATGAACCTTGTTGGAAGGGTCATCTCTTCGGATGACGACACGGCTAAAGTTCTGCCGCTTTTGCACGAGGGATTTTCGGTTAGTGCGAAGGTTGATACCGTCAATGGGATTATCGTTCGAGTCACCGGAGAGAATCAACTCAAACAATCCGGCTTATGCAAGGTTTCTATGATTCCTGAGGGTATGGCTCTCAATGTAGGTGACACACTTGTGACAAGCGGAAAGGGTGGTGTTTTTCCTGCCGGAATACCCATCGGAGTTATCGAGTCCGTTCATTATGAATCTGAACTCAACCGATATGCTACTTTGCGACCATTTACTAACCTGTACGAGATTAAGGATGTTTTCGTCATGATTCCTGAGTCCGGAGATACAGCGGGCGAAGATATTTTTGCGATTGAATCTGAATTGGAAACATGACACGAGATAGGATAAATAGCTAATGACTAGAAAAGAACGTATTCGAAAAATACTGGTGTACTCAATATACATTCTCCTCGTTCCTGCGATGCAGGTGTCTTTTTCAATGCCCGCACCGTTTGACGGTTATACACCCGACTTCATGTTGCTATTGGTTGTCATATCCGGGTATTTATTCGGGACGTTTGATGGCGCGGTGGTTGGTTTATTCGTCGGACTCATGAGAGATTATTATGCCGGTCCGGCGTGGACCTTTTCGACTGAAAGACCGAGCGCGTTGATTGGAGTCGGGATGTTGGTATTCTTCTATTTGGGTATCTTGGCATCGCTGATTTTTGCCAAGGCTTTCCACCGAAGATTGTCCATGGCTTTTGTACAGGTTTTATTGTTTACTTTCATATATAAGATAATCGGGCATATTTCGGTATTTTTTGTCGGTGTTGTATCGACTGGATCCCCAGCATATTTGACGTTTTCACAGATTGTGCTGCAAAGTATCTTGCCGCAGATTCTTCTCAATATTATCGCTGCGGTTCCGATCGTTCTTTGCCTCAAATATCTCGGCCCATATAAGTCCGGTATTAACCGAATGTTGCCGGACGTTGGTGAAGGAAAGGGGAGACAATGGCAAATCGCGTAGATGAAAACGGCTTGTTTGTTTTCGATCAGGATCATACTTCTGAAGGGAAAATGGACCAGCCCAACATATTCGACATCATTATGACGGTTCTTGGCAACCGCTATTTTATACTCGCCGTTATCTTTTCGGTGTTTGGCCTTGCCATATTTTTCAAGACATCTGCCTTGCAGTTTCAGGGCACATCATATCTTGTGACCACTACTGAAAAGGGTGTTCCCAGACAATACAACGTACCCGCACCCAGAGGCAATATATATGATAGCAACGGCATAGCTCTTGCTTCAACACAAGAAGTGAGTACATTGCTTCTTGCCAATTCGGGCATGAACGAAGAGGAATTCAATTCGATGTTGTTAGATCTTTCGTACCTTTTTGATGAGTACAACGTGACAACCATATCGGGACTAGACAAATACTATTCCGCTGATCCTTTTGCATTTCTCGAAGACGAGGACAAGCTATTGCTATGGCAAACCGGGAAAAATTTGTTTGCTCTCAAGGAACCGGCACCCGGCATAGTCGTCACATATAACGACGATTATGTCAAACTGGATCCGCAAGTGTTTTTCTTGTATCTAAGAGATCTGTTTCAGGTTGACGGCTCATACACCACAGACGAGGCGTATCGTATCATTCGGCTACGTTATCAGGTTTTTACTGACAATTGGGGATTTCAAACCGGTACGCCTGTGCCGGTTGCAACAGATGTGAGTTCTGCCTTGGTTCAGGTACTGCTTGAGCAGAATTATAAATATCAGGGCATCATCGTTTCGAAGGATTACAGGCGGGTATATTCGCCTTTGGCAAAATATTCAGCGCATGTCGTTGGTTATTTGGGTAAGATTTCGGAGGAGCGTCTCACCGAGCTCAAAGATATTGGATACACGCCCACAGATCTTGTCGGACAATCCGGAATTGAAGCGCAAATGGAGCGATATCTACACGGTACTCAGGGTAAGCAACCGTATAATATTTGGTCAAGTAGCGCGGAAGATGGTGCTTTCTATGCTGAGGATATGGGTATTGAGCCTGTTCCGGGTGCAGATGTCTATCTGACCATTCGATCCGATTTGCAACAAGCAGGGTTAGCGGCAATGAAGGACTACATCGAGGAGGCGGCGAACTCTCCCAAGAAGTTGCCTGGTTATAAAACGGCATCTGCAGGCGCATTTGTGGTAATGGATGTAAAGACCGGAGCTATTCTTGCGATGGGGTCGTATCCTGATTTTGACCCGAATGATTTTATTTTGGCTATGGAAGGTGACGCTCAGGCCAACGAACAAATTAAGTATTATTTGGGTATAGACGGCTATGAAAAAATCACCGAAGCAGATAAGCCACTTTTCAATCGAGCCATTTCGGGATTATATGCGCCCGGTTCCACGTATAAAATGGTCACTGCTTTAGCGGCGCTTAAAAATGGCATTATTACACCCGCAAACAGCATTGAGACGTGTGACAGTCCTGTGGAGATTGGCGGTTGGGAATTTAAGTGCCTCACCCATCCATACGTCGGACATGGTCCGTTGACACTATCTAGGGCTCTTGCGACCTCGTGCAACATCTATTTCCAAAAAATCGGTCACGATACGGGAATTAACGAACTAGATGCGATGGGCAAACTCTTGGGATTGGGTGAATTATCCGGTGTTGATTTGCCAGGTGAAATGAGTGGTATTCGATCGAACAGAGAGACGAAGAAATTGCTTCGTGAGGATGAATATGATCGTAAATGGATGCCTGCGGATACGGCCCAGAGCGCAATTGGTCAATTTGATCACTTATACACCATACTTCAATTGGCCAGATATACGGCAGCTGTCGCGACGAATACTTTGGTTACGCCACACGTCATTTCGGAGGTTGTGTCTGAAGATGGTACAATATTATATTCCGGTAACTCGGATGTGATACCATTGGGTATTAATGAAGCTGACCTCAAAGCGGTACAAGATGGGATGCGAGAGGTCGTTGATAGTGAGGGAGGAACGGTTTATAAATACCTTCACCTACTCTCAGATCAGGTTCCTCTCGCTGTAAAAACCGGTACTGCAGAAACCGGCCGTGAAAAGTATCTTAAGGAGTATTCGAATGGCTTGATTGTTTGCTACGCACCTGCTGAGGATCCTCAGATTGCTATCGCATTAGTTGTTGAAAGAGGCGAGTGGGGGTCTTCGACCGCAGTTATCGCAGAGGAACTCCTTCGTGTATATTTCAATTTTCCAAAGGAAACCGCTGCAGGAAAGCAAGAGAGTACTCCGGTTATTGGTGATTATTACAAGGATCCCAGTTGAAAATAGTTACGTTTATTGTCGCGAATCAATCAATAATTAAATTCTTATTGAAGTTTGAACGTAGTATTTGTAAAATGCTTAATAGAAATCGATTTTAGGGGGTATCTATGAATATCGTGCTAATGGCTGACAGCACCAAGAATGAGCTCCTGGTCAATTTCTGTATTGCTTATCGCAATATGTTGTCTAAACACGCTTTATTCTCTTTGATTAATACTTCCAGTTTATTGGAGTCTTCGACGGAGTTGAATGTTTTTGGTTTTTCTACCGATTACTCCGGTGGACTGGATCAGATAGCTTCCCGAACGATGTACAACGAGATGGATGCCGTGATATATCTCAGAGATACGCATTCTCCAACTTACGAAGCTGTGAATCCGTTGATTCGTGCTTGCGATTACAACAGCATCCCCTACGCGACGAATATCGCCGGTGCAGAAGTGCTGATTCTCGCTATCGATCGAGGTGATTTAGATTGGCGCGAGTTGGTGCGGGATTAGTCATTTAATTTTCTTATTAACGTTTCCCTTTTCGGAGGTCATATGAATATCCAGTCCTATCCGTTTGGCCCATTACAGGCTAACTTGTATATTCTTTTCCTAAAAAAACATGCATTTATCATTGATCCATGTGTGAGCTTGGATTCATTAGATTTGAAGAATCGCAAGGTCGCTGGAATTTTCATGACGCACGCGCATTACGATCACATTCTTGAAGCAGATTTACTCGCAGCAACTACAAGTGCGCCACTTATTGCGCTTGATCAAGAGAAGGATGCTTTCATAGACCCGGTCAAAAACGGCTCTCTTTCGTTTTGCAACAGCGAAATATCGATTCAAACGCAATTGTTATTGCTCAAAGATGGTGATGTTTTATCTACTGCGGACTTTGGTATAGATGACGAACTTTTTGTGCTGCGCGTCATGCATACACCCGGCCATTCATCCGGGTCAATGTGTTTGCTATTTGAGTTTCCCGATCAAGAAGGACCCAAGAAGCATATGTTTACGGGAGATACATTATTTTCAGGCACTATCGGACGCACGGATATTGGCGGGAACATGGGCGAAATGCGTCGATCAATCGCAAAAATAGCAGCGTTGCCGGATCATGTCATCGTCTATCCCGGTCATGGTGAATCAACGACGATTGGGCGAGAAAGGCAATGGAATCCGTACTTTACACCTACATTTTACAATGATATCATTTAGGCATTGTTTTGATCGGAGGGTTTACAATGCTTGAAATCATACAATCATTGGGGTCTATAAAGGAACAGTTTGCGGCACTTTTGCCCGATTTTTCTTCAACGGCAGATATTGAGGCTGCAAGAGTTCGCTTTTTGGGAAAGAAAGGCGAATTGACTGCTGTTTTACGAGCGATGGGTGGTCTTACAGCCGAGCAACGCCCAGTGGTTGGTCAACATGCCAATGAAGTGCGTTCATTTATTGAACACGGTTTATCTGAAAGATTATCCGAGATTGCCGCTTTGGAAGCTGAAGAACGCTTGAACAGTCAGAAAATCGATGTCACTTTGCCGGCAATCATGTCTCATACGGGCGCCAGACATCCTTTGACGCAAGTTATTGACGAGATTTGCAATATTTTCCTTGGTTTGGGCTACGAGATTGCAGAGGGACCCGAGGTTGAATATGACGAGTATGCTTTTGAGCGTCTGCGTCTGCCTAAGGGTCATCCGGCAAGAGATACACAAGATACTTTTTATATTACCGATAATATTTTGCTTCGTCCGCAAACCTCACCGGTTCAGGTCCGAGTGATGGAAGTTTCGAAGCCGCCGATTAAGATTGTTTGCCCGGGCAAAGTATATCGGGCGGATACACTTGACAGTACTCATTCTCCAATTTTTCATCAGATTGAGGGATTGGTTGTAGATAAGAATGTGACGATGGGCGACCTCATCGGCTCCTTGCGACTTTTCGCTAAGAAATTATTCGGTGAGTCAACCGATATTCGACTTCGCCCGCATCATTTTCCTTTTACGGAGCCTTCTTGTGAAGTGGATATTTCGTGTTGGGGCTGTGGCGGCAAAGGATGCAGAATTTGCAAGAATGAGGGTTGGATTGAGGTTCTTGGAGCCGGAATGGTTCATCCGGAAGTCTTGTCGGGTTGTGGGATAGATCCTGAGATCTATAGCGGGTTTGCATTCGGAATCGGCGTAGAACGGACGGCCATGGGTCGGTTCGGCATCGACGATATTCGTCTGCTCTATGAAAATGACATGCGTTTTCTGCGTCAATTCAGATAAATTGCAATACGATATAGATTAATCGGGAGGACAGTGAATGAAAGCACCACTCAGCTGGATAAACCAAATGACAAAAGTCAATGTATCACCCAAGACTTTTGCGGATAAAATGACTCTCTCAGGCTCCAAGGTAGAAGCTTTAATTGAGTTGGGGGAGTCTTTGAAAAATGTCGTCGTCGGACAAGTCATCGATATCAAAGACCATGAGAATTCAGACCATTTGCATGTATTGCGTGTCGATGTCGGAGACGAGACACTTCAGATTGTTTGCGGTGCACCGAATGTCACTCTTGGCATGAAGTGCCCGGTTGCAAAAGTCGGAGCTATGTTGCCGGGTGGATTCGAGATCAAGAAAGCAAAGCTACGCGGCGTCGAAAGCTTTGGCATGTGCTGTGCCGCGGATGAACTCGGTTTTGATAAAAAAGATTTTGTTGGTGCTGATACAGACGGTTTGTGGGTGCTTGAGGAGGAGGCCTTGACGGGACAATCATTTTCGACGCATCTCGGCGTGGATGAAGTCGTTATTGATTTTGAGATAACTTCTAATCGGCCGGATTGCTTTTCGATAGAAGGTCTGGCCCGCGAAGCGGCCATTACGTTGGATCAACCATTCAATCAAATTTCGCCTGTTGTGCGAGGAGAAGGCAAGGGACAGGTTGATCAACTTGCACGGATTGATATTCTCGCACCGGATCTCTGTTATCGCTATTGTTCCAGGGTCGTTGAAGATGTTCATATTAAGCCGTCTCCTGCGTGGATGCAGAACCAACTTCGCGCCGCAGGTGTTCGACCCATCAATAACTTTGTTGATATTACGAATTTTGTTTGCATCGAGATGGGCCAGCCCATGCATGCTTTTGATTTGTTCAATTTGTCTGGTCAACACATCATTGTCAGAACGGCGAAAGATGGTGAATCGATTGAAACACTCGACGGTGTGAGTCGAACGCTTGATGCATCCATGCTCGTTATCGCTGATGAGACCAAGGCTTGTGCGATTGCAGGTGTTATGGGTGCGAGTAACTCGGAGGTCACGGATGAGACTAGGACTATACTATTTGAATCCGCTTGCTTCAGTCCGACTTCGGTACGCAAGACGGCCACTGCGAATGGTTTGAGGACCGAAGCCTCTTCACGATACGAAAAGGGTTTAGACCCGGAGAACGCGTTACGGGCACTAGATCGTGCTTGTGAACTGGTTGAACGCCTTGGATGTGGCAAAGTGTGTCGCGACGTCATTGATGTGTATCCGACAAAACTCCCGGTTCCTGAGATATTTTTCTCGGTTGCTAAGGTGAATGAGTTGTTGGGAACTGCGCTTGATGAGGCATTTATGATCGACATCCTCGAAAAAGTCGGGTGCAAGTTGGTTGCCAAGGATTCAGGCTTCATCTGTACGCCACCGACATATCGTCCGGATTTGTTGGTGTTGGCCGATTTGGCTGAAGAAGTCGCTAGGTTTTATGATTACAACAATATTGAGCCAACGATGCTTTCCGGGAAGCAAACGACGCTCGGAGGTCGATCGAAATACCAGACGCATGTCGAAGTCATCAAAGATGCACTTATTTCGCAGGGTTTTTACGAGGCGATGACCTATTCTTTCGAAAGTCCGAAGGAGCTGGACAAGTTGATGCTTCCTGTGGACGATGTCCTTCGTCGGCAGGTAGTGATTACAAACCCGTTAGGCGAGGATTTTTCAGTGATGCGTACATCGATGGCACCATCTATGCTTCGTATTGCTGGTCGAAACAGTTCACGTGCTGTTGTCGCTGCGGATGTTTTTGAGCTGGCGTATACTTATTTGCCTACCGAAGAGAATCTACTTCCGACGGAGCAACATGTTGTATCTGCAATGTGTTATGACCTCGGTGAAGATGAAGAACGTGCGACTTCGTTTTTTAAGATGAAGGGTGCGGTCGTTTCTCTATGCGGCAAGTTAGGGATCTCAGACCCAGATTTTATTCCAACTGCTGAGTATTCATTTATGCATCCGGGTCGCACATGTGACGTCTTTTTCGGACAAGAAAAAATCGGATATTTCGGATATGTCCATCCTGAAGTTGCGCGTCGATTTGAGGCGCCTGTTTCTACTGTACTTCTGTCTCTTGAAGTTTCTAAGTTGTCTTCGTCTGCACAGTCTCAGAAAAAATACGAGTCAATACCGAAGTATCCGGGTATTTCACGTGATCTGGCTCTCATTGTTGACCGGAGCATCATGGTTGGGGATCTAAGAAAATCAATTATCCGTAATGGCGGAACATTTTTAACAGAATGTGAATTGTTTGACGTATATCAAGGAAAACAAATTGCAGATCATCTCAAGTCGGTCGCGTTCAGTATTTATTTTCAGTCTCCGGAGCGTACTCTTTCTGATTCTGATATCAAGTCGTCTGTTGATCAAATCCTATCCAAGCTAGAAAAAGATTTCGGAGCGGTTTTGCGCTGATCTTGTCGCTTTATTAATTTATTGTCGTATACTGCCTAAATATGAATAACCATCTCCTGATAAAGTTGTTTCAGGAGGTGGTTTTTTATGTCAACATTGCAATCTGCATTATGCTTTACAATCGTATTTTTCATCGTCATGTACTGTATCGCTGTCGGTCCGATTCTCTTTATACGAGCGGATTCAAATGCGAGGCTTTTCGCGCTCTACAAGAATAATCTCGTCAAGAATAAGGACGTTATATGCACGGATACTATCGAGTACGGTTCAGCAACGGCTGATACCGTGTATTGTTCTGCCGAGCGATTGCAGTACATCATTTATGCAATCACTGATTCCGTGAAGATTGTTGTCAGGGAGGTGAAGTCATTTTGAACAATAAGCGTGGTGGCATTGTTATCTTTCTTAGCATCGTTCTCAGTGCAGTAATTTTGGTTCAGACAATCCTCTTTTCAGGAATAGCGCTTCGATATAGAGAAATTGAAGCAAGAAGAACCATGCAACTCCAAGCTGAATATCTTCTTAGCGATTATAATGAGTCACTTCTGAAACACTATGGATTATATGGTTTGAATCACGTGGGGACAGATTTTTCAGTTTTTAAAAGGACGAACCGATTCTCAGAAAATGCGGTTCTTTCATGTGATGTTATTGATAAATTATCTTCGGAAGCTCTTGAAAAGGCAATTGCGGATTATATGACACTTAGATATCCAACGATTGTGGTTTCAGACATCGCCTCGAGAATAGCAGGGGCGATTAATGAAGTTAAAAGTAGTTCCATATATAACAGTGGTTCGAAGAAGTCATTTTCGTGGATGAATCAACTCAAAACTATTATGGGAGATTCAGAAAATTGGATGTGGGCGATTGAGGGCCTAGAGGCCGTTGTAGATACCATTGATTTCAACGATAAACTGGATGATTTCTATGATTTCATAGATAATTTGAAAACTGTTGTCGAACGGAGTGCAACACTGACATTTCAGGACGAGGATGGAACCGATCAAGAATTGAACGTATTTGATCCGACATCCTTTACGCTCCTCATGGAATTCCTTTCAGGATCGATACAGGGAACTGACAACGAGGTGCTAAATCATTTGTATATTAATGCCTACGCCGTTAATTTTTTTGACTCACGTTTAGAGAATACTTATTTTGATGGCGAAGCATTTCCGGAATGTAACGTTTACGGGACACCATTTTCTGAGATTAATACCGTTAATCATTCGGATATTGAATATATGCTTACCGGTGCTCAAAGTACTTTCGGAGCGAATTTCCAAACATCATCGCTCATATTTCTTGTTCGCGCAATTTCGAATCTTTCTACCTTTTTACTGGATGAGGTCAAAGTCTATAAAGCGCAGGGTGTTGCGGAGGTTTTGTGTATGGTTGTTGCACTTTTGTCTGCGGGAACTGTTGTAATAGACCCTGTATCTGCGCAATACGCCATTTTATTGATATGGGCGATGACCATATCTTTTAAGGATGTTGACCAACTCAAATCCGGAAAGACTGTAAGTTTGTTGCATCACAGCAAGGTTGAGGATGGTGCGATCGGTAGTGCCCTCATGACGAATTATAAGGATTATGTTTCATTTTTTATGTTGTTTGTAAGTGACGACAAGATTTTGAAACGCATGTTGAAAATACTTGAACGTATTAATGGTGGAGACATAAATATAGCCATCGAATTGGAACTTACGGATCAGGATCACACGTATGTCTTGGAGGATGGATATGATCTATACAAGTAAGAGAAGGGAAGAGCTGTATCAATGTTGCGTCAGCAAACGAGCATCTGTAGTATTGGAAGCCGCAATCGCAGCCCCTATTTTCATCTCAGTGATAGCGATAATTCTTATTGCGGTAAATCTTGTGAGAACAGAAGTTATTTTTACCCATGCTGTGGATCAAGTATCAAATGAGTTGAGCTTGGCCTTCCCGGTTATGGATGCCGGAGCAATGGCAATTGACTCTTCAATTGAAGCAATATGCGCTTTTGCCGGCGAATCCGAAGAAGAGAACGGAGAAGCCGGGCATATGAGCACATTGTTGGAGAATGCCGGTAACGTAACCGGTATAATAACCGCTGTGTTCAACCATTTGGACATCAACTTGGAGGATATTGTTTCAACCGCGATATTCGGTGAGTATGTGAAAACAAGGATTGAATCTGAGTTTGAGAGGCTTGGCGAGAATAATCTTATTGTTGATCCTATAGAGGATATTAGCGTGTATCTCGACTTTAACAAAATTGCACATGTATTGAATATCAGGGTATACTACAAACTCGTTTCGCCATTTGGTTCGAAGGAGAAGATGATTGCTACGAGCGCTGCGGTGTACGGCGAGTTGTTTTATGACATTCTTGAAAATGGTGATTCGCAGAAAAATTCAAAAATCTGGGACGAGACAAATTTTAACCGAGGCATCTACTTCAGAAATGAATTTGGCGCGAACTTGCCCTTTTCATATCCTGTCATAGCGGGTTGGAACAATGGGACGGCAACATCTATAAAGAGTGTGGATCTGACTGCACCCACCTACGAATCCGATGAAGAAATAGTGGATAAGATAAGCAGGCATATAGATGAATTAGCGGGTTTTTCCGGTACGGAGGAGCCGTGGGGACAAGACAAAATCAGTATCGATGAATCTGATATTTCCTCAAGAGAGCTTATAGTGATTATTCCCGAAAATACGCCTGAGGACAGGAGGTGCGTTCTTGAAGAATGTATTAGCGTGGCGGAGGAGAAAGGGATTGTTCTTATAATAGAAACATTCGGAGTCTCAGAAAAATACTCTGAATTGCAAACTTAAACGAGAGTGATATCCCAAGTATTTGATTAATATCGTCGAAAGATGCTAATTGGTTTGAAAGTATGTCATTGATTCGGGTCAAGGAGTGAGGCTGAATGTTGACATTTGAAGTATCAAGGATTGTAACCTTAAGTCTCTTGCGGTAATATATGTATGTTTGTTTTGTGAGATAAATTTACGGAGGTATGCCTTGAGACAAGCCAAAAACAAAGTTCGGATGCCTGCATATATGAGATCAGGTTATGTCGAGAGTCAAAATGACGCTGAACTGAGTGTCGGCGATGTATTACGAAAAGCCAACAGACGTTTGATTGTTCGCCAAATTATATGGGTTGCATTTTATTTATTGATCATAGGAGCCTTAATATACGGCTTTCTTTCGGGCAATTTTGAAAAAGCGACGGACTATATTATTGATTTATTTATAAAATAGCTACGAGGATGCAGATGAAAGACAAATGGAAGGATTCAACTACGGATATATTGTGCGATGCAATATTATCGCTTCAGTCTCGAGAGGAGTGTTATCAACTTTTCGAGGATCTTTGTACTGTATCAGAGATTAAGTCTTTGGCACAGCGTCTTCATATCGCATCTTTACTATCTAAGGGGTATACCTATTCTGATATTTCTGTTGCGACCGGTGTCAGTACCGCTACCATCAGTCGTGTCAATCGTTGTCTGGAATACGGAGCCGATGGCTATAAAAGTGTGCTATCTAAAATCGACGATAATAAAAATAATACTAATATTAAAGGGGATAAATAATGAGTTTAATTACCAAAATCTTCGGAACGCATAGTTCACATGAAATCAAGAGGATTATGCCGATTGTTCAAAAAGTGGAGAGCTTAAGTGATCATTTTGAGGCAATGTCAGAGTCTGAGCTTAAGCAGATGACTCCCAAATTGAAGGCAAGACTTGATTCCGGAGAGACTTTGGATGATATCCTTCCGGAAGCTTTTGCTACGGTTCGAGAGGCCTCCGTTCGAGTTCTCGGAATGAAACCTTATCAGGTTCAGGTCATTGGCGGAATTATTCTCCATCAAGGTCGTATCGCTGAAATGAAAACCGGTGAAGGTAAGACTTTAGTTGCGACGATGCCGGTTTATCTCAATGCTTTGACGGGTAAAGGCGTTCACGTTGTTACCGTTAATGATTATCTGGCCAAACGTGATAGTGAGTGGATGGGCAAGATTTATCGCTATCTTGGCTTATCGGTGGGTTTGATTGTTCATGACTTAAAGAATGAACAAAGACGTGCTTCATACAATAGCGATATCACTTATGGCACAAATAATGAATTTGGTTTTGACTATTTGCGTGACAACATGGTTGATCGCAAAGAAAAAATGGTTCAACGAGATTTGAATTTTGCTATCGTCGATGAAGTAGACAGTATTTTGATTGACGAAGCGCGAACACCATTAATTATTTCAGGCATCGGAGAAGCATCATCAGAGAACTATGTTCGTGCGGACCGATTTGTGAAGGGACTTAAGAAATTCGTTGTTGTAGAAACCGATGACAAGATCGATATGGATCAAATTGTCGGTGATTGTGATTATGTCGTTGATGAGAAAGCTAAGTCTGCTGTGTTGACGGCTAACGGTGTCGCCAAGGCTGAAAAGCACTTTAACGTTTCCAACCTTTCTGACCCGGATAATTTCGATTTGCAACATTATATTAATAACGCGCTAAAAGCAAACGGCACAATGGAGAGAGATCAGAAGTACGTTGTTGCAGACGAAGAAGTTGTTATCGTTGATGAATTTACCGGGCGACTCATGCAAGGGCGTCGTTTCAGCGATGGGTTACATCAAGCCATTGAGGCCAAGGAAGGTGTTAAGGTTGAAAACGAGAGCAAAACTCTCGCAACCATCACATTTCAGAACTACTTCAGAATGTATCGTAAACTCTCCGGAATGACCGGTACGGCATATACAGAGGAATCCGAATTCCGTTCAATTTATAACCTGGATGTCATTCAGATTCCAACTAACCGACCTTTGGTTCGCGAAGATGAGCCGGATGCGGTTTTCAAAAGTCAAAAGGGCAAGATAGCCGCTGTGCTCAATACTGTTATTGAAGCGAACAAGAAAGGCCAGCCGGTCCTGGTTGGTACTGTCAATGTCGACAAGTCCGAGCTGTTCTCGAAAGTTTTTTCAAAGGCCGGAATAAAGCATAGCGTTCTCAACGCCAAGAATCACTTAAGAGAGGCCGAAATTGTTGCTCAGGCCGGTCGTTTCGGTTCCGTTACGATTGCTACTAACATGGCTGGACGCGGTACTGATATTTTGCTCGGAGGTAATCCTGAGTATATGGCGAAGCAGGAAATGCGAAAGCTTGGCTACTCAGATGAATTGATTGATGCGTCAACGGCTCACAATGAGACTGATGATGAGGTTATTCTTGAAGCGCGCCGACGGTTTGCCGTTCTTGAAGCGGATTTTAAGAAGCAAACAACTGAAGAGGCGAAGAAAGTGATTGAGGCCGGCGGACTTTTGATTATCGGTACAGAGCGTCACGAGTCTCGTCGAATTGACAATCAATTGATGGGGCGTTCTGGTCGCCAAGGCGATCCCGGAAGAACGAAGTTTTTTCTTGCTCTAGATGACGACCTTATGCGTCTATTTGGTGGAGATCGCTCTAATGCGCTATTTAATAAGCTTGGTGTTGATGACACTATGGAACTTCAATCCAAGATATTATCTTCGCAGATGGAATCTGCTCAGAAGAAGATAGAAGGATTGCATTTCAGTTCCAGAAAGCATGTCTTAGAGTATGACGATGTCATGAATGTTCAGCGAAATCTTACATACGATCAAAGAAGAAGAGTACTTCATGGTGAAGATATTCACGATACAATGATCAAAATGATTAAGAACGTTGCTTCTACCACTATTCGCTCTTACGCGCTGGACGGCAAGATTCAGCAGAACGAAGCCGTTGCTCTGGCAATCAAACTCAATGATTTGTTCGGCAATTTGCCGCTGGTAGAAGAAATCCGCGCTTCGTCGTCGGATGTGTTCAACTCTGATGACATTGAAGAAAAGCTCATTGATCAGTGTATGAAGTTGATCGAGTCAAAGGAAGCACTTGTCGGACACGATGTTTTCCGCGAAGCTGAACGTCAAATTCTTCTCTATAATGTTGATCAAAAATGGATGGATCATATCGATGCAATGGATCAATTGCGAACGGCAATTGGCATGCAGAGTGTTGGACAGAAAGATCCGGTTCTTGAATATCGGATTGTTGGCTCCGAAATGTTTGAAGAGATGAACGGATCAATTCAAAATGATACGGTTCGTATGATTATGAGAGCCAATATCTCTCAAGAGCAGCGAATTGAAAATAAAAAGGCAGTTCGCAATGTCGTAGAAGGACATGGCTCGACGGCGGCACCGTCTGTAACTCCTAAGTCTGCAGCTCAAAATCGTGCAGACCAACAAAGTGTCAGTGAACCGGTCAAAAGAGATTCGACGAAGGTTGGAAGGAATGATCCATGCTCTTGCGGCAGTGGGAAAAAGTATAAGAACTGTTGCGGGAAGGAGTCTTAATGGATTTTCAAAAGTATCTTGATAAGGTTGACGTGGCTTCGGATTCAATACGTATGCGTCTGAATTGTGTCCCTAAAATAGCAGTCATTCTGGGTTCTGGGCTTTCGGATATCATTAATCACTCAGATATTATTGCGGTCATTCCGTATTCAGATATTCCCGGTTTTCCGCTTACAACGGTTAAAGGGCATGCCGGTCAGTTGGCCGTCATCAGCATTGGCGGGGTCAGCGTTTATGTCATGCAAGGTCGTTTTCATTATTATGAGGGATATGACGAGTATGAAGTGACGTTCCCGATTCGTGTTCTGGCTGAATTAGGTGTTGAGACGTTGTTATTAACTAACTCCGCCGGTGGAATTGACCTCGAAATGACTCCGGGGATGCTGATGCTAATCACGGATCATTTTTCTTTCTATTGTCCCTCGCCTTTGCGCGGGCCAAACCTCGAGCGTTTTGGTACTCGTTTTCCGGACCAGACATTTATTTATACCGCAGAGTACGTAGAACGACTAAAAAGCATCGCTGATCGACTGGGCATTCCCTATAAAACCGGAGTGTATGCATATATGCGTGGTCCGCAGTATGAGACGCCGGCCGAAATCAATGCGCTGCGAATGATGGGTGCTTCGGCGGTCGGAATGTCCACCGTTCCGGAAGCCATTGTTGCTTCTCATTCAGGCATGAAAATTGCTGCGATTTCTTGTATATCTAATCTCGCAAGCGGCATGTCCGGTCAGGCGCTGACACATCAAGAAGTCGTTGAGACAGCAGCCTCAGTTGCCCAGAATACAATAAAGCTAATTTCGGCCTTTGTCTCTGAACTCAGCAAATAACGTTGCCTACAGATGAGAATAGTCAGGAGTTTTAGTATGAACCATAAATATGACATTAAAGACATTCATTTGGCACCGAGCGGTCAACAAAAAATTGATTGGGCGTATCGCAACATGCCGGTTCTTCGTTCTATTGAGGAGCGTTTTATAGAGGAAAAACCCTTTGCCGGAAAAAGAATTGCGGTCAGTGTACACGTTGAGGCGAAGACAGCTTGTTTGGCAAGAGTTCTTAGGTCCGGTGGTGCAGATGTTTTTCTTACCGGATGTAATCCGCTTTCAACGCAGGATGATGTTGCTGCGGCATTAGTGGCAGACGGTATGAGCGTTTTTTGTGTTCATGGTGCGGATGAAGCTCTATACCATAAACATCTTCGAGATGCCCTGAGCATAGGCCCGGATATTATAATCGATGATGGCGGAGATTTTGCCGCTTTATTGCATACCGGTGAGTCAGACAAGGCGGCGACGCTTTTAGGTGCATGTGAAGAGACGACGACGGGTGTTCACAGACTTCGAATTCTCGAAGAAGCTGGTAAACTATCGTATCCTGTTATTGCAGTCAATGATGCACAATGCAAACATCTTTTTGACAATCGATATGGTACAGGTCAGTCCGTATGGACCGCGATCATGGACACTACGAATCTTGTTGTGTCCGGTAAGACCGTCGTTGTAGCGGGTTTTGGGATGTGCGGTAAGGGCGTTGCGATGCGCGCCAAGGGGCTGGGTGCTCAAGTTATAATTACAGAGATTGACCCTGTCAAGGCCGCGGAGGCTTTGATGGAAGGTTATTCTGTTATGACGATGGACCGCGCAGCAGAAATTGGAGATCTTTTCGTTACGGTCACCGGTTGCAAAGATGTCATTGCAAAAAGACATTTTGAGATAATGAAGGATGGTGCCATCTGCTGTAACGCCGGTCATTTTGACGTTGAAGTCAATATCACTGAGTTGGAGAAAATTTCAATAACTAAATATGAAGCCAGACCAAACGTCATCGGATATACATTAAACAACAATAGAACTATATTTATTCTGGCGGAAGGCCGACTGGTTAATCTGGCATCCGGAGACGGTCATCCGGTTGAAATTATGGACATGAGTTTCTCGTTACAGGCGCTGAGTGCTGAATATGTTCTCAAGAATTACGCTTCTCTGGAAAGAAAAGTATATGATACTCCTAAAGAAATTGACGAGACAGTCGCGAATCTTTTTTTGAAGACGAAGGCGATTGGGATTGATGCTTTGACCCCTGAACAACAAAAATATATCAGCAGTTGGTCGCTGGAGGGAGAATGAATAAGTCCTCGTTATTTATTAACACATGCATTGTGACGCCCGACTCTTTGGGTAATGTTCAATCAATGGAAAATGCACATATTGCCGTTGATCAAGGACTTATTAGCTATGTCGGTACGTCGCTCGATGAAGCACGAAGATCTCTTTCTGATCCGTCCTCTTCTGAGATGTTCGAGTGCAGAAACAAGCTTATTATGCCGACGTTTGCCAACGGTCACTCTCACTTGCCGATGACACTTTTAAAGAACTCTGCGGATGATTTGCCGCTTGAAGATTGGCTTTTCAATCATATCCTGCCTAGGGAAGATCATTTAACGCCGGACGACATTTATTATGGTTCTTTGCTTGGTATCGCGGAAATGATTCAATCCGGTATCGGCGCAACGGCGGATATGTATTTCATGGCGGAGAACACGGTCCGAGCAGCTTCTGAATCCGGATTCCGCATAAATCTATGCCATGACGGCAAGTACAAAAAAGACGATCGATGGTTTACTGATGAAAAAGGCTTTTCTGATTTCGTCAAGGAGTTGTCATCTTTCGATTCTGAAATGATACGTCTTTCTTTGATGGTGCATTCGATATATCTGTACCCGGAATACATGTATCCCCAGCTTGCAGATATGGCGAAGGCACTCGATACTTCTATTCATGTTCATATCAGCGAGACACGAGTCGAAGTTGAAAATGCGATTCGCAATTATGGACGTACACCTGTTGAGGCACTTCGCGATTTTGGGATTTTGGATCGGCCGTGCATTGGTGCTCATGGCGTTCACTTAAGCGATTCGGATCGGATTATTCTTGCCGAAAAAAATGTTACAATTGCACACAATCCTTCCAGCAATATGAAGCTGGCATCCGGCTTGTGCGATGTTCGTTCTCTCATTGAAGCAGGGGTGAACGTTTCTTTGGGCACGGACGGAAGTGCCAGCAACAACAATCTCAACATGTTTCAGGAAATTCGACTGGCATCATTTATTGCAAAAATAGTCTGTAATGATGCGTCTTCGCTTAATGCCAAAGAGATTATTAATATGTCTACACGTGCCGGCTATCGCAGCATGGGCTTTATGCGTTCTGGTACTCTCGAGGTAGGCATGAACGCGGATCTACAAGTCATTGATTTATTAAACCCCTCAATCTGGCCCGTAGGTCAGCCGGAGTCGGCAATTGTGTATAGTGCGACTCCTTCATGTGTCGAGAGTGTGATGGTTGCCGGAAAGTTTCTCAAGTATAAAAATGACATGACGACTATCGATCTTGATAAAATTCGTCATGAGACGATGGCGCGATCAAAACGAATTGCATGCGTCTGAGCTCGGTCTTGACATGATTCTGATAAATATGTATAGTTTTATTCGTGCCTGATCCGGAAATGCCGATGTGGCTCAGGGGTAGAGCAATTCACTCGTAATGAATAGGTCGTGAGTTCGATTCTCACCATCGGCTCCATTAACCGCTAATGCGTTATGCGTTAGCGGTTTTTTTATACCGATGATTGGTTTAGGATGAAGGCTTTTGTCCATACATTGGCTCTTACAGGGCCTTTTGCAAGATATTTTCGGGGCTTTTTGTCATCGTGTTTAATGATATAATTAATTATTCTATCTTGGGGATTAGGTATCACGTGGACAAGTCATCATATTATGCTAATACACTAATTCGTCGATTGCGCATATCTTTTCGGATGGGTGCGTTGATATTTGTTTGTTTTTCGATGTTTTATGTCAGTGCATGCGGCGCCCCTTCTTCCGATTTTCCCGAAATTCCGACTGAGAGTACGCTACCTACGGAATCGGAAGCAGTGACAAGTTCTGTTCCGGAGATAGAAGAGGATGTTTTTCCGGTCATTCAAATGGCATCGCCCTATTCACAAGACACACTAAACTATTTGTCTCGGCTCTATGAAGCGAAGTCACTGGGATTGCTCGGAACCGGTGTCAACGGAGATAATGTGTCTCTATCTTTTCTTGACAGTATCGAGCCGCCTTTTGTGGTTGAAGCACTTGCGACGCCGGCGACGGGCGCGACGAAAGATACAATTATGAATTGGAAGAGCGACGCTGTATTGCCTGATGTTTTTTTGGCTTCTGCGCTATCTGATTCCTTCGAGAACGATGTGGCATTGTCGCTCAACCCGTATTTGTCGAATGATTCATTATTAAATCCATCCAATACTTACATTGATATGTTCAAAATTCTATCCAGTGACGGTGATGTCTTTGGCATCCCTCTTTTGGCTTCCGTTGATTTGTTGTATGTGAATCAAGAACTTTTTCGCACCAGTGATACGGAACTTTTGTCATTTGTCGTGGATATAGATACTTTTGAGGCGGCTTCGAAAAGCATTTCAGAGTATTACGATAATTCTGAATTGACGCCTTCATTTCCTTTCTATTATGCAGAAGACCTGTTGCCTTTTTTGGGTGCGTCGTATGCGGATTCATTTTATTATATGACTTACGATGCCGGTGCTTCGACATTCATTCCCGGGTTTGATACATCCGTTCGCTTCCTCAATCAATATGCAGGAGCGGGGTACTCATTGGATTTGCTTTCGGAACAAGATAAGTTGGATCTGTTTGGCACATTTGATCCCGTTATTTCGAAAAGAGTCGCTATGTGGGTTGGAAATTCTTCAGATGTGATGAGGTGGGCAAACTATATGCCGTATACCTTACAAATGGCTCAAATTCCCTCGTCAGAGGTTGGCGTCATCACTCCGCCGTGCCTGACAATATACCCACTGTGTATTTCCGCGACAACATCATATCCGGAGATAGCATCAAGATTTGCCTCTTTTGTTGCACTTGATGAAGATGCCATATTACTTCGACTTCGTTTGGAGGGCAGTGAAGGATTTCTTCCAACCGTTAAATCGAATCGGGTCTGGACTCGATATTTTGAAAATGCGACATACTCATCACCGTTGCTGTATTATAAAGAATACATGGCAAATGCATATTATTCTCCTGAGATCTCAGATGAAAAGTTGTACGAGCGATTTTCGTATATTATTAAAACATATTCACAAAGACTGCTGACTGAAAATATTAGCGATGATATTCTTAAGGAAATGACTGACGTTTTGATGAGTGCGTAGGTGGAACATGAACGAGGTATTTTTGTCTCCGGTACGAATCGGCGATGCTGCTAGAGTTCGAGATGCGCTTTATGAAAATAACGCAATTCATGAGGTTGCGTCGATTATTCGACAAAGTATTTCTGATTCGTCGCAGTTGTGGTTTGTCGCATCTGTAGGTGAGTCCACAGATGCGAGATTTCTTGCGTTAGTTCGCCTATATTCAATTGATACGAACAACAAAAACACGATGTTGGGATTTTCGTTTTCGAGCGATTTACGATATTCCGATGATGACCGCGTGTTGAGAAAAAATGTTTTGGATTCTATATTGCGTCACGTTTTTTTTCAAATGCAACTCCATAAAGTGAGTTGGGTCATTCGAATCGAAGATTATGAAGCCGAGAGTATCGCACTCGAGTGTGGTATGAGACAAGAGGCTATCTTGGAGGAAGTCATTTATGAAAATGAATTGTTCTCGGATGCGGGGCTCTTTTCTATGCTTGCTTCAGAATATCCGGATTATTCTGTGGCCTTTGTTCGTTTTGCAAAAGGCCTAGTAGCGATTAGAGGTAGCCAAACGTATGTTGAGGCGATTCGCTTTTATGCCATTGGTCAAAAAATTGAAGATATATTTGATCGTTCGGTTGCTATTCGAACTGGTTTTGCAACCGCTCAAGGCAATGTTTTGGCTGATGAATTATCCGATTCACTCCAAATTCAATCGCACCTTCCGGAAGAACTATCTAAGGCGGTGCGCGAGTTGAAGGAGTATCTTCGTAAATCCAGAACGCGCTTTTCTGTTCGCGTGAATTTTTCGCAAGGCAGTGAATTTCAAAGGCATGTCTGGAACGAGATTCAAAAGATTCCTTACGGATCAACCGTGAGTTACGAAGACATTGCATTGGTACTGACGGCAAACGATCGTATTTCTGCTCGAAACTTATCGCGCGCAGTTGGTTCTGCGTGCGCCGAGAACCCAATACCGATCATTGTGCCGTGCCATCGTGTCATTGGTAAAGACGGAAAGCTTGTTGGCTTTTCGGGGGGGATTCAGATAAAAGAGTTTTTGCTTGATCATGAAATTTTCGGCTTTTTCAGAAATACCGATCATAAGGGAGAACATGCTTGATGACTAAGAATCATAACTCATATCATCGAAAAGTTGTTATGCCGGCTAATACGATGCTTAATCCGGTTCCGGTGGTAATGGTCTCGTGTGCGCATAAGGATCATATCGATGGGCGACCTAACATCATCACAGTCGCATGGGCGGGCACAATATGCTCAGATCCGCCGATGTTATCCATCTCAATACGTAAGTCACGATTGTCTCATAAAATCATTTCGGCATCGGGTGAGTTTGTGGTTAATCTTGTGTCTCAGGAATTACTCAAGGCGTGTGATTATTGCGGTGTGCGTTCCGGAAGAGAATATGACAAATTTCAAGAGTGCCAATTGACTTCGATTCCGGCAGATTCGCTATTATCTGCGCCTGCGATTGATGAAGCGCCGGTAAGTATATCTTGTAAAGTGACCGGAGTGACCGAATTGGGAGCGCACGATTTGTTTATGGCTCGAATTGAGTCTGTCACTGTTGATGCTGATTTGATGGATGAAAAGGGGAGACTGTGCCTAGAGAAAGCAGACTTAGTAGCATACTCTCATGGTCATTATTATGCGTTGGGAGATATCTTGGGATTTTTTGGCTACTCTGTCGCATCGCCAAAAGCGCTGAAGAGACGTCTTGATGAAATACATAAAAATACAAATAGAAAGTCCGGTTGAATCCGGACTTTCTATTTGTATTGTTTCAATAAATGAATGCCAAATTATTTTACAAGGACTTTTTTCAGCTTAACAAATCGCGGTAATCCGTCCTCTTTAACTTGCTTCGTTTCTTCCTTTATCAATGGCAATGCATAGTCGACGAACTGCTGTCCGACGAAGTTGCCGTCATTGTTGATCCACTCAAGCGGAACCTTCTTTTCTGTGTTGGCAACGTCGTTGAGCGGAATCATCTTGATGTTGCACTTGTAATCACTTCCGGCTTCACGTTCAAATCCGACCATGTAATCTGTCATACCCTCGAGTGCCTTAATGACCGCTGTACGTCCGGCGAGGAAAGACTCATCAATATCGATTTGTGAAGCGCAATGCGAAGCACAACGTTGCATAAGAGAGAGCTCGATGCCACGAACCTTTGCGCCGGTTTCCTTCTTGATAAATTCGGCCAAAACAGAAGCGGTTCCGCCGAGTTGCTTATGTCCAAACGAGTCCACAGCAACATCATCCTTTGCAACGAGTTCAGGGATGAACACGCCGTCCTTAGTTTGAACGCCCTCGGATACGGCGATAATGACTTTGCCCGTCTCGGCATAGATCTTTTTCACGTCAGCAAGCATCTTGTCCATGTCGAATGCTACTTCCGGGAGATAAATCAAATCGGGTCCACATCCTTTTTCGTTGGCAAGACGCGTTGCAGCTGTCAACCAGCCGGCATGACGACCCATGACTTCTATGACGCAAATCATACCTGTGTCGTAAACACGAGCATCCTGGTAAACTTCCATTGTAGTTGTAGCGATATATTTTGCAGCAGAAGCGAAGCCCGGGCAATGGTCTGTTCCGAAAAGATCGTTGTCAATGGTCTTCGGAACACCCATGACAATGCAATCGTAGCCGGCATTTTGCATGAACTTTGAAATCTTGTTGCAGGTATCCATTGAGTCGTTTCCGCCATTGTAAAAGAAATAGCGAATATTGTATTTCTTGAAAACTTCGAGTAGACGCTTGTAGTCCGTGTCATCCTTGGCCGCGTCTGCCAATTTATATCGACAGGAACCGAGGCTTGAAGAAGGTGTATACTTGAGCATTTCGAGCTCGTTTGGATCTTCTTGTCCGATGTCGTAAAACTTTTCATTCAGAATGCCGACGATGCCGTTGGCAGCGCCATAAACTTTTTCAATAACATCGCTGTGCTTGAGTGCTTCGATAAAAACACCTGCTGCTGAAGCGTTGATTACGGATGTCGGGCCGCCGGATTGACCAAACATTAAGTTGCCTTTGAGAGCTGTCATGATTTTTCCTCCTAATTGCATAGAAAATTTCTCGTAAATAACGAACCAGTGAAAATAATAACACGTTTCGCATAAATATGTACAGAATATGTTGCTGTCAGACTCGAGAATCGGAGTCGGGCGTTTTTGATTTCTATTGATGGGCGCGTCTTTTGTAATTATTCTGTGGATCGAATTGGGATAATATGGCCATTTGTTTTGCTATATTGTAAGAAATATTTAGTAACCGATTTTTTCTTTGAAGATAATCGAAATAAAGTATTAATAAAGTGTTGAGAATCTGTGAATCATTAAAGATTGTTTTCATTCATATGATTAAAGCGATGATATAATCGTATAATGATTGTAAATTTGATAACCTTGAGGTGTTCATATCAATGAAGAAGAACACATTTCGTAAACTCAGAGGCATACAGACTCTCGGATCATGGGAGTTTATGTGGCAGGCCGCCGTTTTCCTATACATTTGGGTTGCCGCATTTGCTTTTGTCATCGGCCTATTTATATATATTTTTGTTAGCTTATGGATACACAGGAATCCTTTTTCTGCATGGGAAGCGTATTCAGACTTGCAGGCCTCATTCATATTCGGGCTATCCTTGAGTATGTTATTATTTTCTATCTTCTTTACGTTGATTTTGCTTGAATTGTATGACCGTATCATCTACAAGCCGGTCAAGTCTTTGCTTGAGGAAGTTGAGAAAATTTCCGGTTATCGTGGTCTTTCAAGTAAAGTCGAGTTTTATCTTCGTGGTGGAAAGGGCAGCCCTCTAGATCTATATAATCCGCAAGAGTCATGGATTGACCGAGTAAAAGAGTATATGCAAACGGCATCCAATGATCGATACTTTGATGATTTGACCGGATGCTTTAATAAGAAGTATCTGACCGGTGTTCTGACCGAAATATTGAAAACGCAAATGATGGTTGCCATACCTAACCGAAAAATGCCCCGAACCGTCGATTCAATCTGTTATGCATTCTATCTTATCGACATAGATTATTTCAAAGCGATCAACGATGAATTTGGGCATATTTACGGCGACCAGGTCCTTGCACAAGTCGGACGCACTTTGCGCGAGTGTGTCGGTTCGGAAGGAGCAGTTATCCGCTACGGCGGTGAGGAGTTTCTTCTTGTTGTCGCACATAATTATCCGATGGACTACACGAAATATGCGGAGGCAATCCGTAGTGCATTTTGTGAATCTGTATTCGTCACTTCCGCCAAGACCAAAGAGGTTCGTGCAGTGACTTGTAGCATCGGCTACACACCATTTCCGTTATTTGATGAATATAATACCTCGATAACGGTTCAAGAGCATGTGGATCTTTCGGATCAGGCGATGTATATGTCGAAAAGTGGCGGTCGAAATACTTGGCGTGGCATTAAGCCTATTAAAGCGCCGAGCAATCCTCTGAAACTCGAGAGGTTGAAGGTGTCTCTAGAGTTTGGCATTGAGAATAACTTTGTCGGCATTGTTAAGCCGGATGACATTACAGCGCAGAAGGCGGCTATGCGCCCCGGAAGTTATTTTACTAGGCGAACATAGTTTTTCGGGAGTCATCCTGTTGGCTTGATAAATCATCCACACATTCTATGTTGCTTCGAAATAATTACGTTCTCATTCAGAGGTCAGTTTAATGTATTTGCTAATTCATATGGAGTTACCAAGAATGAATGAGTTTATTGAAAGCAGAGGAATTCAAGTTAATCGCTCGGACAGAACTCTTGTATTTCGCTGCATAATTTCTTTTGTTCTGATAGTGCTCATCTCTTTGTTCAGTAGTGGGTGTGTTCGAGGAATGAATTCAGAATCGACTGCTAGTAATCATACTGAAGTATCCGTGGACGAAGCATCAATATTGACGCATCCGATGATTGAGGAAAAATCTATATACAAGACAGAGCAAACACTTTACAGCAACCCATCTGAATCAGTTCTCTCTACAGCCCAAATTTCTGAGTTCATAGCATTTTCAGTCGTGGATGTTTCATCGTTGAGCGATGAAGAGATTCGTAATTGCTTTTATTATGAAGAGATTTCCGATGAGATATTTTCTCGAATGGACGGGAAGTCGTTTAAATCCGACTGTACAACCTCGCGGTCAGATCTACGATATATTCGTGTGTTACACATAGGCTTCGACGGAGATACGCGAATAGGCGAGCTTGTCGCCAATAAAAATATCGCTCAAGATTTTGTTGATATTTTTTACGCGTTGTATCTCGAAGGATATCCGATTGAGAAGATGATATTGGTAGATGAGTACGGCGCTGATGATAATCTATCCATGGCAGACAATAATACATCTTGCTTCAATTTTCGACGTGTGGCCGGGACTTCATCGCTATCGCGACACGCGCTCGGGATGGCGATTGATATCAATCCACTTTATAATCCCTGGATATATGAGCTCGATGGTGAGTCGATTATTGACCCGCCGGGAGGAGCGCCCTATGTGGACCGTACGGTCGATTGCCCTTACATAATCGACCACGATGATCTTTGCTATAAGCTCTTGATTCAATACGGATTCGCTTGGGGCGGAGACTGGAATACTTCGAAGGATTATCAGCACTTTTCGAAGTCATAAGGACGTCGCATATTAAATTGATATCTACGGGGTTTATTGTTATAATTATCCCAGTGATTTGGCTCCAAACGCGAATTATTTACGTGGAGTCAATGTAAGTCAGAGCGACGCTGTTTGCTCAATGATAAGACTGACTATATGAAGTCAAGTGGTAAATGAGAAAAAAGTAGCGTAGACGCTAGGGACATTGAACCTTGAAAATAATGCATGCTGAAAAGGCTTGAGCCATCTGGCGCAAGCCTGAGCGACGAAGGTGAACTCAGTTATGTCTGAGGGACAAAGACCTCGTTAGCGGATAGGATGCGGAATATGACGCGTATGAGTTTTTTAGCTGTATGGCCAAGGGCAACGAAATAATGTTTACCTTGAGCTTGCTTGGTTGCCAGGTATCGACCGAAAGTCTCACAGTGTACGGCGGCCAGACGTGCCGCCTGCATCAAGGCCCAACGCAGATAGGTAGAGCCATGCTTGACCATTGGCGTCCTGTCGGCCTTGAAATTACCAGACTGGTAAGTCGATGGATCCAATCCGGCAAAGGCCTGAAGCTTGTCCGGGGAGCTGAAACGGTGAATGTCACCGATCTCTGCCAGGATAATGCCAGCCAATGTAGGGCCAATGCCTGGAATGGACAAGATTGGAGACTGAGTCTGCACAACTGCAGCCCGGATCGCTTTGTCCAGCTCGTTAACCTGCTTTTGCAGAAAATCAAGATGCTGCAGGGTCAGCTGCAACTCCAGTGCTGCCG
>DUPM01000033.1 GCA_012838315.1 Clostridiaceae bacterium
AATGTTCTCCGGTTTGTACTATTATCAGAGAGACGAATCTGCGAGTGTATTTCTTGCAAGTTCGAATCATCGGTTGGAGGTATCATATGCCGGATTTTTTAGATAAGGTATTTTTTGGCAACACCGTGGCTCGATATGCCATTTTTATCGGCGTGTTGGTGATATCTTGGATTTTAATCCGAGTGATTTCGAAGTTTGTGCTCAAGAAATTATCGCAGAGAAAAGAGAAGAAGGAATCATCAGCGCTCACCATTATTTATGAAAGTAGTCGCAAGTATCTCGTACCGCTCTCGTATGTTGTTGCGCTCTATTTTTCGCTGCAAGTTCTGACGCTTTCTGCCAAGACGGTCATCAATATCAGACATGGCATTGTTGCCGTCATTACCATGATTTTGGCAGTGTTTTTTTCCGGTGTCGCGGTCTATGTATTTCGCAAGTATTGGGAAAGAAAACATCCGGAGCCGCAAAGTAGCATGGCCGCGAGATGGATTAGCGGCGCCATTAAAATTTTAATATGGACACTGGCAATTCTCTTGTTCTTGGACAATATTGGCATTCGGATTACGGCATTAGCGGCAGGCTTAGGGGTCAGTGGCATAGCGATAGCGTTTGCGGCCCAGTCGGTCCTTGCAGATATCTTCTGCTATTTTTCAATCGCCGTCGATCGACCGTTCGACATCGGCGATTTCATCATAGTTGGTGCGCAGTCCGGTAATGTCGAGCATATCGGCATTAAGACGACTCGCGTAAGAAGTTTGTCCGGTGAAGAACTGGTTTTTTCGAACACTGATCTGACATCATCTCGAATTCAGAACTTCAAGACGATGACGCGCAGAAGAATTGTTTTTCGATTAGGAGTGACTTACGATACTTCCGCAGACACGCTCAAAGAAATTCCGGATATGATTCGAGAAATATTTGCCGAAGTCGGTAAAATCGAGCTCGCGCGCGTTCATTTTGTAGGATTCAGTGCTTCCAGTTTAGATTATGAAATTGTCTACATTGTGCCGAGTGGAGATTACGATATATATCTGGACTTGCATCAAAAAATATGCCTCTTGATCAAAGAGCGCTTTGATCAAAAGGCGATTGAATTTGCGTTACCGACGCAGACGGTGCATGTGGTTGCCGCCGGTGTGCCAACGACTACGCTTGAGGAGCAGGCGCCTTGAGAACGATGAGCTCAAGTATATCATCGTGCTTATTTCCGACATTCATCTTGGTCTTGTGCGGAATTTTCAAGAGAGAACCTGAGGCGTACTCATGTGTATCCTGATCATCCAGACGAATGGATAATGTACCGCGAAGCACGGTCATATAGACATTTGAATTTGCAAAATGCTCCGGTAGACCTTCATCTTTTCCGAAAATCATGTGAATGTAATGGACATTCTCGTCCATGACGATTTTTTCGATGGTTTTTTCGTCGGTATGGGTGAGCTGGAATAATTCTTCAATCATCGGTTCATCTCCTCCTTAAGTCTCATTTCTTAACAATAGTATATCAGGAAGAATGGGAAGGGAACGTTGTAAATGCAACGGAATAATGATCTTCCGAGTCGAATCCTAACCGGTGCCTGTCACTCATCGCAAATTTGGTGAAATAACAGAAGCCGTCAGGCTGAGAAGAACACGTTCTCCCCCCCAGTCCTATTTCAGAATATGTATCCGGCGACAATCCAGACAACGATAAGCGCGCCGATTTTCGAAGAAGGCGCAAATTTGCTTTTCATGTCTGTTTCTCCTTTCAACGCGAAAGTAATGGGCGATCTCTCAATCTCAATGTATCACGGATGGCTCGTCTTTTCGATGCAATGATTTCTCAAGATTTACCGCCAAATTCGGATTTTTTGAGTTTTGGCGGTAATATCGATTCATCTGCCGCTCGCCGCGCCTGGTGCGATACTATTTGAGCAGGAACGATTCTATAAAATGGAGTATAATGTACGAACACTTCACTATCGTGAAGTCGAAAGACTCGGATAACGGCTTTAGCATCATCGAGGCTCTCGATGATTTAGCGCAATTAAGGATAATCAATGATACGCCAAGATTTTTTACCTACGACTAAAGCGGATATGCTGGACAGGGACTGGCACTGGTATGATTTTCTGCTGGTGACCGGGGACGCCTATGTGGACCACCCCTCTTTCGGTGTTGCTGTCATCGGTCGGCTGCTGGAAAGTCGCGGATTTCGTGTTGCGGTTTTGGCGCAGCCTGGTTGGAAGAATGCCGAGGCATTCACGTCTTTGGGAAGGCCGAGGCTTGCAGTGATGATTAGTGCGGGGAACTTGGATTCGATGGTGGCGCATTATACGGCCTCGAAGAAGAAGCGCAACCAGGATTTCTATTCTCCGGGCAAAGCCATCGGGAAAAGACCGGACCGTGCAAGCATCGTCTATTCGAATCGCGCACGAGAGGCATTTGGCTCGGATATGCCGATTATTTTAGGCGGCCTTGAAGCGTCGCTTCGGCGTTTTGCACACTATGATTATTGGGATAATAAGGTGCGAAGAGGTATTCTTTTTGATGCCGCGGCGGATATGTTGGTTTATGGAATGGGCGAGCGTGCGGTCATTGATATTGCAGCCCGGCTCAAAAAGGGTGAACCCATCAACCGGATGAGAGACATTCCGGGGACGGCTTTCATCGTCTCTGATTTGGATTCTGATACCCCTTCAATGAGCGCCAAGGGCGGCCAGGGTCAGACAGATTTGGATACGCTTTCCCGGAATTCCGATGCAGGTGCGGAGGTCGAGAATTCGCAGGCGACCCCATCAAAGACAGTGTCTGCGCAAGCGATTTCGACGCCGATTCTGAAGAATGCAGCTATGTGTCCGAGTTTTGAAGAGGTCAAAGCAGACCGATATAAATACGCGGACGCAACCAAGCTTCAATATGAGTTACACGATGCCATTTCGGGAAGAATATTGATTCAACCGCACGAACATCGTTATTTGGTCGTGATGCCACCTCAGATGCCGCTCGATACGGAGATGCTCGATAAAGTGGCCGAATTGCCTTATCTTCGAGCGTATCACCCGGATTATGATTCGGAAGGTGGCGTCCCCGCTCTTGATGAAGTGCGCTTCTCAATCATTCACAATCGAGGGTGTTTCGGCGCATGCAATTTCTGCAGTTTGGCTTGGCACCAGGGGCGCATGGTCACTTCAAGAAGCCATGCATCTGTGCTAAAAGAAGCAGAGCTTTTGACACATCACGAAGATTTTAAGGGCTATATCCATGATGTCGGCGGTCCGACGGCGCAGTTTAGGACCGCATCTTGTGACGTCCAGAAAGACAAGGGCATGTGTAAAACCCGCAAGTGTTTGACACCAACACCTTGTAAAAAACTTAAAGTAGATCACAGCGATTACCTCGCTCTCCTTCGTAAATTACGGAATATGCCCAAGATCAAGAAAGTATTTGTTCGATCCGGCATACGCTTTGATTACATGATGGCAGATCCCGATACGACATTTTTCAGAGAACTGGTGGCACACCACATATCCGGTCAACTGAAAGTTGCGCCGGAGCATTGTGTTGACCATATTCTGGATTACATGGGTAAGCCTCACATTGAAGTTTACAGACGATTTATGGATTTGTATGCCAAGTTCAATCAAAGTGAGGGCAAGAATCAGTTTCTGGTGCCCTATTTGATGTCTTCTCACCCGGGCTCGACATTATCGGATGCGGTCGAATTGGCGGAATTTCTACACCGCGAGGGCGCACGGCCGGAGCAGGTCCAAGATTTTTATCCGACGCCGGGAACGATTTCGACATGCATGTATTTTACCGGCATAGATCCGTTTACAAAGCGACCGGTCTATGTCGCTCGGACGCCTCACGAAAAAGAACTTCAGCGAGCGCTTCTCCAATACTTTCTGCCGGAAAATCGTGATTTGGTGGCCGAGGCGTTGAGAAAAGCGCATCGACTGGATTTGATTGGGCACGATCCGAAGTGTCTGATTCGTCCGCCCAGAAAATCGACAGCCGAGCAATTTGTTGCCAAGACGCGTGCGCAAAAGATCAGGCAAGGCACAAAGCGTTCCTTTTCCGGCGATCAAGTAACGGGTAAGCCCGGTGCCTCCAAAAAGCCGATTGCGCGACATAAGCCTGATATCTCGAACAAGCCTGCGAATCGAAGGCCGAGAGATAAAGGACGAGGACGCGTTTAATCCTTTTTCGGTAAGTAGGGGTAAGTTCGTCGAAGACGCTTGACATCTCGAGCAAATAGCGATAAACGATATATTCATATCGATAATCGATATTTTCCTATTGATTTACGATATAAACCTCGCTATAATATGTTCATCGAATGCCTAGGTCAATGACCTATGTTATTTAATGACATTTTGGAGGTTTCTATGGCGCAACTAAAAAACAACCACCTCGCCTTGGTCTTGCGCATCATCGCAGATTTATTGATCGCATCTGGGTTTTTGTCACTTTTCTTTATACCGCCGGTCCTTCGAATTTTTTATGATATTTTATATGACTCCGGATTGCGCACAGAAGACATCCGGACGCCTTTTGAGCCATACGACTTCGCTGTAGCGTTCTTGTATGTTTGCGCGGTTCTTTTTTTGGGCATACTCATCGAGGGACATTTCATTCTTCGAACACTTGAAAAGGGAAATCCTTTCGATGTTCGCAATTCGCGCCGATTTATCATTGTTGGACTCTTCTCGCTGCTGCTTTGTGTCGCGTTTGTCGTTAAGATTATAATGTACAACACACTGCTTACGATGCTCGCAGCGGCGTTGCTCTTGCTGATTGCGCTGGTCGCCTTTATCTTGTCTGAAGTGTTCAAGCAGGCTTCAGAGATATGGAACGAACACCAGTTGACGGTTTGAGTCCCAATTGCAGAACAATTCGTGTCGTAACTTGGGTGAAAAATAGGAGGACAGCATGCCCATTCGAATCAATTTAGATGTGCTTATGGCAAAAAAACGCATCGGCATCAATGTATTGTCTGAGAGAATCGGACTGACCCCGGCGAATTTGTCAATTCTCAAGAATGATAAAGCTAAGGCCATTCGTTTTTCGACGCTTGAAGCCATTTGCCGAGAGTTGGATTGTCAGCCCGGAGAGATTATAGAATATATTGCGGAAGAGGGAGAATGATATGGCTGCTTATAAAAAAACGATCATTGCTTCAATCATCACCGCTGCGGCGATGGTGGAATTTTTCCTTTACCGAGTGGGAAATGCCCAACTCAATATGACACTGTTTTTTGCGACAATTCTGGGGGCCTTTTTTCTGGTCGTACCTCGAAAAAGTTCAGAGGGCAGCAAGAAATGGCGTGTGTTTGAAATCGTTATGTTGGTCTGTATTGTCGGTGTCACATTATCGTATACGCTGTTCGATAATTCCGGTCTTCAGGTCTTAAACTTTATTGCACTCATATTTATGATGGCGGT
>DUPM01000034.1 GCA_012838315.1 Clostridiaceae bacterium
GGTGCGAGCTTTGAAGTCAGGAAGATTGCTGTCGGGCCATCAGCACCACCGATGATACCGATGGAAGCCGCTTCGTTAGGCGCGAAGCCTAAAGCGACAGCAACGACGAATGCCACAGCGATACCGACTTGTGCAGCGGCACCGAGAAAGAGACTGGATGGCCTTGCAATCAGCGGTCCAAAATCAGTCATTGCACCAATGCCGAGAAAGATCAGGGAAGGGTAAATGCCAAGCTTAACGCCTTGGTACAAGTAATAGAGGAGGCCGCCCGCGGCATTATCTGTGGCGCCATCCATTAATCCGGTTAATGGTAGGTTGGCTAAAAGTACACCAAATGCGATCGGAAGCAAGAGCAACGGCTCATACTTCTTGACAATGGCAAAATAGAGAAGAACGCCGGCAACGAGAATCATAATCCCCTGCTGCAAAGTGATAGCCGCAAAACCGGAGGACTCCCAAATGTTTTTGATTGCTTCAATATACACTGAAATTCCCCCTTATTGTAATGAGATAAGTAGATCGCCGGTTGAGACCGAAGCCCCTTTGTTGACCGCGATCTGTGCGATGACACCGTCGCGCGGTGCAACAATTTCGTTTTCCATCTTCATGGCTTCGAGAATGACAAGGACTTCGCCGCTCTTGACGGATTGGCCGGCAGAGGTCTTGACGTCAAGAATCGTTCCCGGCATGGGGGAGTTAATTGCGGTCGAGCCGGTGGCCTGTGGCGCTGCTGCCGGGGCCGGTGTCGCCGGTGCTACGGGAGCAGCGGGTGCTGCGGCGATAGGCGCAGCGGGAGCGGCAACCACTTCAGTCGTATTGACTAAGTTGGCTTGACCCTTTTCAACGACCACTTCATAGTCTTTGTTGTTAATACGTACAACATATTTCATGAGTAAATATCTCCTTTTCGATAATTATTGCTGAATTAACGCAATGGATTTGAAACAGAGTTCTGAGAGCGGAATGCCGGATTCGTCACTGACGATGGCCATAATCATGGCGGCCGTCGGTTCGTCAACATCCTTGAGTTTAAGAGTTCCGGAGGAAAAGACCGGAAGGTCCTTAGCGACAGGCTTCGGTGCCTCAATGGGATTCTTTGGCGTAGCCTTAGATGCCTTTGCCTCGGCCTTCTCTCTCGGCGAAATTTTCCCGAGCACAAAAGAGAAAATGTTGATGGCAAAACTAATCATGACCAGAATGATAAAAACCATCATCATGCAAAATGCTGCAGTAAGAAGACTTTCTTGAAAAGTCATAGCCATCAGTCCTCCTTCTTTGTAATAGTGTAGTTGACGGTCTTGGACTCTCTTTCCTCGCGCTCTTTGAAGAATTTCTCAGCGATCTGAGGGAAGGCGATATAAGAAAGGACATCTTCGTCGTTACGAGCCATTTCGCCGATTTCGGCTTTGGTCTTTTCGAAAGCCGGCTCAAGCGTATCGGCAAAACGCCCAGTGATCGGAGTCTCGTCGCCGAGAACCTTCTTGGCGAGCGCTTCGTTGACTTTACCCGGTGCGCGGCCGTATTCGCCACGGAAATATGATTTAACTTCTTTGGAAATATTCTTGTATCTTTCGCCGACCAACACGTTGGTCGCGGCCTGAACACCGACCATCTGACTCATAGGTGTAACGAGCGGTGGGAAGCCCAGGTCTTCTCGAACTCGAGGGGTCTCGGTCAAGACTTCCGGCAACTTGTCCATGGCGTTCTGTGCCTTGAGCTGAGCAATCAGGTTCGAAAGCATGCCGCCCGGAATCTGATAAATCAAGGCATCCGTCTCTGTGCCCATAACATAAGGATCCAGCTGACCGGATTGAATATACCTGTCTTTCAACGGGCGATAGTAGTTATTGATCTTCTGGAGATTAACCATATTCAGACCGGTGTCGTAGCCGAGCTGCTGTAATGCGTAGTGCATAGTCTCGGTCGGAGGTTGGCTGGTGCCGCCGCCAAACGAAGAAATAGCAGTATCGATGACGTCACATCCGGCTTCAACGGCCTTAATGTAAGTTATCGGTCCGAGGCCGGTGGTTGAGTGGGTATGAAGAACAATCGGAACAGAAACGCTGGACTTCAGAGCCTTTACGAGGTCGTAAGCCTCTTGCGGTCCCATGATACCGGCCATGTCCTTGATGCAAATGGACTGGACACCGAGAGCTTCGAGTTCCTTACCCATGGCCGCATATTTATCGAGATTATGAATGGGGCTGGTTGTGTAACAAATACAGCCTTGAGCGTGTTTGCCTTGCTTTAACGTCTCATCGATGGCGACTTCAATATTTCGAAAATCGTTGAGCGCATCGAAAATTCTAAAGATATCCATGCCGTTCATCGCGGCATGCTGGACAAACTTACGAACGACATCATCCGGGTAGTGCTTGTAGCCCAGAATATTCTGTCCGCGCAAAAGCATCTGCAAGGGCGTCTTCTTGACTTTTGCCTTAATCTTGCGAAGTCTTTCCCAAGGGTCCTCACTCAAATATCTGAGACAAGAATCAAAGGTAGCGCCTCCCCAGCACTCAAGCGAATGGTAGCCGGCTTCGTCCAAGGTCTCAAGAATGCCCTCGAAATCCGAGAAGGGCATACGAGTTGCGATAAGCGACTGATTGGCATCACGCAAAACGGTTTCGGTCAAACGAACTTTCATAGATGTACTCTCCTTTATATGTAATGGTTAATAGCAGACGAATTAAATAAAGGGCGACAACTTCATCGTGAAGCTTCCACCCTTAAGCCACATATCTTGAAACAACGAATCCCGAAAATGATAAAAGAAGCGTTGCCCAACCGAAAAATGAATTTCATTTCCTGTGTATTCTACTAAAAAAGCCTATCCTTGACAACAGAAAAACCATAAAAGAATACATAATAATAATTTATGGGGTTTATTAATGCACTTGAGCGTTGAGAGCTAATATCAATCGCTCATTTACAGCCAACAGTGAGGATGTTAGACTAAAAACACTTTTATTTTGCAATGTGGTAATAGGTTGAGGCAAACGTTATGGCTTTTATCAAGGACATTGCCGGGATTATGAATTTGCCGGTGAGTTTGGTGGATCAAGTATTAAGCGGTAAGACAGACGCTGACGAGGACATTAGGCGCCGTATATATGATGCTGCGCTTAATCATCCGAACATCGACGAAGTTCATCCACAATCAGACTCGGTGAAAATATGCGTCATTGTGGATGACGTTGCATTTGAAACTATAGAGACCTTCGGCTATGACATTCTGGTTGGATTTCGGCTTGCTGCGATGCGCAATCGCTGGAATTTAGACATCCTGGCTTTGCCGCTCAATGAGAAAATAGATTACGTTTACGATGAGTTTATGAGGCAGCACGGCTATTCGGGCGCCTTTCTTCTTGGTTTTTTTCTGCACAGTGATTTTCACTCGCAACTCAAAAGCACGCAGTATCCGACAGTTTTGCTGGACGTTCCGATATACAATCCGAACGTCGCTTGTGTCAGTATCGATAATTTTCAAGGCATTACGGCAGTCGTCGAACACCTTGCCAATCTGGGACACAGCACGATTGCTATGCTCAACGGCGACTATACGAGTCGATCGGCTCAGGAACGATTTCAGGGATTTCGGATTGGCATGAGCAAGTGCAATCTCCCAATACGCAAGGAGATTGTGGCCTTCGGAGATTACACATCGGAATGTGCGGCTCCGCATGTTCGACATTTTATTGAAAATGGTGCGACGGCGATTGTGTGCGGCAGTGATCGCATTGCTGTGGGTGTTGTGGAGGAGTTGAAAAGACTTCGCGTTCTGATTCCTGCTGAGGTCAGTGTCACGGGATTCGACGACATGCCTTTTGCCAAACAAATGACGCCGAAATTGACGACGGTTCGGCAAAATCGACTGAACCTAGGCAAGAATGCCTGTGTTGCGTTGACACAGTTGCTTGAGGGGGTTTCGGTCAGCCGCATTCAGTTGACGCCGGAGCTCATCGTTCGAGAATCGACCGGACCGGTACGCTGAAGCTTCTTCTTCAAAGAACGGCTTTGCTTTTCGATTTATTGGAATGCACGGATGTCGCGAGTTGTTTTGCTGTTAAATATCAGAAGCCGTTGTGCGATTCGCACGGATTTGCCTCTGTTGGCGGCGCTAATTTTGAGTACGATGTAGAAAACAATAATCTAGGAATTATTTTCAATCCCCTAAGTTTACATATTGACAATCGGGTGATATACTAAATTGCCCGAAGTCCGGGAACTCTTATTTGCATTTATGGCAAGGAGTTTCTTCGATGACGGAGCACTATTAATTTTCGAAAGGAGGTGTATTGATGCCTACGTTCAACCAATTGGTTAAGTCCGGAAGATCTTCTAAGATGTATAAGTCGAATTCACCGGCATTACAGAGCGGCATGAACACACTACGCAAGCAGGAAACGGAATTATCCTCTCCTCAGAAGCGCGGTGTATGTACAGTTGTTAAGACTGTTACTCCGAAGAAGCCGAACTCTGCATTGCGCAAGGTGGCCAGAGTACGTTTGACAAATACGTACGAGGTTTATGCTTATATTCCGGGGATCGGACATAATCTGCAGGAGCACTCTGTTGTTCTCATTCGTGGCGGGCGTGTTAGGGATCTTCCGGGTGTGCGTTACCACATCGTTCGCGGAACTCTTGATACCGCAGGTGTAGCCAGCCGTCAGCAGGGCCGTTCCAAATACGGCGCCAAGAAGCCGAAAGCGGCTAAGGTGAAGAAGTAAGAGCCCCTGTGGTTGGACAGATTTGTGATCAGTACACTGTCGATATATCGGTTATCCGGTGAGACATTGCTGCTGGCGCGACACGGTCCAAAAATAACGTGAGTACCTATGATTTCGGGCAGAAAGCCGGATAATCATGAGAGGAGGGAAGACAAGTGCCAAGAAAAGGCAATGTCCCACTAAGAGAAGTGCTTCCGGATCCGCTGTACCATGATGTTAGAGTGACTAAGCTCATTAACAACATCATGCAGGACGGCAAGAAGGGTGTAGCACAGAAGATTTGTTACGACGCTTTTGAAATTATCAAGGAGCGTTCAGGTAAGGAACCGCTGGAAGTATTTTTGCAGGCATTAGAGAATATCATGCCGGTTTTGGAGGTTAAGGCGAGACGTGTTGGTGGTGCAAACTACCAAGTCCCGATTGAAGTCCGACCGGAAAGACGCCAGACATTAGGGTTGCGCTGGCTTGTGATGTTCACAAAAAAGCGTAGCGAACGCACCATGAAGGAGCGTTTGGCAAATGAGATTCTGGATGCAGTCAACGGCACCGGCGGTGCATTTAAGAAAAAAGAAGACGTCCACAAGATGGCAGATGCTAACAGAGCTTTTGCACATTATAGGTGGTAATCCGAACAGTAAGGAGCAATGTATAGATGGCCAGAGAATTCTCTTTGGAAAACACAAGAAATATCGGCATCATGGCACACATCGATGCCGGTAAAACGACTACCACGGAGCGTATTCTTTTCTTCACCGGAAAGATTAGAAAAGTCGGTGAAGTTCATGAAGGCGCAGCCACCATGGACTGGATGGAGCAAGAGCAGGAGCGTGGTATCACGATTACTTCTGCAGCAACAACCGCCCAATGGAAGGGTATGCGAATCAATATTATCGATACGCCCGGTCACGTCGACTTTACTGTTGAAGTTGAGCGTTCTCTCCGCGTTTTGGATGGAGCCGTTACGTTGCTCTCTGCCAAGGGTGGTGTAGAACCACAGACAGAAACAGTTTGGCGCCAGGCGGACCATTATGGTGTTCCGCGTATGGTTTATGTCAACAAGATGGACATTATGGGTGCAGACTTTTTGCGCGCCGTCCAAATGGTTAAGGATCGTCTAAAGGCCAATCCTCTTGCGCTTCAGTTGCCGATTGGTGCGGAGGATACATTCAAAGGCATCATTGACTTGATGACGATGAAGGCGGAGATTTATACCAGTGATGACGGCCTGGATTTTGAAGAGTCAGATGTTCCCTCAGAATTGCTTGAGCTGGCTCAAGCGAAGCGCGAGGAGATGGTTGAGATTATTGCCGAGACCGATGAGGAGCTGACAATGAAGTTCCTTGAGGGCGAGGAGATTTCGATTGACGAACTCAAGACGGCTTTGCGCAAGGCTGTTATTGCTTGTAAGGTGACCCCGGTTCTCTGCGGTTCATCTTATAAAAACAAAGGCGTGCAGATGATGCTTGATGCAATCGTCGATTACATGCCTGCACCGACGGATGTTCGTGACATCACGGGTATAGACCCCAATACCGAAGAAGAAGATTCCCGACCGAGTTCGGATGAAGCACCGTTTGCCGCTCTGGCATTCAAGATCATGACCGATCCTTTTGTTGGCAAACTCTGCTTCTTTCGCGTTTATTCCGGTGTGCTCGAAGCCGGTTCTTATGTTCACAATGCGACAAAGAGCAAAAAAGAGCGCATCGGTCGTATTCTTCAGATGCACGCTAATCACAGAGAAGAGCTTTCTGCGGTTTATTCCGGAGATATTGCTGCCGCAGTTGGTCTTAAGGACACGACAACCGGTGATACTCTCTGTGATGAAAAGGTGCCAATCATTCTCGAGTCTATGGACTTCCCGGAGCCGGTTATTGAGGTTGCTATTGAGCCCAAGTCCCGTGCTTCACAAGAGAAGATGATTGCAGCGTTGCAGAAACTTGCAGAAGAAGATCCGACCTTCCGTACGTATACCGACACGGATACCGGACAAACCATCATTGCCGGAATGGGTGAATTGCATCTTGACATCATCGTCGACCGTCTCTTTAGAGAGTTTAAGGTTGAGGCTAATGTTGGTGCGCCTCAGGTTTCTTACAAGGAGACTATCCGCAAGGCGGTTCGTGCTGAAGGACGTTTCGTACGTCAATCCGGCGGACATGGTCAATACGGACACTGTATTCTTGAGTTGGAGCCGCAGGAACCGGGAACCGGTTACGAATTCGTCAACGCGACTGTCGGCGGTTCTATTCCTAAGGAGTTTATCAATCCGATTGACTCCGGTATCCAAGAAGCAATGACCAGCGGTGTTCTCGGCGGCTATCCGGTGGTTGATGTTAAGGTGACTGTCGTAGACGGTTCGTTCCATGACGTTGACTCTTCGGAAATGGCGTTTAAGATTGCCGGATCTATGGGCTTTAAAGATGGTATGAAGAAGGGCGACCCCGTTCTTCTTGAGCCAATCATGAGAGTTGACATTGAAGTGCCGGACGATTACATGGGTGATGTTATCGGCGGTATCAATGCTCGTCGAGGCCTTATCAAAGGTATCGAGGCCATTAATGGTGCTCAGGCCATCAGTGCGGAAGTCCCGCTTTCGAACATGTTCGGATATGCGACCGCCTTGCGTTCTACAACACAGGGTCGAGGCACATTCGTCATGCAGATTGGTCACTTCGCGGAGATGCCCAAGAACATCATGGAATCTATTCTTAAAAAATAACGGTCCTAACCGATTGAGCGCTTTGCATCTTGCGATTATTATCAAATATAGTAAAATAGATGCATCTGGCGTTTGAGCGGAGTATTATGAATCATCAGCTAGTAGCTGAATAAGGAGGAAATTACAAATGGGAAAGGCTAAATTTGAAAGAAACAAGCCGCACGTTAACATCGGCACCATCGGCCACGTTGACCACGGCAAGACATCTCTTACCGCTGCAATTACCAAGGTTCTCTCGTTCCAAGGTAAGGCGAATTACAAAGACTACGGCACCATCGATAGTGCTCCTGAAGAGCGCGCTCGTGGTATCACGATTAATACTTCTCACGTTGAGTATGAGACCGAGAAGCGTCACTACGCTCACGTTGACTGCCCCGGCCACGCCGACTATATCAAGAACATGATCACAGGTGCGGCTCAGATGGACGGAGCAATTTTGGTTGTTTCCGCTGCTGACGGCCCGATGCCTCAGACTCGTGAGCACATCCTCTTGGCTCGCCAGGTTGGTGTTCCTTACATTGTTGTATTCATGAACAAGTGTGACCAAGTGGATGATGAAGAGCTCTTGGATCTCGTTGAGATGGACATTCGTGATCTCTTGAACCAATACGAGTTCCCAGGTGATGACACACCGATTATCAGAGGATCTGCTTTGGATGCTCTCGAATCTACATCTACAGACATGAATGATGCGGTTTATGCACCGATCACTGAGCTCATGGCTGCTGTTGACACATTCATCGCTGATCCTGTACGTCCGACGGAGCTGCCTTTCTTGATGCCTGTTGAAGACGTATTCACGATCACCGGTCGTGGTACGGTTGCTACCGGTCGTCTTGAGCGCGGTATCATCAAGGTTGGTGATGCAGCTCAGATCGTAGGCCTCATGGAAGAGCCGAGAAGCACCGTTGTTACTGGTGTTGAAATGTTCAAGAAGCTCCTCGACCAGGCTGAAGCCGGCGACAATATCGGTATTCTCCTCCGTGGTATCGAGCGTAAGGAGATTAAGCGCGGTCAGGTTATTGCCAAGACCGGTTCAATCACACCTCACACGAAGTTCACAGGACAAGTCTACGTTTTGACTAACGAAGAAGGTGGCCGTCATAAGCCTTTCTTCAACGGATATCGTCCGCAGTTCTACTTCCGTACAACGGACGTTACAGGTGTTGCACACTTGCCGGATGGCATTGAGATGTGCATGCCCGGAGACCACATCACCATGACTGTTGAGCTCATCACGCCTATCGCGATGGAGACCGGTTTGAAGTTCGCTATCCGTGAGGGTGGCCGTACGGTTGGTTCCGGAACTGTTTCTACAATCGTTGAGTAATCTCTGATTATTTCAAGATATTGAACGCAGTCTCTCGAAAGGGAGGCTGCGTTTTTTTGTGCGCCACGCAGCTCCTACCCGATCGAAAAATTTGTCGACAAGGCTACCGCAGATTGGATATTGATTCGAAATCTTAAGACTCAGTCGAATGAATTGAGTGATAAGGATCCAATCCATATAAAATCTTTGCATTTTCGGGGATTATACGATACAATTTCTCTCGATATAATTTCGAAGACGAGGATATTGTATGCGATGATAGCATCTGTCCTGACGGTTCAAGGGAGAACATTATGCCAAAGCTTAAAGACCTTCACAAAGTACTCATTATCGGCTCCGGACCGATTGTTATCGGTCAGGCTTGCGAGTTTGATTACTCGGGCACTCAAGCCTGTAAGGCCCTAAGACAGCTCGGATACGAAATCGTATTGGTGAATTCGAATCCTGCGACGATTATGACAGATCCTAACATTGCCGATGTGACCTATATCGAACCGCTCAATGTTAAGAGTCTCACTGAGATTATTTCCAATGAAAGGCCGGATGCCGTATTACCGAATCTCGGGGGGCAGACGGCTTTAAATTTGTGCCTTGAACTGGATAAGGCGGGCGTACTCAAAGAATACGGCGTCAAGGTCATCGGGGTTCAACTCGACGCGATTGAGCGCGGTGAGGACCGTATTGAGTTTAAGAAGACAATGGACCGCTTGGGCATTGAGATGCCGAAGAGCCGGGCCGCATATAGTGTGGAAGAAGCAGAAGAGATTGCGAAGGAGCTTGGGTATCCGGTGGTTATTCGTCCGGCGTATACCATGGGCGGCACAGGCGGCGGCCTGGTTTACAACATTGACGAACTTCGAGTGATCGCCAGTCGCGGTATTGCTGCGAGTATGGTCGGGCAGATTCTGGTAGAAGAATCCGTGCTCGGCTGGGAAGAACTCGAGCTTGAGATTGTGCGTGATAGTAAAAATCAGATGATTACGGTGTGCTTTATCGAAAACATCGATGCGGTCGGTGTACATACCGGAGACTCTTTTTGTTCCGCACCCATGTTGACAATCAGCGAAGACGTTCAGAAGCGCCTTCAGAAGTATTCTTACTCGGTGGTGGAGTCCATCGGTGTCATTGGCGGTACTAACGTTCAGTTTGCATATAATCCTGAGCAAGACCGTATCGTCATCATTGAGATTAATCCGAGAACCTCTCGATCTTCTGCGCTGGCCTCGAAAGCAACCGGATTTCCAATTGCACTCATCTCAGCGATGCTCGCTGCGGGTATGACGCTGGACGAGTTGCCATATTGGCGCGAGGGAACGCTCGAGAAATATACGCCCAGCAGCGATTATGTCGTTATCAAGTTTGCGCGATGGGCTTTTGAGAAATTCCCGGGTGCCATTGACAAGCTTGGCACGCAGATGCGCGCGGTCGGTGAAGTGATGAGTATCGGAAAAAATTACAAGGAAGCGGTCCAGAAGGCGATTCGCTCTTTGGAAATTGGTCGATACGGCCTTGGATTTGCTAAAGATTTTTATTGTAAATCGCTTGAGGAGTTGCTCGCAATGCTGGCTGAGCCCAGTAGTGAGCGTCACTTCATCATGTATGAAGCCATTCGAAAGGGCGCTACAGATGAGGATATTTTTGATAGAACCTTTGTCAAACATTACTTTATTCAGCAGATGCGCGAATTGGTTGAGTTGGAGGAACGAATCCTTAAGTTTAAGGGTCAAGTTCTGCCGGACGAACTATTGATTGAGGCAAAGAAAGATGGTTTTGCGGATCGATATCTTTCCAAACTTTTGGATGTTCCGGAAGCGGATCTTCGTGCGCAGCGCATAGACATCGGTGTGACAGAAGCTTGGGAAGCGGTTCCGGTCAGTGGTGTTGAGAATGCCGCCTATTATTACTCGACCTATAACGCACCGAATCAAGTCGTTGTATCAGATCGTTCGAAGGTTATGATTCTCGGTGGTGGTCCGAATCGTATTGGACAAGGTATCGAGTTCGATTATTGTTGTGTTCATGCCGCGTTTGCGCTTCGCGACCTCGGTTACGAGACAGTCATCGTCAACTGTAACCCGGAGACGGTTTCCACGGATTACGATACGTCTGATAAGCTATATTTCGAGCCACTTACAGTCGAAGATGTCTTAAGTATTTACGAGAAGGAAAAACCGGTGGGTGTTATTGTTCAATTTGGAGGACAAACGCCACTCAACATTGCTTCCGAATTGGAAGCGGCCGGGGTGAAAATTCTGGGAACATCTCAGCAGACGATCGATTTTGCAGAGGATCGTGACCAGTTCCGCAAGATGATGGAGCGTCTTGACATTCCGATGCCAGAGTCCGGCATGGCGGTTACTGTTGATGAAGCCATTGAGATTGCTAATCGTATTGGCTACCCGCTGATGGTGCGCCCCTCCTATGTACTCGGCGGTCGTGGCATGGAGATTGTTCACGATCAGGATATGCTGTGTCGTTATATGGCAGCGGCAGTCGGTGTGACGCCGGAGCGGCCGATTCTCGTCGATCGATTCTTGCAGAATGCAATCGAAGCGGAAGCGGATGCGATTGCAGACGGCAAGGATGCTTTTGTTCCGACGGTCATGGAGCATATCGAGTACGCCGGTGTTCATTCCGGTGATTCGGCTTGTGTGATTCCTCCGGTGACGCTAAGCAAAGAAATCGTTGAGACGATTTCGGAGTATACGCGCCGTATTGCGAAAGAGATGAAGGTTGTCGGCTTAATGAATATGCAGTATGCCGTGATGGATGGCAAGGTATATGTATTGGAGGCCAATCCGCGCGCGTCCAGAACTGTACCTTTGGTTTCCAAGGTTTGCAATATTCCGATGGCGAAGATTGCGACTGAGATTGTCATGGCCAAGAACGAGGGACGCGAGTATCCGCTATCTTCGCTCAAGCAGAGCGTACTGAACCACTTTGGTGTCAAAGAAGCGGTCTTGCCTTTCAATATGTTCCCCGAAGTCGATCCGCTTCTCGGACCGGAGATGCGTTCGACCGGTGAAGTGCTCGGTATTTCGGAGTCCTTTGAACTCGCATATTTCAAGGCACAGGAGGCGGCAAAATCACCGCTTCCGACGTCCGGTACGGTATTGATCAGTCTCAATGATCGTGACAAAGACATGGGTCTGATCGTCGCTAAAGAGCTCTCGGAAATCGGATTCAAGATTCGTGCGACCAAGGGCACGTGCGCGTTCCTCAAAGAGAATGGCGTGGAGAGCGAGGAGATTAAAAAGGTTTATGAGGGTCGGCCGAATATTGCGGACAGCGTTGCGAACCAAGAGATTGACCTAATTATTAATACACCGAGATCTAAGGTCAGCGAGTTCGATGATTCATACATTCGCAAGATAGCGATCAAGAACCGCGTGCCTTATATCACCACCATGGCGGCGGCTTTAGCCAGCACAAGAGGTATAGCGGCATACATTCTTCACGGTTACTCGGATGCGAAAAAGAAGTCGATTCAGTCCTATCATGCGGATATCAAGTAGGTCAAGAAATTCTCGTATAGTTGATACAAGTAAATTGAGTGCCCGGCAGTGAATGCTACCGGGCACTTCATTGTTAATCGTGAGTAGACTTATTTGAGCCGTTTTCGAGCGGCATCAATCGCTTTTCGAGCGGACTCGGGATCATGAACCCAAGGGATGACGACACGTCGTTGATTTGTACGAATGTGAAGCGTTCCAAAGACATTATGTTTATGGTTGTGGCGTGGTATCGATGTTGAGACCGATTTGATGTTGCGAAGGAGGATGTCCCGACGATGTCCCCATCTGAAGATCCCGCGAATATGAAGCGCGTCCGGATACAAGTGAATGCGCGAGACAAATAGTGCAACAACAGAAAGAAATGAAAGCGCAAGAAAGACGCTCCACAAAATCAGCGCAATTGGAAACAGTGCGGAAAGCCATTCGTTTTCCGGGTTTGCGGATGCGTGAATGGCGGCCATGACCGACAAGCCGAGCAATGCCAAATAAATGACCGACGGAATTGCAGATATTTTAATGACAAATATCGGCTGTCGCGGTGCATCAGTTTCAAAAAGTGTGTTTTCGTCCGGTTCAAATTTCATGGCTCAAATCCTTAAGAAGATGCCTTTACAGTGTTCCAGAGTTCGTTGTATTTTTCTTCGATGGTCTCATTGGAGTAGTAGAGTTCAAGAGAGCTGAATGTCTCGGCATCCGGATAATAACTTTTGTTGTTTTTGATCTCGTCGTCGAGCATCGCTTTGGCAGCGACATTCGGTGTGGAGTAACCCACATATTCGCAGTTTGCAAGCGCAATCTCCGGATCATACAAGAAGTTGATGAACTCATGCGCGCCTTTGACATTACGTGCGTTAGATGGGATACAGGTCATGTCGACAGACCAGTTTGAGCCGGACGGAAGAACATAGCGTAAATCAATATCGGTCTTTCCCAATTCTTCAATACGCTCGAGGATAACGACATGATCGCCGGACCACGAGGCGGATGCCACGAGCTCCCCTGCGGCGATTTTGTCTTTTAAGTTGTCAACGCCGTAGGAAGGCGATATGTTTTTCTTCTGATCGAGAAGCAGTTGCTGTGCTTGCGTGAGTTCGGATTCGTCCAGCGTATTCAAACTACTACCATAATAATTAAGAGCAACGCCCATTGATTCTCTCATCAGATCGTACATGCCAATTTTGTTCTGATTTGCCGCATCGAATAATACGCCCCAGATGACCTGCGGATCCGATGTGTCTTCGGGGATGCTGACTTTGTTCGCATCATAGACCAGCCCAACCGTGCAATACATATAGGGAACGGCGTAATCTAAGACCAACTCGGACGTTGCGGTATCCTGATCGTACTGAATATTTTGAAAAAGCGGATCCATGTTGGCTGTGACGTTCGGCAGCAAAGAAAGGTCGAGTTTCTGGATTTTTTCTTCTCGAATCAGACGGCAGACCATATATTCGGAAGGGATGATGACGTCGTAATTGTTGTTGAGATTCGGATACATGGTCTCGTTGGACTCGAAGGTGCGATAGACGACCTTGTATTGGGGATACGCTTTTTCGAACTTGGCGATGGTGTCTTCCGCGATGTATTCGCCCCAGTTGTAGACGACCAATTCTTGGCGTTGGTCACAGGCTGTCGTTAGGAAAGCCAGAGGCAAGACCGCGAAGAGCGTTAGGAGAGCCAGAATCCTGCGGAAAGGTCGGTGGTTGGATGAAATAGCCATGATCAGAATCCTCCTTGTTGACTGTTCTTCTTTTTGTTTTCGCGAATAGTGTGCATATTTGCGCCCAACAGCAACGCGAAAATGACGATGAACATGATGGTCGTCAGTGCGTTGATTTTGGGATTGATGCCGAATTTGGCCATAGAATATATCTTCATCGGCAATGTCTGTACGGTGCTGTCGACATTAAAGTTACTGATGAGATAGTCGTCAACTGACAACGTGAAGGTCAATAAAATCGACGAGACAATACCGGGCATGATTTCCGGAATGATGACCTTGGTGATAGTCTGTAGTTGGGTTGCGCCCAAGTCCATCGCAGCCTCCGAGAGATTTCGATCGAGTTGCTTGAGTTTAGGGTTAATGGAGAGCACGGCAAAAGGCACACAAAAAGCAATGTGAGACAAGATCAGCGTGAGTTCACCTTTTTGAATACCGAGAAAAGAAAACAAGAGCATGAACGAGATACCGGTGACCAGCTCCGGCATGATATTCGGGATATATGTGATATTCATGGTCGCGTTGCGAATTCTTTTCGTGAAAAAAGATAACCCGATGCATGAAATCACAGCGAGCGAGGTTGCCGATAGGGAAGCGATGGTCGCGACTTTGAGGGTGGTCAGTAGCGAAGAAAGGAGCTCGCTACCATCACTGCCGCCGAATAAATTCGCATAATTATCGATTGAAAAACCACCCCATACAAAGGACTTGGGTATTCGATTAAACGAAAAGACCATCAACACGATAATCGGCAAATAGAGAAACAGAAAAACGAGCGCGATGTAGGCGTTCGGGATTAATTGTCGCACTTTTCTCATAAAAGCATACCTCCCCCGCCACCGGATTCTTTATCCTGATTTCGAAGAAGCCCCATTGTGACCAATACGAAAATCAAAAGTATGAGTGATAAGACGTTGCCCGCCTGTTGTTGCGCGGTACTTTCATTGAGAATAAAGGATTGCACGGTGTTTCCAATCGTCGTGATGCTACCCTCGGAAATAATATCAGGAATCATGTAGAAGGTCATGGCCGGCATGAACACCATCTGAATGCCCGAGATAATACCGGGAAGAGACAGTGGCAATGTCACACGGACAAAAGCTTGTCTTCGGTTGGCGCCGAGATCTCTTGCGGCCTGATAGATATTGTCATCGAGCTTGACGAGGACCGAATACACGGGAAGTAGCATAAAGGGCAGGAAGTCATTGACTAACACGAGCTTAACAATGAAGTCCGCGAGAAAATCAATCTTCATAAACATGATCGGCTCGCCGACCAGACTCAGCGACATCAATAATTGATTGAGCACGCCGGTCGGACTAAAAAACGCGCGCCAGGCATAAGTGCGAAGCATGGTATTGATCCACATTGGCAAGACAAAAAACATCAAAAGCAGCCCAGAGGTGCTGTGATTTCTCTTAGCGCGCGTTGAGAGAATATAAGCGAGTGGGTAAGCAATCAGAAGGCACCCGATGGTGGTCCACAGCGCATAGTCGAGGCTTCGCAAGAATACCGAAAAATACTCTTGAAGGTGCAAGGTCACACCGTAGAAACGCGCTTCGACGAAGCGATTGACAAACAAGGTCTCAAAGCCACGGAGCGTAAAAGAATAGCCGACGCCGGCCTTTACGAAAAAGGCGCGGAAGAAAATAAGTAGGAGAGGCAGAATCGTGAAAACGAGAAGCCACATAAAATATGGATAGGCGAGCATTTTGAAACGAATCTGCAAGCCCAAAGCACCAAACAAGGCGGCGCATGTTCCGATAAAGTATAGGATTAGAGTGATATTTGCGAACAAGAGTAAGCCCAATTGAACCGTGGTCGCAAAAGTCGGGTCCGCACCGGATAGACTGCCGGCGAGCAGCGCGCCCGGCATCAGCGCATAGGAGGATAGCTGAAGAAGTGTCATAACCAAAGATATGATTGCAGGCGCTTTTTTCGAAAAGCGCTTCTGGAGTAGCGGATATGTGATGCTGACGGCTAATTGAAGCACGGGAAAAAATAGAATAATGATGAGAAAAGGCAGCGCACCCATTCCGCGCAAAGCAAAGCTATGGCCTTCAATCGGAATCTCCTGGAAAAGACTCAGAAATAGCGAAAAGACAGAGAACCGGCCAGACGGGGCATATTTAACAACAAGCATATGCGAAGGCAAAAAGGCCAGAATTAACGAAAACAATGACGTCAAAGCGACGATCTGCATATGGATCGGTATGATGCTTCGAAAATCTCGAATGGGTGATTTGGAAAAGGTCCGATTCATATATCCTCCTGAGATTCGAATGTCGTTACGCGTCGGAGTTCATTGAAAATTAATTCGCTATATCTGCATCGACAGAAACAGCATCATCATCCGGACTCGAATCGACATCGCTTATCGCGCGATCGGCTGTCGCAACACGATCAGGAGAAAATTCGGACTTTCTCATGATATGAATGTCATCCGGATCCACCGTCATGCCAATTCGCTGTCCTTCTTTTACAGGATCGACATCATGAATCATCCAAATGAAACCGTTATCGTCTCGAACTAGAATTTCATAATGTACCCCTTTAAAAACAATGGACTGAACGGTGCCGTTGACGTGTTCGGGGTGTTCGGCCTTGACATAGATATCTTCGGGGCGAATGACCACGTCTACGTCGTTATTTGTGTCGTCCATTTCGACAAATCTCGGATCGATGCACTCGAAAGTCTTTCCGGCGAAAATTGCTTCGAAATCACGATTCATCTTGCCGGGAATGATATTGGATTCACCGATAAAATCTGCGACATAGGCGTTTTTGGGCTCGTTATATATATCGGTCGGTGTACCAATCTGCATGATGACACCGTCTTTCATGACAATGACCGTATCGGACATAGTTAACGCCTCTTCTTGGTCATGTGTGACATAGACGAACGTAATGCCCAGCTCACGTTGCATTTCCTTGAGCTCGAGCTGCATCTCTTTTCTCATCTTGAGATCCAAAGCGCCGAGCGGCTCGTCGAGCAGGAGCACGCGTGGCCGGTTAATGATGGCCCGCGCTATGGCAACACGCTGCATCTGACCACCGGATATCTGATCGACCCACCGTTTCTCATAGCCGGACAGACCGACGGTCTTGAGAGCCTGACTGACGCGACTCTTCACCTCGTCGGCCGGACGCTTCTTGAGGTGCAATCCGAATGCGACATTATCGAAAACATTGAGGTGTGGAAAGAGCGCATAGCGCTGGAAAACGGTGTTAATTTGGCGCTTGTTGGGCGCCACAGACAACAGGTCTGCATTCTCGAACTGCACGATACCCGAGTCGGCAGACTCAAAACCGGCAAGGATTCGAAGTGTTGTGGACTTGCCGCAACCGGAGGCGCCGAGAAGCGTTACAAACTCATTGTTGCGAATATAAAAAGTGATATTTTTGAGCACATGGAGATCACCGTAATTCTTGTTCAAATTAATAATCTCAATGATATGCGCTTTACCGGTACTGTCTTCGAGCAGTTGTTCACTCGGGTTGAATATCTCTTTCTTGTCTGTCACAGTTGACCTCCTGAATTAGAAACTGGGCGGGGAAGAAACCCATATAAGCCTTGCGGCGTGGTCGCTCTCATTGACAATATAATGAGGCTGCTCCGGCTGGATGAAAAAACTCTCGCCGGCCTTGACGGGATAGGTACACTTGCCGACGCAAAGAACGACATCGCCCTCCAGAACGTATCCGAACTCATCACCTTCGTGCGGCGTATCCGGGAAAGTGCGCCCGCCCGGCTCCAAATCCAGAATAATCGGCTCCATGCGGTTCTTCTGGGCGTTTGGAATCAGCCAAGTCACGCGGCTCTGCTCCTCACAATTGCTCTTGACACTGTGCTGCTCGCGCGAAAATACCGCGCAAAACTCTTCCTTTTCGCGAAAAAAGGTCGCCGGCGTCGTGCCGAGCACATCCAAAATATTGATTAAGGTTGAAATCGACGGGGAAGTCAAATCGCGTTCGAGTAGTGAGATAAAGCCCTTTGAAAGCTCGCATCGGTTAGCCAGCTCCTCTTGGGTCAGGCGATTCTGTTGTCTTAAAAAACGAATCTTCTCGCCAATCATGATGCAAAATCCCCTTGTAGTCAGAATAACTCCGGAATAGACGTCAAAAAACGAGTTCAAACAGAGTTTACTATTACTAAACTATAAAGCACATTATATAAACGCACATCATCAGTGTCAATACACTTCCAAAACTTTGTGAAAAGCGCGATATTGCTTTTTTATATGTATAGGATTATTCTTATCCATATTGCCCGAAACATTCATTTTTCGAGCTTGTGGGCTACAACATTACGATATCGGAGTCGAACATGTCTGACGATAATAATTCATCGAGAAATCTGATTCGAGACGCCAAGCGTATTGTGATTAAGGTCGGAACCTCGACAATCACATACGAGAATGGGCGCATGAATCTTCGCAATATGGATCGGCTGGCACGCGCCATCTCCGATCTCATGAATCAAGGACGAGAAGTGATTCTCGTGACTTCGGGTGCCATCGGTGTGGGAATCGGTTGTCTGGATCTTGACCATAAGCCCTCGCTGATGCGCGAAAAGCAGGCGGTTGCGTCGGTCGGTCAGTGCGAACTGATGAATGTCTACAGCCGTTGCTTCGCTGAGTACAGTCATGCGGTCGGCCAGATTCTTTTGACCAAGGACGATTTAGATGATAATCACACGCGTAGCAATATTAATAACACAATGGAAGCGTTACTTGAGATGGGCATTTTGCCGGTCGTTAATGAGAACGATACGGTTTCTACGGCTGAGATTCTGTATAACGGTACGTTTGGTGATAATGATACGCTATCCGCACATGTTGCGTGTCTGATGAAGGCGGATTTGTTGATTATTCTTTCGGATATCGACGGATTCTATGAAGATAATCCTAAGACAAATCCGGATGCGAAGCGAATTCCAATTGTTCGATGCATCGATCCGGAGATGCTAAGTCATGCCGGAGGTAACGGCAGTCACCTCGGTACGGGCGGTATGCTCACCAAGTTGACCGCCATGTCGTTGATTGTGTCGAACGGCATCGCCGGCGTTATCGCAGAGGGGTCGCAATCGCAGATTCTGGAGGAGATATTGGAAGGGCATGATATTGGTACTTTTTTTGACCCGACATGTGAAGTTCGAATCTGATCAATTTGTTACATAATAGTATAGAAAGAGGCGGCTCGAAATGAATCGGGCCGCCTCTATTATTGATAGTTTACTGCAACGAGGCGGAGATGAATTACTGCGGTGGCAAGAGATCAGGGGGAGTTTCCGGCTCCGGTTCCGGGGTCGGAGCGAGATGGAACGGGCAATCTGTTTTGGGCACTAAATAGGAACCTTCAACAAAATAGTCGGTCACGGCAGTGCCTGCCGCTTTACAGTGTTCGGTGGCTAATTGTCCGGAATCAATACAAATGGTTCTGCTGATAATGCCTTCCGGTCTGACAAACGATGCGCCGGGCAGATTCGCGTGAATACGCTGCATGACAAAGTCCCAGATCTTCATGGCGCTGTTACGATCCTCGCCTTTCGGGACGACCGTCGAACGTAAGTGGTTATCATAACCGTACCATACTGCTGTCGAATAATACGGGGTAAAGCCGCAGAACCAACGGTCCTTATAATCATCGGTCGTACCTGTCTTGCCGGCAACCGAGATACTTTCTCCATCAATATTCTGGATCGTGTGCACATGCCCGGATGCTGTACCGCCCGTGATAACGCCCATCATCATATCCGACATCAGGTATGCTGTGATTTCGGAATATACCGATCGCTCCATCGGATGCTTTTCGAGCACCACATTACCGCTAGAATCCAAAACCTTCGTATACGCGTAGGGCTCGCAATAAACTCCCTCCCTTGGGAAAGTCGCGAATGCCGAAGCCATTTGCAAGGGCGAAGGGCCGATCTCAAATGCACCGACGGCGGTTGCGGGATAAGCCTCATTTGTCCTGTCGATTCCGACTTGCTTTAAGAACCATAGGGCAGTATCGGCACCGATATCCGTCCACACCTGCACGGCAATGGTGTTGCGGGACGATGTGATGGCACGACGAACGGTCATCTTACCCGAGTATTTGCCGTCCGCGTTACGCGGCCATCTCGTTGTCGGGTTTGCCGGATCCAGAAAAGATTCTTTATCATCGTAAATCGTACCGGGCGCGAGATAACCAATCTCCAATGCGGGAGCATAGGCAATGAGTGGCTTAATTGAGGAGCCCGGTTGTCGATAGGCCTCAGTCGCACGATTGTACACCAAGTTCGCTGTCTTTGGGCCATACCCGCCCTGCATGCCTGCAATGGCACCGGTCTGGGCATTGATGACCACCATGCCTGCTTGGGGTTTTTCTGGAAGATCTTCCAGTGCTTCAGGATTACTCTGAAAAAGGGATTGGGTCATAAACGCCTCGTCCATGACAGATTGCACATCGGGCTCCAGAGTCGTATAAATCTGATAACCGCGGTTATAAACAAGAGTCGTCGCAAGAGAACGGCTGATGTTGCGTTGTTCCTGAAGATCAGTGATGACTTCAGAAACCGCATATTCAACAAAGTAAGAATTAATGGGTGTTGAAGAGGATTGGACGGAGGCCTTAAACACGAGTTCTGTGTTCAAAGCGGCATTGTATTCATCATCAGTAATCATCTCAAGCTCATGCATCTTACCCAATACAATACGCATGCGGCGCAGGGCATTGCGCTTGCCGGACTCGCGAAGCGGATTATAGTAGGACGGACTCTTTGGCAGACCGGCCAATAAGGCGCACTCTGCAAGATTTAATTCCTTGGCATCTTTGCCGAAATAATTCTTGGCTGCGGCCTGAACGCCGATATAGTTATTGCCCATAGGGGCGAGATTCACATAATAGTCCATGATCTCGTCCTTGGTCATCTCTTGCTCGAACCACATGGCGCGATACCACTCTTGGACTTTTCGCTGCGCAGAACGCTGGTCCTGACCGGACATCAACTTAATCGTCTGTTGCGTAATGGTCGAACCACCGTGCGAGGGAGAACCATCACTGAGCAATGCCGAAATAACGGCACTGGCAATACGCTTCACATCAATACCCGAATGCTCGAGAAAACGCTCATCCTCAATGGCCATAATGGCTTCGTCGATATATGTCGACTTAATGTCGCTAAAAGATACATAAATGCGGTCAATATTCTCACTGCCGGTCAACTTGGCAATCTCCTTGCCATTGATATCATAGACAAATGAAGTCTTTTTCTCACCGCTCAGGCGAATATCAGACCCGGTCACCGGTGTCGTTGTCGAGATATATCCGACCAACATACCGGCACCGAAGCCGCCGATAATAAATGCAAAGCAGAGGATGAAAACCAGAGCAATCTTTAGAACGCCAAGAATGACGGACAGAACGTCGCTGTACCAAGGATGGTCATTGCCGGAATGCGTCGGCTTACCCTTCAAATGGGTTCGAAGCTCATCAGCAATTGCCGTATGCTCCGGAGGCACCGGGCGGGTCGAGCGACCTTGAGCCTGACGGTCGGGAATCGGCGGGAGCGGTGAAGACGTTCGCATCGGTTCGGCACGCATCGTCTCTGACGGGGGGGGAGGATTACCGGAAGCACCCGGAGCCATTCGACGCGTCATGTTCTGATCTTGCGAGGACGAAGAAGCGGGACGCTTGCGTCGATCGGGGTTGCCACCCGAACGAGAACCGGAAGTAGGTTTTTTTGAAAAAGGCATATCGGACTCCTATACAGTGCAAGTAAAACGTTATAATAAGTCTGACTCGCACAAAAAAGCGGAATGAACATACATATCATACCAACAATGTAATAAGATGAAAAGAATAACGATGCGGCAAACATCCCGCAACATGTCGAAAATCGCGAAAACAGCGATCGAAAGGGCACTCAATGGAAAACAAAACATACACCATACGCGCATTCACCCTCAATCAAGACGGTGACGCCATGGCGCGCATCATGGACGAAGGTGACGAACAACACGGCCGAATCTGCGTCTGCAGCGACATGCTACCGGGCGAAGAAGCACACGTCCGTATAGCGGACCTCGAGTCGCGTATGCCGATCGTCGAAACTATCACTCGAACCGTCACCTCGCCGAGCCGCACACAGCCCTTCTGCCCGGTATATGCCCAATGCGGGGGATGTACCATGCAGCACATCCAAGCCGACGCAGGCGCAGAACTCAAACAACAACAACTGTCGGATTGCCTGACGCGGATCGGTGGCGTGCCCGCCGAGCAACTCGAAAAAATCATGCAACCCATCGTCAAGGCCGAAGAAGACAAGACTACGGGCTATCGCAATCACATGCAATATCAAATAAATCGAGACGACCGATCCGGACGCCTCGCATTCGGCCTCTATGCTGAAAAAAGCCACCGAACCGTCCTGATGTCCCGTTGTGCCATTGCCCACCCCGTAGCCGACCTCATCAAGGACGAAGTCGAGAAATACATCAACGCCCCTGAAGGACGAAACGTTCGCGATAAACTATCGCGTCACACCCGACTCATCGTCCGCATTGGCACGCGCACCTCTCAGGCACTCTGCCGACTCCTCGTCCCGTTGCCAAAAAACAAAAACAACCTCATGGCATTTCCGGCCCTCGATCAAAAAATCCGTGCGCGCCTCCAAAAAGACGCCCCGACCTTCACGCTTTGCGAAAAAGAAATCGTCGAAAAAATCGGCAATCAAGCATACATCATCTCGCCGGAATCCTTTTTTCAAGTCAATACCGACCAAGCCGAAAAACTCTACGACATCGCCCAAGACCTCTTCAACGCATTGCCGGGCGACGGTCCCAAGACCGTCCTCGACATCTATTGCGGCACAGGCAGCATCGGATTGCATCTATCGGATTCCGCATCTCGACTCATCGGCCTCGAGAGCAATCCCAAAGCCATTGAAGACGCCCGTCGAAACGCCACTCGCAACCACGTCCAAAACGCCGAATTCCACATCGGCCGCGCCGAATACTTTGATTTCTCATCGCTCGACAGCACGCCGGACGTCGTCATTTTAGACCCGCCGAGAAAAGGCTGTGACAGCAAGCTACTCTCGCGCCTCTCCGAACTCGCCCCACCACATATCATCTACATCTCCTGCGACCCCGCCACTCTCGCGCGCGATTTGTCGCGTTTGACTGAATACGGTTATCAAGCCGAGTATGTGCAGGCGGTCGATATGTTCCCGTGGACGGGGCATGTGGAGACAATAGTGTGGATGCGTCGATAAATACCGTTGAAATCCTTTATTTTAGGAACTTTGCGCGTCACATCCAATTTACCGGTGACGGGGAGAAATGTCGAAATAAGCAGATTAAAAAGCATATTAATGTCACAGTTCGGATAAACGTCGTATAGGGGAAGGCGAATTGAGAATGAGAGAAGAGTAAGGCACATTTTGAAGCAAATAGGTAAGCTTTAAGTTTTCTCTCAAATTGAAGAACCCCCAAAAACCTGCAACCCCGAAGTTCCGGTTTATTATTTGAATGGGGACTCAGTTCGAACGCGAAAGCGATAATTTTTGATTTCAAATTATTTCTAAAATTTGCATTATATTACCATGCGTGTTAAATTTATCCATAAAAGATAATTAGAAAATGAGATATACGACGGAGGCTCTTATGCGCAAATTAACCCGAAGAATGTATAAATGGATTATAAGCACATTGGTGATTACCCTATTGTTGAGTACTATGCCTTTATCTGAAATTCGTGCGGACGCCAACACTCATGGAGAGTACGACTGTGCTCCTTTAGCTGTCGTTTATAATCAGACTTCGACTTGGGGAAACAATACACAGTGTGAGATTACGGTTACAAATATTTCCGATATGAAGGTCGAGGGATGGAGGCTTGAATTTGTCTTCGGCTCGAGTGTGACGATTAATAGCATCTGGAATGCTCAAAATCTGAGTAATGAAGACACCCCTGCTAATTCTGTTGATATTGGAAGCGAAGCCCATAACGCAAACATTGAGCCTTCAGGTAGCGTATCTTTTGGATTTATAGTAAGTGGTTTAGAGTCAGCGCCGGTTGCTCCATCCGAGGTTTGCCTTGTTGCGGATGATGTTGCAGGCGACAATCCGGAAGCGGAGATTACACCGACACCAATACCTGAAGACACGGGAATGTTCCCGTATGCAATTTTTGCAGGAAGTATGGTGTCTGACTTAAGTTTTAGCGGTTGGAAAAGTGATATTACAGGCGATATATATTCGGGCAAAAACTTCGTTTACCAGGGATCAGAACTATATGTGAATGGTTATGCAAGAACGGTAGGAACAGTTCAACCAGCCGGATGGACAACAGCGATGTCTGGGGCAGATGAGAATATAGCCCCTCTTGAGATGCCGGATTGGGGAGATAAAATTCTTGCAAAAGCGGACCTTATGACCACGATGGAAGATGACGTGTTCACTTCGCAGAACGACATTATTGCCGATGGCTTCTACTACACAGAGGGAAGCTTATCAATAAGCAGTGCCACTTTCAGTGGAGATGTCGTAATTGTTGCCAATGGAGACATCACCTTAAATGTTGATACCATCATTAACAACGGAAGAATACTTTTGTATTCGGAAACAGGAAACATCACTGTAAACGGAACACAGGTCGAGTTATCGGGTGTTGTATATGCTCCTAACGGTAGAATAACCTTAAACGCCTATGACATGACCATAAACGGGAGAGTCGTGGCGGATGAATTTAGTTACAGCGGGTCCATATTAAAGATCATTGCTGACGAAGCAGATTTGCAACTCTTTGAAGAGCTGCCGGAAGTAACGATAAACGCTTCAGCACAACAAGTTAGTGTCGGAGATAGTGCATATTTTCATATTACCTTGCCGGAAGAAACACCCTATGAGATCAATTTTAGACTCAATGGTGAAGCTGTAAATATAAATTTTCCTGAAAATGAGACATCAGGATACTATTATCTCAACACAGATCAGATGGGTGAATATGTTTTTGGGGCATATGTCACTCTTACGTACGGAGAATTTTCGTTGGGCAGTAGTACAATCTTAGTTTCGGAAGTTGTTACGCCAACTCAAGAACCTACGCCAACAGTCACACCCACTCCTGTTGTAACGGACATTCCTGAACCGACCGTTACGGTGACGCCTACACCGATACCTGTTGATGAGGAAC
>DUPM01000035.1 GCA_012838315.1 Clostridiaceae bacterium
CCGGAATAGCATACTTGCTGTTTTGCTGGACGGCCATTCCGGCGATCCTTGCACTTTTCGATATCGTGAAAGCGTGCGGAAAAATCAAAGATTCACAAAACCGAATTTGGATATAGGCGAGCGAGGTTTTATTTCGCATGATTATTCATAGCATTGGGCATTAGCGGTCTTCATGTATGCCGTTCTCTACACAGCGCTTTTCGCGTCGATAGCTGAATCGCAGGCAGAAAATACCGTTAGCTATATCAAGACGAAAAACACTTAAAAATGGAGGCAGATTATGAAATCAAAAACAACAGCTCTTATTCTTTCAATTTTTCTCGGTGGACTGGGCATTGACCGCTTCTATCTCGGACACACCGGCCTTGGCGTTTTAAAGCTCCTGACCGGCGGTGTATTTGGAATCCTTTATATCATTGACATCATCATGATTGTGACAGGAAAAATGACCACCAAAGATGGACAGAAACTCGCATAATTCAGACGTATTCAAGAGGAGGGGGCGCATTTCGCGCGGGGGTTCGAATGCCTGCCTTCACAAAGCGAAAATATAGGAAGTACGCCGAAAGTGTGTCAAATGCCTTCGTGTCGCGACTTCCTATTTTCAAGAATTTCAGCTCGATTTTGATGTAAAAAATCGACCGTGCGTAATGAGATGGGCGAATGTCTTGAAATCGAGCTGGCAAATAAATGAGAGGAACGAAAAATATGACAGAGATAAAGAAGAAAAAAAGCACAGCACATATTTTGGAAATCGTCGTGGTGATCATGCTGGGTATTACGGCGCTTTTCACCGCATGGGCCAGTTGGGTCGGCTCACTTCACGGCGGCAATCAATCCACGAATTACACCAAGAGCAACAATATAGCCGCTGAAGGCAACTCGGAATACAACGCAGGTGTTCAAAATATGATGCAGGATATGATGCTCTGGAGCGAAGTCAGTGACTTGCAAATTGACATCAGTTTCGCGCAGGACAACGGAAATGATGAGGCCTTGGAGCAGGCGGCGAACAAGCTGTTTTTCAAACTCAATGATAATTTGACCAGTGAGATGGCGACGGTCATCGGATGGAACTGGGAGTATGCGTCTGATAATCCGACGGAAATTGTTTTGGACTGGATGCAAAACGAGCAAGCCACGGTATCGCCGTTTTCGGATGAGGCTTTCGTGAGCTCCTATTTTGCGAGTGCTCAGACCTTGCTCGCCGAGTCGGATGCGGTCTTGGCGCAGGGTGTAAAAGATAACACTAACGGAGACGCCTACGGCTTAGTTACGGTCATTTATGGCGTGGTTCTATTTTTATTGGGCATCGCCGGTTCTTTTAAGAGTGATAAGAACAAATATGTTATTATCGCAGTCTCTCTGTTGAGTTTTTTAATTGCGACAATTTACATGCTGACGATTCCGATGCCGACCGGATTTAGCGTCATCGGATTCTTTAAACCCTAATTAGATGCGCGGATTTGCGCGATTCGAACACCCTCTATTTCATAACGAGAGACGCCTTTACACGCATGTTGCGAAGGGGCGTTTTTCGTTGTTGTTTTATGGATAATCATTTCGAAAACTCAGGATTTTTTTGCGCGAAAATGCATATGCAAACATGATGACGGAGCGAAAAAATCGCATACTCCCCTTTTGAGGAGTGGTCTGAAAGACTTGCGTTATGCTAAACTCATTTTCAGCTGAAGCTTTAGGGCTATTTTCGGCAAATCTGTAAAGTAGAGTGTGCCCATGACAGAGTTGGATACGATTCGAATAGCAGCCGGTGTTCAGAATGAGGACACCCTTTATATTCGACCCCATTTAGCGAACAAAAAGATGCGTGCGGCACAGACATTGATGCAGACGGTTTACGTGTACGGCATATCCGGTTGTGGGAAGACTTCGTTTATTCAGTCTTTTATTGGGAAGCGGCGTTATTATTCATTCTCAGCTGAGAATATGAGCATTGATGACCTGGACATACCTCTCGGCGGGAAACATACTATTGTCGTCATTGATGACCTTCATCAGTTGCGTGATGATGAGTTAAGAGATGGTTTAGTTAATAAGATTGAGGCGTTGGCCGGAAGATCGGATGTGTGGCTTATTTTGTCCGCAAGATGCCGGATGTCACCGTGGCTGGTTCCTATATATTATCGCAAAGTATTCACGGTGATCGAGGAAGAAGATTTGGCCTTATCCCGAGAAGAAATGGCTGAGTATTTTGCATTATGGGGGATGTCCCCACCGGAAGTTGCGCTAGACAAAATATTGACCATTAGCAAGGGCATCGGTATCGTCGCTCGATTGATTGCGACAGAGATGAAGTCCGGCGTGCCTTTTGACGACAACGGCATTGAGAGAATGCGAAGTGGATTTTGGGATTATCTGGATCACCACGTATTTGACCAATGGGATGTTGATGTCCAAGAATTTCTGATGCAGGTTTCTATTGTGGAAGAGTTTGACGTGCGACTCGCGGAGATGATTACCGGGCGCAATGATATTGAGCGGATTATCACGCGCGCTCAGCATTTGGGGAATTTTATTCATGTGCAAGAAACCGTCGTCGGCAGGACGGTGTATGTACTTCGACTGTCCATGAGGCATGCGATGCGCCGGCGATTATTGCGTAAATATACGAAAGAGCGCTGGGAGCGTCTTTACTATAACGCAGGACTCTACTATGAGTTAGAGGACGACACGCCCAAAGCGCTGTTGATGTATGAGGCATGTAAAGACATGGAGCGCATTGCCGGGTTATTGATTGCCAATACACGCAAAAATCCTGCGACCGGTCACTATTATGAATTGCGCCGTTATTATTTAGCGTTGCCGGAGGATATGATTCGCGACAGTGTGGATTTAATGTCCGGCATGAGCATGCTCCAGTCGATATTGATGAATGTGGAAGAAAGTGAACGTTGGTATGAGGAGCTCAAGATAGCGGAGTCGAGTTTATCGGGGAGTGCGAAGCGATTGGCACGAGGCCATTTGACATACCTAGATATCGGACTGCCGCAAAGAGGGACGACGGGGCTGGTAGATATATTCAAACGCGCGAGTTCGATGATCTTGAACAGAAACATTACGCTACCCGAGTTTTCGGTGACCAGCAATATGCCCTCGCAATTGAACGGTGGTAAAGATTTCTGTGAGTGGAGTAAGCGTGACAAGGAAATCGCAAAAACCATCGGCAAACCGCTGGAATTGACGCTGGGTAAATACGGAAAGGGATTACTTAGCCTGGCGCTGGCGGAGACTGCTTTTGAAAAGGGTCATGATAGTTATGAGATTGCAAATCTGACTAATAAGGGGATGATGCAGGCTCAGTCCGGCGGCAAGATGGAACAGTGCTTTGTCGCAGTCGGTATACTGGTGTGGCTGAATATCATAAATAATCACGTTGAGGATGCTTATGATCAGATATTCTGTTTTCGAAAAAAGGTTGAGCAAGAAGGATCCTTACGGTTGATTCCGAATCTGTTGGCACTAAAAGCGCGAGTTGACTTGTATCGCGGAAACGCGATTGAGGCAATCGATTGGTTTGAAAATGCTCCCGATGAGAATATCGAGTTTGCAACATTGGAGCGCTATCGGTATTTGGCGAAAGTTCGTGTGTATTTACTCATGGGGAAAAATGATAAAGCGCTTGGTTTGTTGCAGAAATTGCGCTATTACAGTGAAGTGATGAATCGCAAATATATATACATAGAGACGATGATACTTATGGCAATCACGCAGTATCGTATGGGTCATGCGGAATGGGATCGCAACTTTTGCGATGCAATGAAGGAGGCTGAATCGTATCACTTTGTTCGAATCGTCTCAAGAGAAGGTTCGGCGGTCATTCGTCTGTTAAAAGAGACATCGTGGGTTGCGAGTCACAAGGATTACGCAAAACAAGTGTACTCGGAGACGGAGGTGATGTCCGTGACATATCCGGGATACTTGAAAGTGCTGACAGAGGAGGCCGTCTTTAGCGAAAATGCAATCAAGATACTGAAGCTTCAGGCGGAGGGACTATCTACGGCAGAAATTGCGCTGGAGTTGAATCTAAAAACAGAAAACGTCAAATATCATAATAAGCAAAATTTCAAAAAACTCGGTGTGAGCAGCAAGATCGCTGCGGTGACCGAGGCTCGCAAACGAAAACTCATTTAGTCAATTTGCAGACCTTATCAATAATATACGCCGCGTAAAGAGCCGAATGCATCACGCATCGGGCTCTTGTATTTCGTGCAGTGGAAATACAAATGGACTCCCCCGGGGCACTCTCGTATTTTCATCACTGGATATGTGAAGAGCCTGAAAATAGGCTCTTTGCTTATAACCGTGAAAGGCATGAAACTGTTAAAGGATTAACATAAACAGAGACTGCCTTCACCCGAATTAAGACGCGATAAATAGAGACAATTTATTTTCCGAACATAAACTGGCGCTCCTCTGTAGCAAGCCAGATCGATGCGAGCGCATTTGAGTAGGTGCGTCGAATTCCCGGAACGATGGCTCAATTTGGCACGGATTACTCAATAGTTGGTTTGAGCTGTTTCGTATGCATTTACCGCCAAATTAAGATGTTTTGAAACTTTTGGCGGTAATCTGCAAATTTTACAAAGAGATGCGAAGCCATGAAACGCTTCATTTACCGCCAAATTACTGAG